>NZ_CFHRBF010000025.1:0-87445 GCF_984380535.1 Thalassoroseus sp.
TGACAAATTCCGAACCCCGCCCGGGTCCGCATGCGAATCGGCGGCAAGCCGTAGACGGCGGTGATGCTCAAGTTGCCAACGGCAATCCGACCGTCACTATCCGCCGGGAACCGTCGTCGAAACCGTCGAAGTGGGTCGTCGAGATTCGTTAACACGGCGGTCGCCAAACACCCGGATCGACGCAGCAACCCGGAAAGCAATTTCGGGTGAGCGGTCAGGAACGTCATGTCGTTCAGGAAGATCCGCCCGGCTTGCGTGTCTTTGATGAACTCCGTCTCCGCCCGCACACCGTCTACGAGCGTGTTCCAATCGCCGCACTGAGAATTGGTCCGTGTGAGAAAAGCGAACCCCATACGATTCGCAGCCGGCAAACGACCATCGACCCGGCTTCGCAAATCCGTGGGAATCAAAATTCGCAGGCGATGTTTCGGTCGGCTTCCGGCATGAATGCGGTTCCAATCTGCCAACGTGCGAAACAGCAACGCGGTGGCAATGTCGTTCAACGTGACACCCATGTCCCGCGCACAGGTCCGAAAGTGTTCAGTTTGGGCGGCGGTGAAATCACAGAGTTCCCACTGTAGTGGTTCACGATCGCCCGCGGAAATCGGTGTTCGATGAGGCGAGGCCAACGGCTTCGGCTTCCGCATGTGGAAGTCCCATCCGCCTTTGATCGCCTGCCAACGCGAAACCGTCCGCGTGGATTTTACCGGGGGGAACACACCTCGATCCGGCAGACCTTCGGGGCGTAGTTTTCGCCATTCAACTTGGCCATCTTCCGACGCCATCAGTTGCGAGTACCCTGTCATCAGGTCGATGAAAACTTGGGCGGCTCCTTTGCCATCACAGGCGGCATGGTGAAATTGCATTCGCAACGTCGAATGACCGTTCACGCGAGAAAACCAAATCCGCCAGCCGATCTCCTGAGTCAGATCGATATTCACGCCCCGCGGCGGTGTGTCGATCGCTTCCGGAGAAACTTCATCGACGCAGACATGGAATTCATCCCAGTTCACCCATTGCGGTACGCCATCGATTTCTTCGATCCGCGAACTTAACAGGGGCGAACGACGAGCGGTGGCAACAGCGGCCGTTTGCAACGCTTCAGGATCGATGTCACCCACGAAACGAGTTTCGGTGTAGAACGTCATCGGGTGTTCGGGTTGATCGTCGATCACCATGAATCGCTCGAACGGAACCAATGGCAATGTCATCGGTTCCTTCGGCAAAGATTCATCGATCGGCCAACATTCACGCTGTGACATCAAACCCCTCCGTGGGTCGTGGGAGTATTCGACTTAGCTGCGAATGCTAATTCCACCATCAATCACGAGAGTGTGTCCTTGAACCAAGTCGCTCAGCGGACTCGCCAGATACAACACTGCGTTTGCAACGTCTTCGGTTTGCAATTCCCGATTCGGCACAAGTAGCGTTTCTCGCAAGGCGGCGAACATGTCTTTCGCACCTGGCAGAAGTTGAATCGCATCCGTCGGTAACAGCCCGGCAAGCACCACATTGAAGTTAATGCCCTCGCGTCCCAACTCTAACGCCAGATGTCGGGTCAAACTTTCGAGTGCCGCCTTCGAAGCCCCGATCAAACCGTAATCGTTGAGTGCTCGCTGGGACCCATGACTCGACAATGCAATGACTTTGGACTGTGATCCCGTTTTCGCGGTCAGCAACGGATGAGCCGCCTGGACGAGTGTCATCAAGGCCCGTGCGTTGGTGTGCATTGCCGCATCGAAATGTCGGGGGCTGGCTTGCATCAACGGACGAAACCCACCACCTGCCGCATTGCTGACGAGAATGTCCAATTGCTCGAATCGTTCGCCGACGAATTCCATCATCGCCTGGGCGTCTTCAGCCTCACTGACATCGGCTTTCACCGTGAGTGCTTGCCGACCGAGTGCCTGCACCTCTTCGGCAACTGCTTTCGCCCGCGATTGCGAAGTGAGGTAATTGATGACGACATCCGCACCCGCTTCCGCCAACCGCAATGCCACCGCCCGTCCCACTCCCCGAGAACCCCCGGTCACGAGTGCCGTCTTGCCTGTGAGATCAATCATGGAAGCTGTCTTTCGAAAGTGCGTTCAAAGAATTCGCCACTATCAAAGTCGGTTCAAAATCAAAGTTTTCCATTGGGACTAGGACTAAGATCGAGCAACCACCACTATCTCAGTCGTCCCCCTAAACCCTAACCCCTATCAAGCTGCGTTCGTTTGATTGCGACTTTGTTGTGACTTCAACGCTTGTTGAAACGCATAAATGCGTTCTTCACATCGCCCGAGAATGCCGTTCTGTTCGCTGTAGGTCAGTCCGGTTTGGATGCGGTCAAAAAGTGATGCATCTTCGAGCAGCACCCGTTTCGTCAACCAAGCCGCGACGCCATCCCACCGCTTTACACACCACTTCTTGATGCCCGTTGTTTCACCGCGAATGCCGTATTGGCGAACGATGCTTCGACAGGACGTCGGTCCGGTCGGAATGACCGCATGACACAGACTCAGCGTATCCGTGAAGGAAAACAGTAAGTTCGGGAACAGGTGGTGTTGTTCGTAACCGCCGGTCACATCGCGACCGAGCCAGCCGAGAAACCGCCCTTCTTGTCGTTGAAACCAAGCATCCAATTTCGAATGCGGACTGAATGGCAATTGCGTGCGAAGTGCCGTTCGGTTCGACAGCAGAATGTGTTCGCTGCGGTCTTCGCCGGGGTCTTCGCGAAATGTTTCAGGGTGCACGAACGGCACGTGATAGGCTTCCAAAGTGTTCTCGACGACAACCTTCCAATTCACCGGAAAGTCGATATTCCAGATCATCGCCGGAGATTGCATCGCAGGAAAACAAGTTTCGAGTTGTGCTTGGAAATCGCCAAGGAAGTCTGTCAGCGTCATGGCTTGGGTATTGTCCACGGAGACGAACACCAACCCACCGCATGTGTCCACGCGATACATCGGCAAGCACGCCGAACCCTTCTGCGACGGACGAAAATTCTGAGCGGCGGGAATCTTTCGCGTGAGACCGTCCGCCCCGTATTCCCATCCGTGATATGGGCACCGCATGGTTTCGCTGTGACCGTGAGCTTCGTCGCTGATAAGACAATGTCGATGGGCACACACATTCGACAACGCTCGCAACTCGCCATCGAAGTTCCGGACCTGCACCGCGCGTCCGAACAGTTCGCAGGTCAGAAAATCACCCGGTTGACTCAACTCCGCTACTGTTCCGACGACATGCCACGCCGGTCGCAACACACTCGCGCATTCCGCCTCGTACGCCGATGCTGATGTGTAATCCGCAGGCGTCAAACAAGGATCGAGTCGTGATGGTGTGACATACATGGTTAATGGTGGAGAGCGAAGGGCCGAGAGTAGAGAGCCGAACAAGCGATCTCTCGGACTTCCAAATTGTTACGTGTAAATCTCGAATGTTGTCTGTGGTGTCGTGGGATGTGGTGATTAAGGATGAGTGTCTGGCTCTCTGCGCTTCGCACTCGACCCTCCGTTAATTCAGGAATGCGATTTCGTACCCTTTGGCTCGTAGAATGAGATCCTCGTTTTGACCGAAGAGTGCAAACTCGAACCAGGCACGCTTGCCATCCCGTCTGAGGAATTTCGTTTCGACGATGCATGCTTCACCCGGTCGGGTGAGTCGGCCAATTTCCAATTCACCCATGTTCGCGGGCAACGACGGAGAGGCTTCGACCTGCTTCCACGCCAGCAATGCGGTTGCATACAAGCAGGCGTCGAGAGCGGCACTGGGCACCGTCCAACCGGCAACATTTCGACGGGCACTGGCGAGTTCAGTCAGCGCCGGTGCCGAGATCTTGCCCCACCCCCGATCGCCTTGGTAACAGAACTTCGTGAGGTTCTGGAACACCGGACCGTGATAAACCATGCCGTCCCGATCGACGTATTGAATCGCTTCCCATCCATGACTCGGTGGCGGGCTGGGTTGTGCGTGCGTGGTGTTCGCCCCGCCGATTTCAATGGTTGCTTCCAAGTAGGTCCGGTCGGCTTCGACCAGTCGGCCATCGCGTGTGGTTTGGTCGGCGACAAGTTCGCACGTCCAATGATTGCCATTGCAATTGACGACCCGAGCACCGATTTCCTTCGGCGACTCTTCAAAGAACTTGAGAGCCCGTGTTGCTTGGATGTTCCGTAGACGGATGCGGCCCCGTCGACCGGCAGCACACATCGCAGTTTCACAAAGAATTTGCACACCCACTGCCAATGGCATGACCGGGGTGTCTTTCACACGATGTTCCACCAGGAACGGGTCGCGGGCTGGGTTCACCGTGAGTCGCACTGAACCGCTGTCGGTGCCATCGGCAAACGTGCGACCCAACATCGGACACCAGTCCGTCGGCAATTGCGGAGGTTGAAGATCCGGGTACCATTCCAACGCTCGCGTCTCCGCTGGGTTGAACACCCGATAGTACCGGCTGTCGGTGATCAAGACTTCCGGTTCCGGCGTCCCCGCGAGTAATTCACCGATCAGGTGGTCCACGCCTTCGCGAGCCGGCATGAACTGCATATCGATCATCTCGAGAGCCAACCGTGTCTCCGGTTTGACCGCCATGCCGCAGTCGTCCCATGCATGCCAATGGAAGGCCACTGCAGCCACTTCCGGCCGTTGCGAACGATACCAACCGACCAACTTGGCGAGCATGTCGTTCGAGAGCGAATAATCCGTATGCCCGTTTGCACCAAAGCGACCGCTGATCGAACCAAACCCGACGAACTGTTCGATCGGATCGGACTGTGTCAGTTCCATGAGTGCCAGGGCTCCGTCGACTTTGGCACGGATGCACTGTTGCACTTTCCGCATGTCTTTCCGATCGAATCGGGCGTCGCGTCCGATGCCGGCACCGTGGAGAATCCCATGAATCGGGCCGGATTGCTTACGGACTTCCGCCAGCGTTTCGGCAAGTTCCGCACGATCGGCCACGTCACAGGAGTGGTAAACGGCAGTCACGCCGAGGTCCGCAAGTTCTTGGAGCGTCTTGTCGATCTCGAGTGCTTTCTCGGTGTCTTGCCAAGCCCGCACGGAGTTTTCGCCGCTTTCTCGGGCGATCCGCATGACTTCGGCTTTGATCTGCTGACGGTTGTTCTCCCGCCATTCCCGCCAATGTGGTGGAAACTCGGGAGCCGGTGCAGTGCCGATGAGGTGCAACTTCAGGTCGTATCGGGGAGCAAGTTCCTTGAGCACAAAAGCCGTCACACCACGGGCTCCGCCTGTGCAAACCCACGTACCACCCTGACGAATCGGTCGTTGCGTTCGCGAAGGCACACGTTGCGGCACCGCCCGCACGACTTGTCGTCGTCCGGTATGCCAAGAGACTTCAAGATCGTGACTCGGCGAAGCCAACTCCCGCCAGATTCCGTTGACCACATCATTCGGGTTGTCGGTGTTCGCAGTGTCGACAATTTTTACCGGCGTGGAGCGATAACCATTCACCCAGTTTTCGATGCACATGGCTTTCATCAGACCCGCCAGCCCGCCGCTCTCGGCACTTCGCGGTTGATCGGCCGATTTGAGCGAGAACCCGAAGTCGCCGCCGAGTGAACCAACGCCGATTACCGAACCGTCTGCGAGTAACTCGTCCTGCATGGCCAGTTGAACCCAGCGTTGGCACAGTCCGAAACAACTCATCAGGCTGGTTTGGCGACGGTGTTTCCAGGCGGCTTCGTTTGTGGTGGTGATTGCGTCGTCATCGCAGGGTGTAACGAGGAACAAGTGCGGAACCGGACCGGTCGCCCAAATCTCCTCCAAACGTTTCACATTCGCGGCGGGGTCGGCGACCGGAGCCAACACCGTCGCGGTGACACCGACCGCTTCCAAACGCGTTTTCAGTGCATCCGCGATCCGATTCTGCCCGACGATCAACGCGGCTCCGCAGAAAGTGGGTTCTGCAGTGTCCGGTCCCGTGTTGGGAAGATCCACCATCCGCAACACAAACCGTTGCGAAATCGTTTGAGGATCGTCTTCGATGGTTTCCGTCACTGACTCGTCAACGAAGGGCGACTCGTCAGACCAACCGTTCTCACCCAGCAGGTGTTCGTGGTGAGCCAAGACGTTGTCGAAGTCCACACCGGTTCCCTCCGCCAATCCACGAAGTTCTTCGTGTTGATCGGAAGTCAGGGAGCGAGTCGATGTCACGGAAGTCGATCGCGTTTCTGCGAACGGATGTCGATCGGCCTCGGTCTTCAAGAAGGAAATGATTTCTGCTCGTTCGCGTTCGGCTCGTTGATATCCTTTGAGATACTTCGGGCCATGCAACGGCACGGATGACGGAACGGTTTCCATCACCGGTTCCGCGATCGTTGCAGTGACGGCGATTTCGTTCGACGAGGATGACGCACCGGCAACCATCTCGAGCACCTGCCCAAGCGTGCGGAGTTGCTGCATGTTCGAGTTGCCGGAGACTTCGGCATCAAGCTGAGTCATCTCGCGTAGTTCGCCGAACAACTGCGCTTTCTTGATGCTGTCGATTCCGAGATCGGCTTCCAAGTCGGCGTCGAGACTGACAACATCACGCGGATAACCCGTATGTTCAATGACGAAATCGACCAAGAACTGCTGTAAGTTGTTGACATCGAATTCCGTAGACGCTTTTGCGGTGTCGACAACGACTGCCGGTTCCATGTGCGTTTCAGTCGGCTGAGGAACACGCTCGGAAGTTGGGGCAGCACCGGCTAGTTCGAGCACTTGTCGAAGTGTGCGGAACGCGTTGATTGAACCGCTGCCACCGTCTCCGGTCAGTCCGGTCATCTCGCGAAACTCACCGAACAGCTGCGCTTTTTTGATGCTGTCGATTCCGAGGTCGGCTTCCAAGTCGGCATCGAGACTGACGACATCTCGCGGGTAGCCCGTGTGTTCGATGACGAAATCGACCAGGAATTGCTCGAGTGCATCCACATCGACGGCACTCTCAACGGAACTTGCAGTCGATGAACTTGGAACCGGCTGAGAGTTCGTTTTTGCCGGTTGATCGACACGTAGTTGTAAATGTGGATCGGGGTGTCTGACCGGTGTTGGCTCCGGTTGTGGATTGACTTCGGCCACCGCACTGCGGACCTCACCGGCTAACTCCAAGACTTCGCGGAGTGTGCGGAAGGCGTTGATCGAGCCGCTGCCACCTTCGGCAGCGAGTTGCGTCATCTCACGGAATTCGCCGAACAGCTGAGCTTTCTTGATGCTGTCGATTCCGAGGTCGGCTTCTAAGTCGGCGTCGAGACTGACAACATCACGCGGATACCCCGTATGTTCAATAACGAAGTCGACAAGGAACTGCTGTAGCACATCCAAGTCGATCGCAGGCATTGACTCCGCGACGTCCGGTGTCGTTTCTACTGGAGCAACAGTCGGTTGCTGTGGCGGTTCGTGCTTGGTCTCGGCGGCTGCACGACGTCGTTGTCGACGCGCAGCGGTGGCATCAAAATCTTCGAGCGGTGTCGAAGTTTTCGTCGTCTTCGCCGGGGAAACTGGGACTGCGGTCGTGACAGTCGAAACGCGTTCGGTTGGCCCATCCGTCAACCCGTAGGTTTCGAGCAACGCACGTCGATGCACATTCTGTTCCGCATCGGATCGGTTGGGGTGATCGAACGCAATGCACGTGACAGCTCGATCACTCAGAATCCGACGCGTGAGCTTGGTCAGGACTTGCGACGGACCGATTTCGAGGAACGTGTTCACTCCATCAGCCGCCAAACGTTCGACCAGCGAGACGAACTGGACAGGTTCGACCAATTGGTTCGCCAAGTTCGCACGGATGTCTTGGGCGTCGGCCACATAACGGGCTGTTACGCTGCTGATGATCGGAGTTTTCGGTGGGAGCAGATGTTCGGATTCCAACGCGGCTGTCAAACGACTTTGTGCCGGTGCCAAGTGTGGCGTATGGAATGCACACGGGACCGTGAGTTCAAACGTGGGAATACGCTTTGAATTCAGTTCCGCCATCACCGTTTGAATGGCAGCGGTCGAACCGCCAATGACGATTTCTTCGGGAGCATTGAAATGTGAAATGAAGACGCCGGCGTGACGGTCTACACATGACTGCACCGCGTCTTGCGCGGCTCGAACCGCAATCATCTGTGTGCTGCCAGGCGAAAGATACGACAACGCCGCTGCCCGACCTTGGGTGGCTCGCAATGCCTGCGAGAAGGACCACACGCCCGCCGCCACCAAAGCGGCATACTCGCCATAACTATGACCGGCAAACGCGAACGGTTTTACGCCGGCTGTGCTCATTGCTTCCCACGCCAACACATCCGCCACGAGAACGGCCGTCTGTGTGATGACGACATCTCGACCAAGTTGCTCGGGGCGGTCCCAAGCCATTTCGCGAAACGAAGGCAAACCGGCTTGTCGAAGACTGCTCTCGATTTCGTCGAGTCGACCACTTACCGAGGGCGAAGCCGTCGTCAATTCGCGGAACATCCCCGCATACTGCGAACCTTGACCGGCAAACAGACAAGCCAACCGAGTTGGTTGGGACCGCAAGTTGGCCTCGAACACGCCTTCCGTATGCAATGTGCTTCGACGGCTGACGTCTTGACCGATCGATTGCCATAAGCCGAGTTTGCGTTGCAAATCATTGGCATTTGTCGCGACGATCGCCAGTCGCACGCCATCGCCAGGTGTGAACCGTGTGGTCACCGCCGTTTGAAATGCATCTTCGCTGCGTGTGATCGCAGTTGTGATCTGCTGTTCGAGATGACGCCGATCAGGAGCAATCCAACGCAGAATCCGGGATGTTTGTCCCGGCGAAACGGAAGGCGAATTCGTCACGAACACTTGCTCCGTTGAGACGTCGGGTCGCGTCGTCGGGACACGTCCGGATGTCGGATCGAGAATCACATGGTAAGCCAATCCGCTGAGCGTATGGCTGGTCAAAGCGGTCAATTGTTCATTTTGCGAGTCGACAAGACTGCTCCGGACGAGCATCGCCAGTCCATGAGTTGCTTGCGTGTGGCCGATCTGCGGAAGAAGTGCGTCGCGTTGCTGGGGAGTCGAGGCATACACTTCGCGAATGCCGGCAGATTCCTGTTGGTCCCATGCAGCGATACCACTTCCACCGACAACTTGCCCGATCGCGTGTGTATCGATCTTCCCCAAGCGAATGGCTTGACGACCGGCACGGATGGCGGCGTCATGGATGTTGCGATCCGCTCCCGAACCGATGCCACGAATAACGGTGTGCACGGTGTCCCCGTCACGCTCGGCATCGGCCAAGTTCTTCAGCAAGAGCATCACGACGCCCTCGCCCGGTCGATGTCCGTTGCCTGGAGCTTCGGAAAGTCGTCCGTGTTTTTCGAAGGATTCGAATGCCGACAGGTCCATCGCTCGCTGTGCGCCACCGCACATCACGACCGAAACGGTTTTGCTGTCGAGAAGTTGACATGCCGTCGACAACGCCGCGAACGAGGAGCAATCGCCGGCATCGAGTGCCATCGCCCCGCCCATCATGTCGAGCGTTTTACTGATTCGCGATGCCAGCGTGCTACTCGTGAAACTTCCGGTTTCATCGAGCAACGCCGGGCGTTGTTTCAGGAAATGGGACTCGTAGTCCTTGCATAATTGTTCGCACGTCTGGCGGTCGATTCCGCGTCGTTCGAGAGAGGCATACAGCTCCCGTGTCAATTCGGGCAACCGCATACCGGCGTGCAAGTCGTTCGAGAACTCGCCACCGAAAATCGTACCGATGACGACGGCGGCGCGGTGTCGATCGAAATCTTTTTGGTCGTAGCCCGATTCAGCGAGTGCCTGAGCAGCGGCATCGAGCAGCATGAACTGCATTGGATTCGCACGTTGAATTTGCAACGGCGGAATCTTGTGCGTCTTCCAGTCGTATTCATAACCGTGGATGAACCCACCCCGACGCGGTTCCCCCATTCGCCACCGCGACGACGCGGCAGTCGAAATGGCCGACCGTTCGCTCTGCACGAGATTCGAGAATTCATCGACGTTCAACGAACTTGGCAAAACGACACCGCGGCCAATCACTGCGATCGCTGCCGGTTCGAGGGAATTCACACGAACGGAATCCGCCGATGCCGCCCGCGATTGATGTCGCGTGTGGAATTCCTCGACGACCAAGTGGACATTCAATCCACCGATCCCAAACGCATTCACCGCCCCCGCACGAGGACGATTGGCGTGCGTCGGCCAAGCTCGTCGTTCGGTCGCCACTTCAAACGGCAGCGTGTTCCAATCGACGTTCGGATTCGGTGTGCGGAAGTTGATGCTTGGGGGAATCGTGCTGTGCTGGATGCCGAGGATGACTTTCAACATCCCCGCCAACCCAGCCGTTTCCAAGGTATGGCCGATGTTCGACTTCACACTGCCAATGGGCAATCGCGCCCCGCCCAACTCTTGCGAGAAGAACTCGCCAAGTGCGGATAGCTCGGTCGCATCGCCAATCTTTGTGCTCGTCGCGTGGGCCTCGACGTAGTCGATTTCGGTCGGTTCGACGGGTCCGGTATAGGCGCGACGAATCGCTTCGACTTGACCTTCCTTTCGCGGTGCCCACAAGCTGCGACCACGTCCATCGCTAGAAAGCCCCAAGCCCTGGACCACGGCGTGAATCTGGTCGCCGTCCTTGAGAGCACGATCAAGCGTTTTGATCAGAAATGCGACGTGACCTTCCGAATTGACCAAACCATCGGCGTCGGCATCGAACGGTCGGGACCCCGTCGCGCTGCACGAACGAGCCTGCGAGAACAGGATCAGACTGTCTTGCTTACTGAACGACGAACCGCCGACGACCGACATCTCCGTTTCGCCGGATTGCACCGCCAGGGCACCGAGCGCAAACGCGACGAGTCCCGACGCACAGGCGGCATCGATGGCCATTTGCGGGCCATCCAACCCCAACACCCGTGAAACCCAACCAGCGACCATGTTGGCTTCCACGTCGGGATGGCCTTGCGAATCGCGACGGGGACGTTCGGAACGCAACTGCGTCGCGACTTCGCCGAGAATTGCATCTTGCACGTCTTTCGGGAAGCTGGCAAACCCGGGAAGATCGCGGAGATAGTCGAGGTATTGTTCGCTCAGGACGGCGTAATTCAGTTCGCCACCGATCGGACTTCCGCCAGAGTGCCCCACGTACACGCCTGCACGTCGCGTCGGCAAGTTCGCTGGGTCGTAACCAGCATGCCGACAGGCATCCGCGACAACTTCACAGAAAATCCGATGACACGGATCGCTGTCCTTGAGTTGCCGGAACGAGTCGGGATAGGTCGTCGTCGGAGGCGTGTCCTTCAACAGCCCGCCGATCGACGCATACGTGCGTCCGCGTTGACCTTTTCGCTCGTCGAGATACAGATCTCGATCGAGCCGATCAGCGGGCATCTCCCGGATCGTATCCCGACCGCTACTCAGGAGTTCCCAGTATTCGTTCAGATTGTTCGCGTCCGGCAGACGACACGCCATGCCGACAACCGCGATCGGAGTTTTCAATAGCTGCCCAGACACAGTGGCCTCTCTGTCATCCATGATCAGAGTCAGTCATCCGTTGCAACGTCGTTTCGTCGCAGGCGTTCTGTCACGCGGTTTCCATCCGAGAAAACCACGCTGTCTCCGCTTACGACGCTCGACGGACGCTCGCCGACGCCGTCCGCAAATGGTCGATCAAGGCAGTGAACTGTGTTCGCGATTGCGAATCACCGGTCAGTACCAAGGAACCATCCGTCAACACTCGTTCACAAGAACCCCGTCCGGAGACGAGTGTCCACAAGACAGACGCTGGGCCGTAGATTAGGGATTTTGTGAAATCATGGAAACCCGAATTTACAGTGACCGGCCGACCGCCTTCGAATGCGACGGTCCATTGTCCCCCACCGGGGCCAGTCAGTTCGAGTTGCAGGGTCGCGCGACCTGAGAAATTACGGTCCGAGCGTGAAAATGTCGATTGCAAAATCGCAGCAATCGGCGGAGCATCGGAAGTCGTGCGTGGGGGAAGCGTCGAAAATTTCGCATTCATTGCCCATCGACATAAGCGGACCAACATCGCCCGATCCACAACCGGACACGTGCGGTTAGGCAAGGCCAATCGCGTGTTTCGACAGTCGAATAATGGATCGGTTCGAAAGTAACTGCGGTAGACATCCATCCCGTTACGCAATTCGTCTTCACGAAAGGTGGACGGTTTTGCCTTGCGTCTTGCAGATGGGTTCGTCGACTCGGTTTGCTCGATCGCCGTGTTGATCGCCTCTTCGATGACCGATGTCGGTGTCAACACGGGATTCGTGATATGAAACACGCGGCCGAACTGAGTCGAGTCCTGCATGATCGTGGCAATGGCTTCGGAGACCCATTCCACCGGGACCAGGTTCTTTCGGTCGTCGGCTCCGAACCCCAAATTACGAATGAACTCTCGACCTGCCGAAGCGCCATTGGTTTTGGCGAGTAACCATGTCAATTGGACCGCGGTGTAGAAGCCACGATATGTCGAGGTGAACCCGGTCTTTGAATCGCCGATGATGACGGACGGACGATAAATGGTCGCTCGCTGACCGAAAGCGTTTCTCACAATCGATTCGGCTTCGGACTTGCTGCGTTCGTAGTCGTTTCCGAAGTCGGCAAGTGGGTTGGCGTCGGCTTCGCGAACTTCGCCGTGGAGTCGTCCGCATACATAAGCCGTCGAAACGTGATGAAAATCGCGAATACCGACTTTCTGAGCCGTTTCCACCAGATTCCGCGTGCCGACGACATTCGTGCGATAGGGCTCGTCATCGCGTGCTTCGCCATGAAACACCAGGCTGGCGGCGTTGTGTAATACGGAATCACAATGTTGCTGTAAGAAATGCGTATCCGCCTGACTGAGCCCGAGCCCGTCTGCTGTCAGGTCGCCATCAAGAACTCGCGGGCGGGGCAAACACCGACCGAGTCGTTTCTCCCAAGCCGTGAGAATTCCCTCAACGCGAGCCTGGGCATTGGCCAGTGGAGTCGATCGAACGAGAACGGCCACCTGGCGACCGCTCTGTAAGAGATCTCGCAACAGATACTGCCCTAGCAGTCCGGTAACGCCGGTAATCAAAGTGTAGGGCATCGTCATTCCATTCCATAGACGAATCGATCTCTGCGAGCGGCGAGATCTGGAGATGTCGAATTGAGCGAATTAGGCCCCAGCTTGAGATTGCGGATACGATTCCGGAGCTGTGACTTTCCCCAGGAAATTCGCTTGCCAAATCTGACCGCTATAAACTTCGAGTGCGGTCAAGCAACCACCGCCGTAGCAACCTGTGTCAATGCACGTTAGTTTTGGCTGTCGTAGAATCTTGCCCTTTTTGTTCGCTGTATGCCCAACGACGGCCGCCTTACCAGATTGATGTGGCATCGGCAGATGATCGACGAGCGATGTCCAACGCAACATTCGTCGTGACTGTTCAGCCAGCGGAACAAGTGGATCGTAATTGCCGTGAACGAAGAAGTGATCTTCCAACTCGACAATATCAGAAAAGGATCGGAGGAACTCGACGTGCTCGCTGGGAACAACATCTAAGCTTCCGCAAAAACCATAGGAATCAAGCGTGGCTGTTCCTCCATACTTGAGCCACCGTTTGGGCGGGGCTCCATCAAGCACATCTAGCATCATTTCATCGTGGTTACCAAGAACCGGTCTAAGATCACACCGCGATTGTAGAGACATTAGAATCTCGATCACTTCTCGCGAGTTCGGACCCCGATCCACGACATCCCCGAGGGGAACCACAATGTCGAGAGGACCAATGGGCAATGCAGACACGAGCGCATCTAACGCTCTCGCACAGCCATGAATATCACCGATAGCAAAAACACGCGACGCCCGGTGCGACGCCGCGTGAACTCGATTGAATCGCTTCGTCATTGCTGACAGGCTCACCTTCTCGATTTGTAGACCTGCATCTTGTTTGATGCATCAAATACTGGCAACAAACGCGCCAATAGTTGTTACAGACACGGGCAGAGAACCCACCAACGGCGAGTGGTGAGACCACTAAGCTGCCGACGCTTTCGATTTTTTGGCTTTATACTCAGCTTCGATCCAGCGGTAGGTCAGTTCCAGACCGTCACGCAGGCGAATACTAGGAGACCAGCCCAAGTATTTCTCGATCAAGGTGTTGTCGCTGTTACGACCGTTCACACCTTTCGGAGCATCGAGTTTGTAGTTTCGTTTCAGCTTCGTGCCGCTGATTTCTTCAGCGATATCGACGAGTTGGTTGATGGTCACCAACTCATTCGACCCGAGGTTGATCGGCTCGGGCACACCTTGTTCGGTGATCTGACGAATGCCTTTGATACAGTCGTCGATATACATGAAGCTACGGGTTTGATTACCGTCGCCCCAAATTTCGATCTCACCGCTACCGGTGTAGACGGCATCGATCACTTTTCGACAGACAGCCGCCGGTGCTTTTTCACGACCACCATCCCATGTGCCGTGCGGACCATAAACGTTATGGAACCGTGCCACACGGGTTTTCAAACCGTAGTCTTCGGAGAAGTGACGACACATCCGCTCGGAGAACAACTTCTCCCAACCATAGCCATCTTCTGGCATGGCTGGATAAGCGTCTTCTTCCTTCAGCGGAGTCACGTTGGCATTGCGTTGCTTGTCAGCGTTGTAGACACAAGCCGACGAGGAATAGAAGAAACGATCCGCTTTGCACTCTTTGGAAGCCATCAGCATATGAGTGTTAATCAAAACGCTCAACATGCAAAGAGCTTTGTTGTTTTCGATGAACCCCATGCCGCCCATGTCGCAAGCGAGGTTGTACACGTCGCTTGCGCCTTCGCACACTTCGGTGCAGGCATCACGAAGTTCCAGGTTGCGGACGAGGTTTTCCGCACCTTCGTGGACTTGGTACCACTCTTCAAAAGGTTTGACGTCGACACTGCGAACTTCAAAACCTTCTTCAAGCAAGTGGGCAACCAAATGACCGCCAATGAAACCGCCGGCTCCGCCGACAACAGCTAATCGACTCATAACTAAGCTCCAATCCTTTCAATACGGTCGATCGACTGACGAACAAGACGCTCAGCCGAATGAGTTTCCGTTGCTCCTCCGAGCAACTGTTCGAAGCGGTCACAAATCCGTTCGATATCAAAATGCGTTTCCGCATAGTTCCGAGCCGCTAGCCCCATCTTCAATCGGAGTGATGAAGACGAAGCGAGTTCTTCTGCCGCTCGGACAAATGCTTCCGGATCTCGTGGATCGACAACGAGACCAGCCGAATTGCCGTCGATAATCCGAACGGACAAGTTCTCCTGAGGAATCGCCGCAAGCATCGCACGTTGAGCGCACATATAACTGAGCATCTTCGACGGAACGCAGAACACGCCTGCTTCCGGTTCCAAGATGCCAATTAGGACATCAGCACTCGCAAAAACATTCGGCATTTCCTCGAAAGGCTGAAACGGCAAGACACGGATTGATTGAACATTATGTTCCTCGATCCGAGCTTTTAGCCATTCCGCGCCTTCACCTTGTGAAACGACCGTCAATTCGCCTTGGCCCGTCCGGTCAAGTTGCAGACCTAGCTGCAACAATAGATCAGGGTTGTGTCGAATCGACAATGTGCCGGAATATAGAAACCTGACGTCCTCGGTCAACCCGAGTTTTTGCGACCACTCATTGTCACGCGGCCGCAACGGCAACTCTTCCAGAGGAGCCCAGTTGTGAATGACATGGACTTTGTCATCAGGCACTCCCCATTTTCCGAGGATCTCTTTGAAGTCCTCGCTAATGACAACCACTTCATCACTAGCTAAGCAAGCCTTGCGGTCAAGGTGCATAAAGTAGCGACCGACAGCGTGTCCAATGCCTGGCAGTTTCCGCTTCAAAATACGGTAGGCAGCCAAGCCATAGAGATCCTGAATCCAGGAGAGAAAGCGAATATCATGTCTTTGGCATGCCTTAAGCATCCGGTCGGCAACTAGTGTCGGAGTATTGGCGACGATCACCGAGTCGGGTTTCCACTCTCTCACTCGTTGTTCCGCGAGTTTCGCATACCGAGCTTCCAACCGAAAACGGTCGAAAAACGAGTACTTGCGAATCTCACGACCGAGAGAGATTGAATCAATCTCGATACTAGACGCATCACCAGCTTGCTTTTGCAGCGAGCCGTGAGGAGTGTTCACAGAGGCGGAATAGAGATGCAGCACGTCGTGCCCGCGATGAGCGAGCTGGCGACTCAACTGAACTTGGAACGGATGGCCTGAGTAATCGTGGATCAGGATTCTCAACTGATAGCCCTTTCATGTCCAAACTGGATTGCCCAAGCGCTGCGGACGCCTCGAAGGTGGTGACCACGACGACACGCCTGAACGGAAACACTGAAGTTCCAGTACTAGGTGCAAACAATGAATAATTAACGAAATCGCTTCAGAGTACCCGGTAGCTCTCGACAGTAACGCTGAATGCTAGCCAGAATGCCCTGCTCGCCAAGCAAGACGCCAAGGCTACTATGAGTCCAGATTCCACAAAGCCGATGCGCTCCATACCAATACAAAAAGTATGAGAGGCTTCGAGCCGCTACGACCGCCAACGCAAATCCAAAGGCACCCCAGGCCGGTGCCGCGAATACAGCGACAGCTAGCATCACGATCAAGGAAACGAGGTTGGACCAAACGACCCAACGTTGATTGCCAGTAAAAATTAGAACGGAAGCCGAAGTTGCCGCGAACAAGTTTCCAAGTCGGCCGACGATAAGTAACCGAAGAACCGCCGCCGCTGATCGATAATCAGAACCATACACGAGTTCCAGGATTGGTTCGGCGAAGAGGAGATATGCAAGACATGGGCCAAGCGAAATGAGGCAAATGTAGGTCGAACAGACCTGCATTGTTTTCTGTAATTGTTCCCGTTTTCCTTCGGCGTACAGTGAAGGGATCGACGAGCGAACCACCTGCAAACCCAGCAGGCACGGCATTACGATTAATACGACTAACTGGTTGGCGGCACCAAACATCGCGAGTTCATCAGTGGAAATCAAAAAACCCGCCACGAATGGCTGGCCTTGTTCCCAAAAACAGTTCAGTGCGTCCATGAATAGCAGTACGAAGGAAACACCGACGAGTTCTGAGACCCGCGGTATCGGTTTGAACTGCGTAGATCCTAATTCAGGATAGCTGCGAACTGTATGTTGAAATGCGAGTTCAGAGACGACCCATGTCAGAATAATTGACCCGACGAACAACCCCAGTGTGATCTCAGCGGTGAGATTCTCTAGCATCACGCTTGCGATAGAAACGGATATCGCAAATGACAATGCGACAACAGGGCCGGTCCTTTGCGCACCAACCATCGAGCAGAACTTGAGGTCCTGAAGACCGCGAAGTCCTTCCCCGTTCAATATCAAGATCGTCAGAAAAACGGTTCCAACCGCTGCGAGAACTGTACAGACTTCAAAGTTGACAGTCTCCATGCCGTCAAGTTTGTGTCTCGCAACAAACATGACACAACTGCCAATTGTGACTGCTACGGTTGCACTACAGATGCCGAGTCCAATACACCGCCGACGAATTAACTTCAACGCCTGACGTGAAGATCGGCCAGCATGTTCCGCCAGATGTTGCATCACCAAGCGATCGAGACCAAACTTCGCGACTTCGAGAATTGCGAAGATGACTCCCACAAAGAAGATGACAACGCCGTATTCCGCCTTCGAGAGTTCCCGAGCGAGGATCATGTTTGCAAAGAGTGCAGCTACACCACCAACAACTCGGCCACCGACCACCCACGGAAGTCCGCGGGCTAGTCGTGAGCTTTTCACTTCGTCTTCGTTCGTTGAGTTCGTTAGAACCATTTTCATGAAAGCCTATATAGGCGAAATCTTGTTTGTCGCAGAGTCACACTCGAGTGGTTGCTATTGCAACACGACACCTGCCGCAACTTCAGCAACTGTTTGCTGAAGTTCCGATGGCTTGATATATCGGACGTCGAGCCCTTCTGTATCAAATTCTATTCGTTCACCATAGTCGACAAAGATAGCCGCACCCCCGACAAGACTGAACTCCATCCCGAGAGTCGAGTATCGAGTCACAAAGCAAGCTGAGTCGGAGTATCTATTGCTGCGTTCGACGATTGCGAGAGACTCAATATTCTCGATGAACTTCGAGTCTTGTTTCGGGTGAGGATAAACAACGAGGTCCCACCCTTGTGATTGACAATGTTGATGGCACGTCTTCACAATATCAAAGTCTGCTTGGTCGTTATCGTATTGAAGTCCGACAGCAATATGAGGTTCTTCACGTGTGCGCCAGTTTATAGAACCTTTAGGTTCTTGGACGCTGACTATAACTTGGTGTGTGCGATCAAAGTGGTTGCGAAACACACCCTCAAACCGCTCGTGCAGGAGACGGTACTCATCAAGTGGGAGATCACGTGTTGCGTTTTCTAAACTTCTTTTTTCCCATGCACCGTGTTGAATGCCAGTCAACTTAACGATGACGCCTTGCGATCGCAATTCACAGAGTATGAACACATAAGGTTGGAAAGAGGCCGAGTAATAGAATTCCTTGATGTCGTGCCGACGAACCAACGTCCAAATGGTCGCCAAGTCAAGCATCGCCAGCCGTAGCAATCCGTTTCTCGGTTGAATCGCCTTCAGACCTAGATACGAGCCAATCTGAATGAAGCGAACGATTAGAACAATAGCAAACAACGGGCGAAACGACTCCAGACGTAGTTTCGAGCGGGGGTGCGTTTGAAATGCAAAAGCATCGGATGGGTTGAATCTTTGAAATCGTGGATCATGAAAGTAGTGACACGGATGATTCGTCGGAATCTTGTCTTGGAAGACGCAAGCAACATAACGGCCCAGCAGCTCGACTAGACCGTGCAGAATCCCATTCTTCTTGCCGAAAGAGGGATCTTGCAACCGAGCGTACTCGACTTCTTCAGGAAGCTTCTTTGCGAAATGTGATAAGTTGGAGTTCATTGGTCAGCAGCCTCTTGTACTGCACGTAATTTTCGTCGTGAAGCTCGTCGCGTACTGTAGACATGGGAATGTCGTTGAACTGCAGGCTGACTGAAAAAGACCCAAGCGTTCATTCCGAAAGCGAATAGCAGAGTCGCCCACATATAGTACATTCCATAGAACATGTACAAGAAGCAAATCATGGGTGACCAAAGCACAACGAGGTATAGATAACAGTAGAGTGGAACGAAAAAGATATCACCCCGTGCTCTTTCGTAGCACAGCACTAACAGTAATCCAATCAGTAGTGAGGCCAGAACACTTGCGTAGCCGAAGTCTAAGAACAATGCACCAAACAGTGTGGTATAAACGTACTCTCGGGGGAACAGCCCTTCGAGTTCCGCTGCGTCGTAATGACCGAGGCCAATGTAGGAGAATAGCTTGAAGACAATGCCAAAAGTCGTGGCACCATGGGAGCAGTGACGTAGGTCGTGTTGGTCAACCAGGTATAAATACTCTGGAAAACTATGAGTGATGTACCCGGAAAACACGGTGTAATCAGAGAACAGGTCGTCTAAGGAGTCCGGCAACACTCTAGGTATCGAGTGCATCGCGGAACTTGGCGACATTAGATGCGTGTACCTGGCAGTCAAGGCAACGTCGAGCATCGACGCTCCTTTTTCCTCCAGCCGATGCGCTAGGACTTTGGCTAGCACAATGAAGATCAACGTTCCGCCGATTCCGGCGATCATGACCTCTCGAAGATTAAAACGACGACCGATGAGGTACTGAGCAAAGAACATCCCGAATGCGGCTACAGCGACGATAGCCCCTCGTTTTCCAATCAACAATGAGTTGAGGATCGGGATCGACGCCATCGCGATGAGTATCGCCATTGTGAGCCGGTATCGACGGACTGGAAGTCCAATCCGTTTTCTGGCGGCTACTAGCAATATACAGGGCAGAGAGATCGGGTAGAGCAGCGATCCGAGAACACCCTGGATTGATGTCGCCGTCTCAGCGTTGGCATTGTATTTTTCGTTGACATCAAGGTCGGAGAGAAACACGTCGGAACGGGCGACGAAAAGGTCGTAGCACTTCAGGATGCCGCCGATCAAACTCAGCAATACACAGATTCGGAATGCGAATTGGGTCGCCGGACTGTTGAGTACGCGAATGAACTGCCGAGTATCGACAAGACTACTTCGCGTCGGTCCTTTCTGAAAGCGGTGACAGATAGGTACCGTCGCGATGAGAATCAAGTTCGTTGCGAGCAGAAAAAAACTCTTCGTCGAATAACCCAGTTCGTAGTGGTGGTATGGCGATAGAAGATGCGCCACACCAAAGATCGCTGCACTGAGTAAAACGGCGGACGCTGGGCTCGGCAGCAAGAATGCTCGTTGCATTAGTGATTCTCTTTTGTCGATACTATCCCGCGAGGCGATTTGCTAGACCAGTGTTACGCCGCTGGATGTCATGACCGACAACACTATGACGATGTGCGAGAATCCAGTCACAGATTTCACGAACCGCTCCGTGACCACCGGATGCTTTGGCTGCGTATTGGGCAACACGTCGAATTTCGGGGCGAGCGTCAGTTGGGCAAGCAGCGAAACCCACTTGCTGCATGACACCTAAGTCGTTCAAGTCGTCGCCAATAAATGCTGTCTTGCAGAGGGGGACCCCATAGGTGCGCGACAGCTGTGCTGCTTCAACGACTTTATCTTGCACACCAATTTGACATGGTATGCCGAGTTTCTGAGCCCGAGCCAATGCAATTTGCGACGGCTCGCTAGTCACGAAGACAACTTGGATGCCCGCTTCCATGAGGCGATGCAAACCTCGGGCATCACGCGTGTCAAATCGCTTGAGTTCTTCGCCGTCAGCAGAGTAGTACATTCCGCCGTCGGTCATCGTTCCATCGATATCGACGAGAACCAGTGAGATCTGGTCGATCCGATCGTTTCGACGTTCGCGGGTCGAAAGCAGCGATTCGACGATTTCCCAGTCTTCGGGTTCGTCGAGTTCCGTGGCTGTTTCCGGCGACATTTCGTAGATGCCGATTTTACCGCCCAACCGACATTCTGCTGTTTCCAGCAACTCTCGACGGCTGATGTAGAACGCGCCGTTTTCAACGATGCTGCCATCAAATTGCTGACGCAACGGACGGTTTGACGGGTCGTAGTTCAAGGGCGTGCCATCGGGCTTCCAGTAGAACCGTTTGGAACGGACCCCGGTGAGCAGACTGTCTAGCGAATCGGCCTGGAACTGCGATAACGCGGATTCGAGGTCCGCGGCAGTTGTAAACGGCGACGTGGCCTGCATGGTAATCAAAATGTCAAAATCCGTCACGCTCGCAAAGTGCTTCATGACTGATTCTGTCGTTGCCGAGTCGGATGCCAACTCGGGCGGTCTCTCAATCACTTTGACGCCGAGTTCAAGGGACTCGACAACAGCTGCAATTGTCGGACATTCCGTCGAGACATAGACCTCGTCGATCAGTCGGCATGCTTTCGCAGCTTTGAGGACCCAGCCACACAGCGGAATGCCACCGAGCATTCGTGTGTTCTTGTTCGTAATTGTCTTCGAGCCACCTCGAAGTGGCACGAGCGTCACGATTCGATCGGACATGCTAGGCCACCTTTCGCTTAAGTTTCGCACGTTGCTCAACTTCGATGGGCAGAATGTCCTCGTTTTTATAGGTCAACGCAAGCGCGACGTTTTCCACATCGCGTTTGAGGCGTCGGAGACCATCTGGTTCGAGACTCGCAGCGTGGTCAGTCCCTTTCCAGGTGCGGTCAAGCGTGAAGTGACGTTCGATGACCGTCGCGCCAAGAGCCAAAGCCCCAACGTCGGCGGCGATTCCCAGGTGATGCCCGGAGAACCCAATTGCTTTCACTTGCGACTCGTATGACTCGCGAAGCCGAATGATTTCTTTGAGACAAATGTCTTCGAACGGCACAGGGTAGCCGGACGTGCAGGCATACAAGACGGTGTCTTTCGCGCGACCTTTGTTGGTCATGAAGTCGACGATTCGCTGTTGCTCCTCGGTGTCGGTCATGCCGAGTGAAATGTGAATTTCACCGGAATAGTTCTCGCAAAGCCATCCGAGCAAATCAAAGTCCAGATTGCAGGCCGATGGAATTTTGAGCAAGGTCGGCTCGAGCGGAGTCATCTCTTTGGCTGCGGTGAGGTCCCACACGCTCGTCGAATACTCGACGTTGAATTCGTCACACCAGGCTTTGAGTTGTCGATGCTGATCGACATCGAACTCCAAGACCTCGCGATGCTCACCGTAGGTCTTGCCGTAGCTGTTTCTCGGGTTCGGATGCGGCGCTTCGTACTCTTCAGGTGTCAATAACTCGCGAACTGTCCGCTTTTGAAACTTGATTACGTCGGCTTTGCAGAAGACTGCACAGACCGCAATCATTTCTTTAGCGATATCCATATCGCCTTTGTGGTTACAGCCAATCTCAGCAATCACGATGGGCATGGTCTTGTGGATCCTTCCAACAGACGCTAGTGGTAAAGTGTGATTCGGAATGCCATTGCCAGCATATGGAATCAATAAGCTCCTTCTCGGAGCACGGCCGTTTTCACAGTTCGAGCAAGAATGTAGATGTCTAGCCAAGGCGACCAATTGCGAATGTAGTACTGATCGAATTCCGCACGAGTCGCGAACGATGTCTTGTTGCGGCCACAGATTTGCCAGAGTCCTGTGATGCCAGGACGCATTCGGCAATACTGATCGAATCCCACGCCGTACATCTCAATTTGATCTGACGTCATTGGCCTAGGGCCAACCAGGCTCATTTCGCCGCGGAGTATATTCCAAATTTGCGGAATCTCGTCAAGACTGAAGCTGCGTAGGAAGTGGCCGACTCCTGGGATAATCCGCGGATCGGTTTTTAACTTTTGATATTTGTCCCATTCCGTCCGCATTTCGGGGTTTTTGTCGAGGTATTCCTGTAAAACCTCGTTGGCGCCCACGACCATGGTGCGGAATTTCCAGGTTTTGAAACGGCGGCCTCCGCGTCCGATTCGTTCGTGGCCGAAGAACACTGGGCCGGGTGATCGGAGTTTGATGGCCAGGATAATCCCGATAAGGAATGGCGACGCGAGGAGCAAACCAGAGCCGGACAGCAAGATGTCGGCGGCGCGTTTGCCCCAACGGTAACGACGTCGCGTCAAGGCGTGTTGCGTGTAGAGGGCTGCGGTCCCGTGTAATTCTCGGGCTTCGGCCCACAACGTTGGTTGCCCCGTCGCTTCGGAGAGCACGCTCAATTTTGGAAAGTGATTGCTACATAGTTCGACGGCATGTTGAAGTTTCGCAGGTTCGGCATCGGTCATCGCGATGACGGCCCATGGGGTTTGCAGTTCGGCGGCCAATTTGGCAGCTGATGACAGCGAACCAAACGACCATTCCTCGTTGTTGGCCGGGCGGTACTGACTTTCGACATCACCACGAAGCAACGCCACAGGACGTAAACCCAGGGCAGGCTTCGCTGCGAGTTGGTTAAACGCCTGACGCCCGTCGTGCTGTCCACCGATGATGAGTGCTCGTTGACCCCACCATGTTTGTCGTCCGAGTATCTCTCGGGCGATCAATCGCAGGGGAGGGCCGGCAAGGGTTGCGAGTGCCCAGGCGACCGCGAGCGTGCTGAGTGCGGCATCGAAGCTCAATGTCCATGCGATCCGGGCAGTGAGCAACGATACGAATGCGAGTGCCGTTGCGAGTGTTAATTGCCGGGTTTCCCGGATCGGGTGCATGCCGACCGCGGGATACAGACCGAAACACAAATAACACAACGCCGCGACCGGAACGACTCCCCACACGGCGGCCAACGTGCTCACGCCGGAGAACGCGGCCAGGGCAACGCTGGCAATCACAACCGATGTGCCCACATTGCAAACGTCCACGAGAGCCAACGGAAGTGCCGTCACAATCCCTTGCCAGGAACGCGGTACGACGCGTGAGCTCTTGGCAGAGTTCTCGGTCGATGGGGTCGCAACTTCACGGTTGATATTGGCCGAGTCTTGCGTGGAAACCGCAGAATCGATCGCATTCTGATCCAGAGGTCTCGTGACGACCGAGCTTTGATCAGCTTTGTCAAAGTCTATCGTGTCCGAGTTGAAGGTCATTCTGATCATCCTTGGGGGTGCGAACCGGCCCGGACTCTTTCGCCGTGGGCGTTGCAACGAACTGTTGCTGACCGATGTTGGGAACACAGATCGGCAACCAATGGCCTTGGCATATAAATCCATTTGTTCTCGTCGGAAGTTGACGATGGTTCGGATGAGCCTGTTTTGGGAATTTGGAATAAATAATCGGATTTTTCCGGCTGTAATCTCGGTGAAGTCGAAATCAAGCGGCGCGATGTCCAAGCCAGGCATGAGCAAATTTCCAGAAATCTCGCCAATTCTTGATCATCGTGTTCAAGTTGCCCGTACGACCGGACGATACGGTAGAAACCGGAGAACCCTTGCGGTTTCTATGGCGCTTGGTGGCGTCTTATCGATCTCAAGGTCTCCTCAAACTGTTGCCAGCAGCCAAAATCCGATTTTGGAAGACAAGAGAAGCACATGATTTCTTGCCATCGGCGTCTAACGGCCATCTGGGGATTGTTCCTAACCTGTGTTTGCCTCACGCAAGCCGGTTGCGTCCTTGTGAAGGCTCAAAACGCGATTCCTGTGGAACGGTTGCCGAAGACACTTCTTCACGGCACCAAAGACGGGGCGGTCGCGTTGGATCTCACGCTGCTTGAACAAGCTCAGCCACCAGTCCACATTGTGGGCCCGGGGGATGTGATTAGCGTGTTCATTCACGGGATTTTGCCCGCCGGATTAGACGAAGGCGCAATGCTTGGCAGCAACGGTTTCGTCGATCGCTCGTACTATCCGCCTCGGGGGAACGTCGATCCTTCGCGGTTCGGAGTTCCGATCGAAGTCGATTCGCACGGACTCCTGGCGTTGCCACTCATCGGAAAAATGCCGGTCGCCGGTTTGACTTTCGAACAATTAGAAGACCGCATCCGCAAATCGTATGTTTCCGACGACATCATCCGAGCCGATCACGATCGGATCATCGTGGGACTAACGCGTGCTCGCACCGAACGAGTGTTGGTCATTCGTGAAGATTCTACCGGGACCATGCCCACCACCCTGCACAAGGCGGAAGTTCCGTTCTCGAAGAAGGGCAATGCTCAAGTCGTCGATCTGCCAATTTACGAGAACGACGTCTTACATGCTCTGACCGCAACCGGTGGTCTGCCGGGAATCGATGCCGAGAACGAAGTCTGGGTGTTGCGTGGACGGACCGCCAATGTCTCTGCGATTCAAGCCCATTTGCAATCGGGCAACATCCCTCAGGAATTAGTTTGTCAGTGGGAAGAAGACGGTTCCGTGCTGCGGATTCCACTGCGGGTTTACCCGGGTGAACCGCTTCCGTTCGGCCCGAAAGACGTTGTGCTACACGATGGCGATATCGTCTACGTGCCGCCACGCAACGAGTTCTTCTACACCGCCGGTTTGTTGCCCGGGGGACGGATTCCGCTCCCGCGTGACGAAGACATCGATATCGTCGAAGCAATTGCCTTGGCGGGTGGTTCGCTCGGTGGTTTCAGCGGCTCCGGCGGGGCGGCTGGCTTGCGGGGCGGCGGTGTCGGCAGCATTATTCCACCGTCGCTGGCTGTCATCATGCGAAAACTGCCCGATGGTCGGCAAATTTCCATGCGAGTCGACTTGGCGGAAGCCATGGAAGACTCCCGACAACGCATCGTGATTCAGCCGGATGACGTGGTGTTCCTCCACTACACGCATCACGAATTGGTCGGAAACATCGTGCTGAACTTCTTCAACTTCAACTTCCTGATCGACCCCAGCAAATAGTTTGTTTGCTGTCTGAATAGAACTTCAAAATCGAAACCCGATGCCGTCTGACGGCGTCGGGTTCTTTTTTTGCGAACCTGCCCCGTTTTGCGGGTGTCCCGTGCGATGTGAAATTGCGATGAGTGTGCAGCCGGACCGTTCTTGAGGCTATCTCTGGGGGTCATGGGTCCGCTACACTTCGTTGCGTAACCGCCTTCTGCTTCGGCATTTCTTGGGACGACTTTCATGGATTCGCCGCTACGGACCGAACCCCAAGCCGGCAGTCTCCGAGAGCTTTTGCGGGTGGCTTGGCCACTGGTCCTCAGTTCCGGCTCGCTCTCGTTTCTGCACGTGAGTGACCGCATTTTCCTGACGTGGTACTCTTTAGACGCTGTCGCGGCATCGCTCCCGGCGGGGTTACTTGTCTGGACGTTGATGAGCGTCGCGATGGGCACCGTCACCTACGTGAATACCTTCGTAGCTCAGTATGACGGAAGCGGGCAGAAAGATCGCGTATCGGCCGCAGTTTGGCAGGGTGTGTACTTAGCGATCGGATTCGGTTTGCTATTGGTCGCTCTCGGTCCGTTTTCGGGATTGATGTGCAGTTGGATCGGGCATGCCGAACCCATTCAAAGTCTCGAAGCGACGTATCTGGAAATCGGTCTGTATGGTTCGATCCCGATGATGCTTGTCGCCGCGTTGTCCTGCTTCTTCAGCGGACGTGGCGAGAACGTTGTTCCTTTGCTGATCAATCTGGGGATGGTCGCGTTAAATCTCGGGTTGGACTACCTGATGATTTTCGGTCGTGGTCCATTTCCCGAGATGGGAATCGCCGGAGCGGCTTGGGCAACTCAGATTGCGAAACTTGCCGCCGCAATCGCCTATGTGGTTCTGCTGATTCGTCTTAAATCCGTTCGACCCTATCACTTCTGGCGGAATTTCCGTTTCGACTTCCCCTTGTTCGGGCGTTTGTTGCGGTATGGTTCGCCGATGGGAATCCAATTCTTTCTCGACATCGCCGGGTTTTCTCTGTTCATTTTCATTGTCGGTTCAACGGGGGAAAACGAACTCACAGCCACGAACTTGGCGTTGAACTTGAACTCGTTGGCCTTCGTTCCGCTGATGGGCTTTGGAACCGCAGTTTCGACGATTGTCGGGCGACGAATCGGTGAAAAACGCCCCGATTTGGCGGTCCGAACAACTTGGCTGGGAATCGGGCTGGCATGTTCCTACACCGGGTTATTTGTGCTGTTGATTTTGTTCGCACCCGATTTGTTACTGTCAATTTACGAGATGAATACCAGTGATCCCAACTTTGCCGCCGTTTCGGAGATCGTGGTCGAACTGTTGCGGTTTGTGGCGTTGTATTCGTTCTTCGATGCGGTCGCGATCATCTTCGGGTCGGCATTACGCGGTGCGGGAGACACGCGTTTCTGCACGATGGTCACGTTTGTCTGCTGTTGGTGTCTGATGGTGCTTCCTACTTGGATTTCCCATCGGTACTACTCCGGCAGTTTGACCGTCAGTTGGCTGTCGTGCACCACTTATTTAATGGCGTTGTCGGTGATTTTCGTATTGCGATTCCAAGGCGGACGCTGGAAAACCATGCGAGTCATCGAAGATGCCTCAACCGATCATCCCGAGGCAGATTCATCGCTGAAAACGTCAATCGGTGTCTCCGAACCGCTGGTGGCAACAGTCGAGTAGCGTGTGTTTGTTCCTGTGTCGATTGGGTGCTCTTGCGGGTGACGAATTACTCGTGGTAGAATTCGTGATAGTTCAAGGACCGAACTTTCAAGCGACAGGGACGTCGTTATGCTTTTTGCTCGCACCATTCGCCGGAAAATGGTCTGTTTGTTGGCTTTAGTGCTCGTGATGCTGGTCGTCATGTCACTGAGCGGCATCTCCGGTTTGATGTCTTACCGACGAGCGGTTCACGATCTCGACTTCAGCATCAACCATGCGCCGCGGCGGGCGGACCTTTCCGATGCGATCGGCGGATTGTTTGAACCGTTGTTGCTTGCGCCGCCACGAACCGATCAAGCAGCGAAGTTTCAAGCCGATCGGCTGAACGAACGCTTGGAAGCCGCGAAGGAACGTGTGGCCGACTACCGAGCGAAATTGAACGAGCTTCCACCCACCGAGGCCAATCGACAGCAACATCCCGTGCGGATGGCGAACTTGGAAACGGTCGACCAGTACCTTGCCGATCTCAATGCCTCGAAACATCAGTTAGAGCGAGTCGACACACCTAATCGACATGCGGTGATTGCGTCGATGATGCAAAAGATCGGAGCGCTCGCGACAATCGTGCAACGCATGCCCGACTATAACCAGGGCTTGAACGAGACGCTGGTGCATGCACGTGGGGTGTATCAATCACGATTTGTGATGGTTTGCTTTGCGAGCGGTGTGGTGATGTTGCTGTTTCCTCTGCTCGTCTATTACGGGTACAAAAACATCTTTTCGCCGCTACGGAAACTCCATAAAGGAGCCCAACGCGTTGCCTATGGTGATTTCGACTACCGGTTGAAACTCAACTCCGAAGACGAAATGGCGGAACTCGCTGCGGCCTTCAACAAGATGACGGAACGATTTCAGGAAATCACCCGTGATCTCGATCGGCAAGTCCGTGAACGTTGCAAACAACTGGTGCGGAACGAGCGGTTGGCGGGCATTGGGTTTCTGGCAGCGGGCGTGGCACACGAGATCAACAATCCGTTGCAAGCCATTGGGATTGCCAGTGAATCGTTGTTGGGGCGGATGGATGAAATTCTTTACGAGGCACCTGATGCCGATCGGGAAATTGTCGATCAGTACCTATCGATGATTCAACGCGAGTCGGACCGTTGCCAACAGATCACACGAAAGTTGCTCGACTTCTCACGCGGACAAGACACGCCACGCAGTCGCAACGATTTGACCACGATCATCTCCGAAGTGCTCACGATGGTCGGCCACATGAGCCGGTTCCAAGATCGGGAAATCATCTTTGAACGTGCCGAACCGTGTTATGTAATCGCCAACGGACCAGAGCTCAAACAGGTTGTCCTCAATATCGTGGCGAATTCGCTCGAAGCCATGGACCCCGGCGGCACACTCTCGATTGAGATCGCCGAGGAGACCGACGACGTGAAAATCCACTTCCAAGACAACGGTTGTGGAATGTCGCCGGACACGCTCGATAACTTGTTCGAGCCGTTCTATACCCGCCGTAAGGATGGTAAGGGAACGGGTTTAGGTATGTCGATCAGCCAGCGGATCATCGGCGACCATGGTGGAACCATCGAAGCGAGCAGTCCCGGAGTCGGTCAAGGCAGCCGATTCCAAATTCAACTCCCCAAACGCCCTCAACAAGCCATCGCTGCTTAAATTTGAGCGTGCGTCTTAGTTTCGGACCGTGTCTTCGGTTTGCCGGTTCGCGTCGGTTCGTCGAACTTCATTTCTCGTAAGTCTCGACAAGGCTCGGACACGCGCTGCCGCTTCAGCAACCGTTCCATCTTCAAAATTTTTTGGGTCCGCGTGTTGACAACTGGAAATCGCTCGGTATGTTGTTGAGACTGAATCTCAGTTTCATGGGGTTCCCGAGCCAGCCAGCTTTCCGCCAGCTAGCCAAGACGGTTGTGTGTCGCTTCGTGCGGCGAATCTCTCTCTTGTCTGGTCTCGAAAGGACTGCTGGAATGAACTGCTCTTCCCGCCCGTCCATGGTTTCTCGCCGTGGATTTACGTTGATCGAATTGCTCGTCGTCATTGCGATTATCGCAATTTTGATCGCCCTTTTGCTCCCCGCCGTTCAACAGGCTCGTGAGGCGGCACGTCGCACGCAGTGCAAAAACAACATCAAGCAAGTGGTCCTTGCGACCCACAACTTCCACGACACCCATGGAAAACTGCCCTACGCCACGCAGGACCGCGAGCCTGGCGACGATGGCAGCACCTGGGCAACGGGATTCATTCAGATCCTGCCGTTCTTGGAAAGTGACGCGATCGCACAGCGATGGGACCCGGAAGAACCACGAAACAGCACCGTCGATTCCGATGGCGACGGCTACACGAATCTCACGCTGCAAAGCCTCAATATTCCCACCCTGCTCTGCCCCACCATGACCGAGCCAACCGGACCATTAGGGTCAGCCGGTGAAGATCGGGCTCCGTGTAGTTACCTGTTTAGTGCCGGAACCCAAGATACTTCGTTGCTCCATTATGCCGCCTACTACGGCCAAGCGGTTCCTGCATACAACGGGGCAATCGTGCCTTACATCACCAATAGTTCCAGTGACCCGAACCGCATCCGCACCAAGTTCCGTGACATCACCGATGGGCTGTCGAACACGTTTATTCTTGGAGAGACCGACTTCGCTCCCCAAGGTGTTCCGTCGACAAGTTACGGTGGCGTGTGGTCTTACGGATACATCGGCTATTCCTGGGGTACGACGTACAATCAGTTCAACAACCACAACAACACCTCGACTGTGTACGGGGCTTTCCGCAGCCAACATCCAGGCGGTGCTCACTTTGCATTGGCCGACGGAAGCGTGCGGTTCTTCGCCGAAACGACTCCGCAGGAAGTCCTCGATGCCCACGCAACCCGCAGTGGTGGCGAGGTGATTCCTCAATGATTCGATTTGCCCCCGTTATCTTGAGTGGTGTGCTTTTCGTCTTGGGGTGTGGTGGTGGAGACGTTGCGGAAAACGACGGACCACCACCTCAATTGACGGTGGAAGCGTGGCGAGAGTTGCCCATCGAAGAAAAATACGACGAGGCGACTTTCGATCGTCTGAAAGACGCCGATCCACAATTGAAATCTCCAAGAGCCTGGGACAAGTTCATGCGAGAAGTCGTTGTCCCGGAACGCAAGATTGATATCCCGCAAACGCCGGGCTCCTAGTTGAGCTTGGAAATGGTTTGCGAAGTAGACGCCGTCATCGATTGCGGGACGAACTGTTCCTCCCCGCGCTCCCGCAATCGGTGGCGACTTTTGATAGCCTGGATAGACACGCCGTGCGGTTGATCTCCGATAATGACGGCGGAAGTCGTCGGAGTTCGATCGTCCCCTAATCCACTGCTTCGTCGAGGGTTTTGAATGATGCTCATCGCAACTCATGTGGTGTCAATCGTGGTGGGTCTGCTCACAGCAACCGGGATCGTCGCTGTGCACGCGGTCTTTTCGTCACGCGGACAGGCGGTTCTCTTGGCGGCGTTGGTTTTGCCGACTTCGTTCGGGATGGCGGCCGACAATTGGACGTCCTTCCAAAACGGCGGAGCGATCAGCGTCGCTCACGATGGTGACACGCTCCAATGGGATCGACAGTGGTCCCAGAAGATTGCAGGCTATGGGCAATCATCACCCGTTGTCTGGGGCGATTCGGTGTATGTCACATCCGTCAGCGGTCCGCAAAAGGAGACGTACCACGTCACCGCTTTGACATTGCGTGAAGGCAAGACGCGTTGGCAACACGATCTCAAAAATCGTTCGCCACGCGAAAACACGAATTACGTCAGCCGGGCGGCTCCCACACCGGCGGTGGATGAAAACGGCTTGGTGTGTTTCTTCGAAGGCGGCAATTTGGTCGCGCTCTCGCACGACGGCAAAGTGCGTTGGGAACGCGATCTTGTCCAAGAGTACGGCCCACTCGACGCGCGACATGGGTTATCCGCCTCGGTCGAGCAAACCGATGCCCACGCTTTCATCTGGGTGGAACGTGCCGAAGACCCGTATGTGTTAGCGGTCAACAAGACCGACGGAAAGACGGTTTGGAAAGTTGCCGGAATCGGTGCCACGAGTTGGGCGACGCCCCGATTGGTTCCGGTTGGCGATGGTCAACATCTCGTGTTGAGTGGTGTCGGTCATCTCGTTGGACTTGATCCGCAAACTGGCGAACGGTTGTGGGAGTTCGAAGGCATTTCCGGCAACTCGTCCCCCACACCGATTCCACTTGGCGACGGGCGATTTCTCCAAGGGGCAACTGTCGGACGTGGTGAAAGCAGCTCCGGGGCGGCGGCCAAATCGAACGGTGTTATCGAAATCTCTCGAACAGACGAAGGGACATGGCAAGCCGATTACGTCTGGCAAGCCAAGCGAGCGACGTCTTCGTTCGGTTCTCCCATTGCCCATGCCGATCGCTGTTACTACGTGAATTCGGCCGGCGTTGTGTACTGTCTCGATCTCAAAACCGGCGACGAAGTTTTTGCGAAGCGACTTGAAGAAAGCATCTGGGCCACTCCGGTGGCGGTGGGCAATGAGATTCTGTTCTTCGGCAAAGGTGGCAGTATTCGAGGAATTTCCGGTGGTGCGGAATTTCAAGCTCTGAGTTCGGAAACCGCATGGGATGCCCCAACGACGGACGGTTCCGAGTCCGAATCTGGTCGTGCCCAATTCGCCGGACCGGTTCTGTACGGTGTTGCCGTGGTTGGCGATCAAGTTGTGATCCGCCGTGGCGACCAGCTCACAATGTGGAAAATTCACTGACGCAGCGAACTCAGCAAACAAGACTCATCATTTCAAGGCGATAGAACATGAAGACCCTGTCCCTCCGTGGTTGGTTGATTGGCGTGGGTGCATTGCTCATGCTTGTGAGTATGACACACTCCGCGAATGCTCATTTTATCTTTCTTGTGCCGCAAGCAAGCACGGGCGACACCACGCGTGTTGAAATCTATTTCGGTGAAGACGCTTCACCGGAAGACCCTGCGTTTCTGCGTTATACCGAAGGCATGCAGACTTGGTTCGTTGGTCCGCAAGGGAAAACGAGCGAACTCAAAATTTCCCGCACCGATGATTCCGCTTCGGTCGAACTCACGAAGAAACAAGCGAAAAACGGACTCGTCATCGCTACCCATGACCTCGGCGTGATGGATCGCGGCGACGCGAAGTTCCGTCTCAAGTACTACGCGAAATCCGGCCCCGCGTTGAATGCAAAGGCTTGGACGCAAGTCGATAGTTCAAAGCAACTCAAATTGGACGTGGTTCCTGAAGCAACTCAAGACGGTGTCGTTCTCCATGTCAAATTCAACGGCAAACCTGTTGCCGGCAGCGAAGTTGTTGCGAGTGGTCCTGAGTTGTTCGATTTCAAGGGAACCACAAACGAGTCCGGCCAAGTTACTTTGGGTTTGAAGGAACCGGGCTTGTACTCGATTCGTGCGAAACATGTTGAAGAGGAAGCCGGTGAACTCGATGGCAAACCCTATCCTGAAACCCGACATTACACCACGTTGGCACTTCGCGTGAAATCTGAACTGAGCGGTCTCGCCGATTTGAAACTCGATCCGATCAAGCAACCCGTCACAAGTTTCGGCAGCGCGATTCTCGATGGCAACCTGTATGTCTACGGTGGTCACACGGGATCGGCTCACTCGTACTCGAACGAAGAACAAGGCCGCACATTACTGCGTTTGAATCTGAAAACTGGGAAGTGGAAAGAACTCGCCGAAGGGCCCGCTCTGCAGGGGTTGGCGATGGTGGCTCATGGCGACAAGTTGTACCGCATTGGCGGATTTACCGCGAAGAACGAAGAAGGCGAAGAACACGACCTATGGTCGCAAGACTCGGTCGCAGCCTTCGATCTTGATTCCAATTCCTGGTCTGAACTGCCTGCACTTCCCGAGCCGCGGTCGTCATTCGATGCATGTGTACTGGACGACACAATCTATGTGATTGGGGGTTGGAAACTCGCTGGCGAAGAAGAAAGCACGTGGCATAAAACCGCATGGTCAATGGATCTGAGTGCCGAGAAGCCAGAGTGGAAACAACTGCCGACTCCACCATTTCAACGCCGTGCACTGGCCGTGGCTGCGTTTGACGGCAAAGTTTATGTGATTGGCGGCATGCAAGAAACGGGTGGGCCGACCACACGGGTGGATATCTTCGATCCCAAGTCCGGCGAATGGACACAAGGCGCTAGTCTTGCCACAGAAGAAGAACCGGCCGAGAAAGATGACGGCGACAATCACGGTGGTCGTTTCTCCGGCGGAATGACCGGCTTCGGTGCCTCAGCCTTCGCCACCGGCGGACGACTCTATACCAGCACCATCAATGGCGAATTGCAACGACTCTCTAAAGATGGTTCGAAATGGGAAGTCATCGCCCAAACTCCCACCGCCCGCTTCTTCCATCGCATGTTGCCGCTTGACGATCACCGCTTGATCGTTGTGGGTGGCGCGAGCATGGCAGTGGGCAAATTCGACGAAGTCGAAGTCCTCAACGTCGACGGCAAATAACGCGACTCGTTGCTTATTGAGTTATGTCCGCGTGGAAGATCCGTCTCGCGCTTCGTATCCCCGTATTCTGTGAAAGTCCAATGAACAGTTTTTCCCGTACTGGCATTCGACGACTCGTCACGCGAACCTGGCTCGCGCTTCTGGTTCTCACGATTGCCTCTCCGTTTGGCTGGAGTGCGAAGCCGCAAGCGGATCGATCGGCGTTTGACTTCATGCTCGAAGCCCACAACGCCCGCACGGTTTGGCACGATTTCCCGGGCTTCACCGCCGATATCGTTGTGAAAACCGATAGCGGTTCGCACGCCGGCACAATCGTCGTCAAACCGGATTTTGAGTACACCCTCACGATTGACGACGCTGCCCGCGAGTCCTGGGTAAAATCGAAACTGCGATCGGTCATTACCCACCGTCGCCCCAGTGAAATGTCGGACAAGGGCTATGAATTCGCCGACGACACCGACAACGGACCGGGAGTGCTCATTGCACAGAAAGACGGTTCCGGTGTGTTTCGCGTTGACGATGGCATGATTCGTGACGTGCTCAGAAAGTCGGACACACATTGGTTCGAAATCACCAATCTGGATCAGTTCAAAACGCCCCTGGGAACGGTTTTGCCTCAAGTGAGTGCCGTTGTCTACCGCAACACAGTAACCGGCGATATTGAATCACAACGCTCAAACGTCTTCACTTGGACTGAGGTAGGTGACTACTTTTTACCGTTGCGAACGCTCACAGTGGATGTGCGGCAAGGCGGTAAGCGATCGGTCCGCGAGTTAGTCTTCTCGAAGCATCAACTCAGCAAGCCGACAGGGATTTCCACCGCCGGGTCGAAACTTCACAAGCCGCTCCGTGAATCACTCACGAGCTTCGGGGCAGCCGTCTTGGGTGACTATCTCTACGTTTTCAGCGGCCACAATGGTGACGCGCACGGCTTCGGTCGCGATAACCTGTCCGACCATTTTCGCCGAATCAAATACGATGACCCGTCCGCGGAATGGGAAGAACTCGCCCGACATGAACCGGCTCAGAGCACCGCATTGGTGACCGATGGCAAATTCCTTTATCGCATCGGTGGTTTGTCGTTTTTGAACTCGGGGAACGAGGAAACGAACTTCAACTCCACGACTCACTTCGCTCGCTACGATCCTGCGACTGACGAATGGACGGAGTTGACTCCGTTGCCCGAACCGCGTTCGTCTTTGGATGCCGCCGTTTTGGGACGTTCGATCTATGTGGCAGCCGGCTGGAACCTGCAAGGCGAGTCGTCAAGAACAGCCCCTTGGCACGACGACATGCTCCGGTTCGACCTAGACGACCCGGCAGCCGGTTGGCAGTCGATCGCTGGTCCGGGATACAAAACGCGAGCTGCATCGCTCGCCGCTCATAACGGGAAACTCTATCTCCTCGGCGGAATTCAAGAACGCGGTATTACTCGCAAAGTTTCGGTTTACGATCCGCAATCAAACGAATGGACCCTAGGACCCGAATTGAAAGCAGACAGTTCGACCGCTGGATTCGCGACCAGTTCGTTTGCCACCGGCGGAAACTTGTACTACACGGGGGCATCGGGTGTTGTGTACCGGCTTGCCAAGGACGGCAACGATTGGGAACTCGTCGATCGCTTGCTCTTCCCCCGCATGTTTCTGCGGTTGTTACCGCTCTCAGACGATCGGCTGATCGCACTGGGTGGTGTTTCCGGCGGTGGTCGCACGCCGAGTGTCGAGTCATTAACGCTCAGTCAATCCGAGAAACCCACGCCGAAACTTGCCCGCTGGTCGGTTCCCTTCAGCGGACGTGCTAAACACAGTCAAACATTGATTCTCGACGGTATGAAACTTTATGCCATCGGCGGGAACGCCAGCCCTAACCCGCACGAATTTTCTCAGGAGGCGTTCGTCAAGGAAGCGTTCGTGTTTGATATCAGTCGTCAGAGCGTCGAGCAACTTCCCGATTTACCACAGGCGATGCAAAGTGGTGCGGGAGTCGTCCACTCACAAACAAGTGAGCATCACGCGATAGTCGTTTTCGGAGGACTCGGTTTTCGCGATGACAAATTCTGTGCACTCAATGAAGTGCTCGAGTTCGATCCCGACGCAAAGACTTGGACCTATTCTGTAAAGTCTCTGCCGGAAGCTCGGTCTATGTTTTCCGCGACCACCCACGATGATGCAATTTGGCTGTTTGGCGGTCAGAGCGTGGGGGAAGACCGAGAGTATCAAACTTCCATCCTGCATTGGTGGGGTGATAGTTCGGAAATTACTCCACTTCCGAATATCTCTGTCCCCACACCGCGACGTTCCTTCGGTAGCGCTGTCCTACAAGACAAATACTATATGGTCGGCGGGCTTGCGGAATCGGGCGGAATTGCCGAACGAGTCGATGTCTTCAACTTCAAAACTCGCGAATGGAGTGAGGCACCGTCGCCGAACGTGCCCCGGGTATTTCCAAGTTTAGTCGCCACCAAAAACAAACTTTACCTGTTCGGAGGCTTCACACGAGCAGACGGCCACTTTACACCGGCAACCTCCTTGGAAGTTTTCGATCGTGAGACGGCAACGTGGTCAACGGTCGCCGGCAAAATTCCGGGCGTAGAACCCGGGCAAACAATGCTCGCGTTGAATGAACGACTACTATTCTACGGCATCAACACTGAGAAGCAGCAAGTCGACTTTGTTCTATTCGACCCCAACCCGAAACAGGAACCAGAGACGATTGTTAGCAATGGGTTTGGTGGTCAACGTCGTTCCCCAGATGTCGTTGCTAGTCAGAATGCAAAACTGATCCTTCGTAAAGACACCAATAAAGATGGCAAGCTCAGCCGTGATGAACTCGGTCAACGTATGTCTCAGTTCTTTGATCGGGCGGACACCGACTCTGACGATACTCTCACCTATCAGGAAACCGTGGCAGCCTTGAAGGCGGACGACACGGACAGCGATTCCGACGAGTAACTCTGTTTTTCATCCCTCTTTGATTATCACGCTATTCCAGCTTCTCGAACTGGCGGAACACACAACCGATGTGTCGCCAGTTCGCCGGAATCGCGTTGCGCTTTTGGTTCAGTCCCGTGACAGGATATCTCATGACAGTTGCTGTGTTGTTTCAAAGGTTATGCTTATTGACTGTGGCTAGTCTCACCACTGTTTCAAGTTCTGCTTCGGAATATGTCTTCCATCATGAATATGTACTCGGGACGTCTCTCGAACTTCGCGTGGGAGCGGATTCGTTACAAGCAGCTCATACAGTGGAAGCACTCGTACTTGCTGAGGTCGATCGGCTAAACAACATCCTGAGCCGTTATGATTCCTCAAGCGAGCTCATGCGTTGGCAAAACGGCCAATTGCAAAATTCGGTTTCAAAGGACCTCGCAAATGTACTTGAGCGGTCAGCATACTGGCATCAAAAAACGAACGGGGTCTTTGATGTTCGGGTGGGGGCATTGATTGAACTCTGGCAACAGGCCGAGCAGGACCAACACGTTCCAACGTCTCAAGAACTAAAGTCGATCACACGACAACTTCAGGTCCCAGCTTGGAAGCAAGTCGACAACTATAGTTTTGAGCAAACAGGCGACTTGCCAATTACGCTTGATGGACTCGCAAAGGGCTATATTCTCGACTCTGTTTGCGACCTAGTGACGCAGAAGTTTCCGGGACTGACTCAGTTGACGATCAACATTGGTGGCGACTTGCGAACGATTGGTGGCGGGCCATTAACAATCGGTATCACCGACCCCGTCAACTCTTTCGAGAATTCCGAGCCAATTCATGTGGTGACATCGAACGACGCCATGGGATTGGCGACAAGTGGTGGCTATCGGCGGTTCTTTGAAATTAACGGGAGACGCTATCCGCAGTTGCTCGATCCACGGACCGGGCAACCTGTGCAGCATCTTCTGAGTGCCACTGTTATTGCCAAAACAGCGATCGATGCCGATGCGATCGCAACAATACTTTGTGTACTAGGGCGAAGCGCTGGCTTGAAATTCGTCGAGTCTTTGGATTCTGTAGAATGTCTTATGATTGAAGATGGCCGTGTCGTGACGTCATCTGGCTGGCCGAGACCTAAGACTCAATTCATCAACTTCGCGGACAAGACAACAACTGAGAAAACAAAGCCCGGATTAGTTGTCGAGTTTACGCTCAATCGGCCTAAAGGCGGACGATATCGGAGACCGTATGTTGCAGTTTGGCTCGAAGACGCCGACGGTTTCCCCGTCAAAACTGCATTGCTGTGGATGCAAACGGAACAGCCTGGTCCACGTTGGCATCGGGATTTAACCCGTTGGTATCGTTACGACCGACTTCGGAAGGTCGTTGAAGAGAAAGACTTGATTGATACCATTGCCGGTGCGACTCGCGGACCTGGCGAGTACCAGGCTCGTTTCGATGGCACGGATAACCTAGGCAAGTCGTTGCCTCATGGCCAGTACACTTTATATATCGAAGTGGCCCGCGAGCATGGCACCTATCAACTCATTCGGCAGCCGGTTGAACTCACAGCCAAACCGATCGACGAACAGAAGTTAAAGGACAATGTCGAAGTGAGTCAAGCTGCGTTCTACTACATTCCGTGGAACCAGAAGTAACCCTAATACACCAAGTCGAGTCCTTGACAAATCGAGTATCGCTAACATGCCTAGTGTCGATCATGAATGCGATCTGATCGCTCCCGCTGTAGCGGAAGCAGATCAATCTAAGAATATGACCTCTCGGCGAAAACGCAGTTGGTATGCCAAAAGCGCTGCTGCTTTTCGTTGGGTTCATATCTATGTCTCGATGCTAGGTTTCGCCACACTGATGTTTTTTGCTCTAACTGGGCTGACGCTCAATCACCCCACATGGTTTGGGGCAAGTGAACAGACTGTTCGCGATGTTCAAGGAACCATTCCGAATGATGTTGTCAAAGTTCAGGTGATCGAAACGCAAACTAATCGGTCGAGCATGACGGAACAATCAAGTGTCTCCGTCGATCAACTTGCCATCGCCGAATGGTTTCGAGCGGAACATCAACTGCGAGGCCGCGTTACCGAATTCACTGTAGACGAGTTCGAGTGCATGCTAGTCTTCAAAAGCCCCGGCTATGCGGCCGATATTTTTCTTGACCACACGAACGGACAATACATGCTGACGGAGACATCATCGGGACTAATGGCAGTACTCAATGATCTTCATAAGGGACGGGATAGTGGCGGTGAATGGAGCTTAGTGATCGACATCTCAGCGATTGTCACCATGCTATTGTCGCTCTCTGGGTTCGGCCTGCTGCTGTATCTTCGTCGCCGCCGGCTTTCCGGGATTCTGACAGCTGTCGTCGGGACAGTTGTTCTCGTTGCGGCTTGGGCGATTTGGGTGCCATAGTCGCTCGAGTCGTCATAGTTCGGCTTTGATTAGCTGCGCTTGCTCAGCGGTGGTGACACAGCATTCCTAGGAAGTCGCGTATCATGCCCGCTCGAGGACGGCTGCAAATACCGCTGAGAATTGGTCCGCATTCCGATGTCGTGCCCCGTTCGTTTGTCGAATCCCTCGCGATCTGCGATGCTCATTGGTCACGATCATGCAACGAGTCAACAATTGGAGGGGTCATGAAGGGATCGTTTGTTCTGCTGCTGTTCAGCAGTTTTCTGTCGCAGCCTGGGTTGGGTGCGGATTCCTCAACGGAGTTACTCACGCTCGATCGTTTGTTCACTTCGGAAGAATTCGAAGCCGATCCGATTCCCAAGATGCATTGGAGTCGGCTTTCACAGACTTACTTTCTGCTGGAAGAATCAGACGATTCGGATGGCTCTGACCTAGTGCGGAAGACTCCCGAGGGTGTGAAAGAAGTCGTCATTCCGTCTTCGGCATTGGTGCCAGAGGGGGATGATCAACCGTTGTCAATCGAGGACTTCACGTTTTCGGCGGATGAGTCACGTGTGTTGATTTCCACGAATGGCCGAAAAGTCTGGCGGAGCAAAACCCGCGGTGACTATTGGGTCTGCGATTTGGCGTCGCAGTCGTTGACGAAACTCGGTGGCGATGTGCCGTCTTCGACACTCATGTTCGCCAAGTTTTCCCCGGATGCGTCTCAGGTCGCGTATGTGCGTGAGGACAATCTCTATCTGCAGAATCTCGATGATCACTCGATTCAAGCTTTGACGACGGATGGTGATGGGATTGTCATCAACGGGCATGGAGACTGGGTCAACGAAGAAGAGTTTCGGCTCCGGGACGGCTTCCGGTGGGGTCCGGACGGGAAACAAATCCTCTTTTGGCAGTTCGACACGAGTGGCGTCTCGCAGTTTCATCTCATCAACAATACCAAGGCCAAAACGCCGCAGATTCAATCGTTCGCCTATCCGAAAGTTGGTAGTCAGAACTCTGTAACTCGGTTGGGGGTGGTCTCGGTCGATAGTCGCGAAGTCAATTGGATTCGACTTCCCGGTGATCCTCGTGAACACTATCTACCGCGTGCAGAGTGGACACCCGATGGATCTACAATTCTTGTTCAGCAGTTCAATCGATTGCAGAAGGTGCTTAAAGTTTGGTTGGTCGATCCGGCAACGGGGCTTGGAGAACTTGTTTTAACAGAAACCGATTCGGCTTGGATCGAAAACGATAACCCCGTGCGGTGGTTGAAAGACGGCGAACAGTTTCTTTGGATCAGTGAACGCACTGGTTGGCGACACGCCTATATTGCCAACCGAGAATCCGGGCATCTGGAATCGGTCACTCAAGGCTCGTTTGATGTTATAGATGTCGTTGCTGTCGATGAAGAGGAAAACTGCTTGTACTATACGGCATCTCCTGACAATGCGACTCAGCAATATTTGTATCGTGTCTCCCTAGATGGCACGGAAGCTACGCGGCTGTCACCAATGACTGAGAGTGGTTGGCATTCCTATCAATGCTCGCCAGATGCTAAGTATGCCGTTCATGCTTTCTCGACATTCTCAACCCCACCAGTTGTCAGTCTAGTTCGTTTGAACGATCACACAGTTGTCCAAACTTTGACGGATAACCAGGAACTCCGGGAACGTGTGAACGCGCTTCAGCGACCTGAGATTGAGTTTCTCAGTATCGACATCGGTGACGGTGTTCTATTAGATGGTTGGAGTCTTCGACCGAAGAGTTTGCCAAAGGGAGAACGATTCCCTTTAGTTATGTATGTCTATGGTGAGCCGCACGGGCAAACGGTACGCGATCGCTGGGGAGGGCCTCGGGGACTTTGGCATTGGATGCTCGCGCAACAAGGGTTTGTCGTTGCTAGTTTCGATAACCGTGGCACGAATGTGCCCAAGGGGCGTGCTTGGCGGAAGTGCGTGTATCGACAGATTGGTACACTCGCGTCTGCAGAACAGGCACGCGTCGTCGAGGAACTATTGAATCGTTGGACGTTTATCGATCCAAAACGTGTTGGCAGTTGGGGGTGGAGTGGTGGTGGCAGTATGAGTCTCAACGCGATCTTTCGCTACCCGGAGTTGTATCGAACTGCAATCGCGATTGCACCAGTCGCTGATCAAACTCTCTATGACACCATTTACCAAGAACGCTACATGGGTCTGCCGACCGACAATGCAAAGGGCTATCAAGATGGTTCTCCTTTGTCTCATGCGTACAAACTACGTGGCAACCTGCTAGTCATTCATGGCACTGGAGATGACAACTGTCACTATCAAGGAACTGAGAAACTCATCAACAAACTTGTCGCTGAGGGGAAGCGGTTTACAGTTCTTCCGTATCCCAATCGATCGCATAGTGTCAACGAGGGAGACAACACAACCCGACATTTGTGGGGCACGATGACTCGGTTTCTGCAAGACAATTTGCAATCGGCTCATGCTCCCGAGATCGATCCGGCTCCGAAAACCGAAACCACGCGAGCGAAGCTACAGATCTTCAATGGTAGCGGCGACGTCATTGATGTCTTTTGGCTTAAATCGGATCAGGAGCGTGTACCAAACGGGACGATTCAACCAAATCAGAATTCGATCATTCAGACAACAGTCGGCCATCAATTTGTTCTTGTCAGTCGTCGAGATCAAACGGAAACGATTGTGACTAGCAAAGTCCCGGTGCAAGCGTTCCGATTCGGTGGTATTCCCGAGTTTTATACCCAAAGAGTGGATGCCGGTGGGTTCCCGATTGTCGCTTCGGAGCGTGTCAATCCGTATGCACTTAAGGAAGCTGTGTATATCGTGGATAAGATGCTCGCGCAGCGACCTGATGTTCGTGACGCGATGACTCAGAGTGGCGCTAGGCTTTGTATCCTCGCTCATGACGAATTCACAACTGACCAACCGGAATGGAAATGGCTAGCGGAGAAACCGGTGCGGAACTTCCCTGACATTCCTGCGAAAGACTATCGCGATGCCCGAGCCCGTGGGATGGGAGGAAGTCTGACAGATCCCTACTGCTCTTGTGCTGAAGAAAATCTCTTAGCGTACCCTGGCGACCCTTACCAAGCCGAGAACATTTTGATTCACGAGTTGGCTCACAATATCCACTTGCGTGGCATGAGCAACGTCGACCCGACGTTCGATACACGAGTGCGAGCTGCATACGATGCCGCAATGGCGGAGGGGTTGTGGAAAGGCAAGTATGCCTCCGTCAATCATTACGAATACTTCGCCGAAGGTGTGCAGTCATGGTTTGATGACAATCGTGAAAACGACCACGATCATAACCACGTCAACACACGTGCTGAGTTACTCGAATATGATCCGAGGTTGGCTGCTGTGTGTCGGGAAGTGTTCGGGGATACCCAGTTTCGCTACACCAAACCCACCACTCGATTGACGGGGCATCTCGCAGGATATGATCCTCAGAAGGCCCCGCGTTTTCAGTGGCCTGCTCGACTAAGCGAGGCCCGCAAGGCGATTCGGGCTCATGCCGTCAAGCGGTCCACCAAAGACAGCGATTGACCGCGAAACTGCACGCAGCGGTTGTGACCCCGATATTGGTTGTCCCAGACGTCTTTGGATCAGCGGTGGTTGATGGGTGGGTGGCTCAGCTGTTATCATGCGACATACTGAACCAGGACGGTCTGACCGAACAGCGTTCGTGGAGTCTGGGTTCGAAAGTCCGTTTCGCGTTCTCTAGGTGCACGAGGAACGGCTGGTACGATCGAGACGAAACGCGGGCGAACGCTTGGAAAGCGGGTGCTACTATGTCTCCACTTCGGTTCCAAGAACATCTCCTCCCTCGACGTGAGTTTCTGCGAATCGGCAGTCTCGCAATCGGCGGGTTCGCGTTGCCGACAATGCTCGGAAGTTCTGCGAAGGCCGAATCGCTTTCTGATGTTGCAACCGGCAAGTCTGTGATTTTCCTGTTTCAACAGGGAGGACCGAGCCAGTTCGAAACCTTCGATCCCAAACCAAATGCCCCTTCGGAGATTCGGACGCTAACCGAAGTTGTGCAAACTTCGCTATCGGGCGTTGCGTTCGGAGAGGCAATGTCGCGGCTGTCTCGGTTGGCTCATAAACTGACCGTTGTTCGCTCGTTTCAGACCAATAACGCCGGACACAACTTGCAGCCGATTGTCGGGCCGGATTCGTTGGATGCAAACCTTGGTTCTCATTATTCGCGGATCGTCGGTTCGACAAATCCGCAAACGGGCATGCCGACGAACATCGTCGTCTATCCCAGTGCCGTCGATTCAGACGTTCCTGGTCCGCAAGCGAGAGGGGATCTGAAGTCGACAGGACCTTATGGACAAGCTTACGCACCGTTTGTGCCGGGCGGAGGTGGCGACTTACAGCAAGACATGCGACTCAATCTTCCTCACGACCGAATCTTTGAAGATCGTCGTGGATTGTTGAATCAACTCGACCGGTTTCGAAAGGACCTCGATACATCCGGGCGAATCGAACAGATGGATCAATTGCAGCGACAAGCGTATGAACTCTTGCTGAGTGGGAAAGTCGCAGCGGCACTCGATTTGGCCAACGAAGACCCAAGTGTCGTCCGCAGATACGACACCCAACATTTCGCACGCGAGGGGCAATGGGACAAGGCAGCACGTGGGCGGCGGGGTTATTACACGGCTCAGGCCAAGTCGATTGGGAAACTATTGTTGCTTGCTCGTCGACTTTGTGAGGCCGGATGTGGCTTTGTCACGGTTCACGCAGGGTATGCAGGTGTCTGGGACATGCATGCCGATGGCAATAACTTAAACATGGTGGACGGAATGAACGCAGTCGGACGCGCGTTTGATTATGCGGTCGCTGCGTTTGTCGAAGACATTGAGTTACTTGGGCTGCAAGAAAAGATCATGCTGGTTTGCGTCGGTGAGATGGGACGCACGCCACGCGTCAATGGACGCGGAGGTCGCGACCATTGGAGTCGTCTTGCTCCTCTTTTGTTATATGGAGGTGGTCAACCGAGTGGTAAGGTCATCGGGCGTTCAACCCGAGACGGCGGCGAACCCGACAGCGAAGCTCTCAAGCCGTCTCATCTGGTTTCGACGATCTTGAACACGATGCTAGATCTCGGCCGACTTCGTCTTATCAGCGGTGTACCTCAGCAAGTGGTTGAACTGGCTAGTAACCCCATGATCTCACTTGCGTAGTCGATGTTTCGCTAAGGTTTCGGGGTCAGCGTAACGGTGACTCCCTGATATTCGAATGCGACGCCAAGCGGTTCGAACAGCTCCTTTAAGAATGCGTTCGCATTTTCGTTGGTGACATTGATCGCGATACGTTGGTTGAAATCGATCCCGGCGTTCGTCATGTCGGTGGCGTCGTATTCGAACACGACACCGCTTTCTTCGAGCTTCTTCATGATGGCGATGGCGGGCACGTTCTCCACATTGAGCAGAAAGCGACGGCGTTTGAGTGGTATCGCTGGCCCGATGTTTGGGTTGGGTTCTGGATCGTCAACTTCCGGTTTCAGTAGAGCCGTAAGTCGGGCATGCACTGCCGCCGTTCCGGTCACTAGCACGCGACCCGTTTGGCCATCCGCTTCGGCTTGCAACCCGGGGATCTGCTGTTGCCAATCTGTCGCGGCGGTCTCCGCACGTTTTCGGCGGTCGCGGATGGCCAGATATTTTGGGTCACGCGGAAGATAAAGTTTTTCTGTTGTCACCACCTGCGGCGCGTCGACTAACCGCACGGTTCGTCCGTTTTGACTCCACTCAAAAGTAAGATCGAACGGCATCAACAATAGCGACAACGCTTCAGCGGCCGATGCTTCAGGAATCGTATTTCCGGGCCATAAGTCGTGTGGGATTTGCTCGGGGTTTTCGATCTCCAAGCCGAACCGTTCCGCAGCGGCCACAACGATTTGTCGTGGTTCGTCCAAGTCGTTCCAATGCAGCGTCAATCGGCGATTGGTCAACGCCGACCGTTGTAGTCGAGAGATACCGACTTCGTTTGAAGTAATCTCACGGGTGCGTTGCTCCACCAGACCCGGTAAATTGCCAACCGCATTCAACGGGCCGATCACGATGGAATTCCCGATGACGACGGCATCGGCTCCGATCGTGGTCGCAATGGATTTCAAGGCGGATTGGAAGGGCTGATTCTGCAAATTGATGGCCGGCGTTGCAGTCGGATCGATTCGCCGGTCCAGCAAGATGGCCACATTGTACGCCGTCGACAAACTCGTCAGCACGCTCCGCAGCGAATCGAACTTGTTCGCCACGCTGATCGGTTGTTGCAGGGCCCTTTCGAAATCCGCACCGGTCCGGCGACGTGGCATGGGGCGATCGAGCACCACTTCCGCCGGTTCCACCCAGAGAAAACTCGCTGTCACGATCAGATATGGAAGAAGCATCGCCATCACCACTTTCGAATTTCCTAGACTCTCTCGATTGTAACGGGTTTCGGTGTTCGACTCCCATCACTCGCAAGAATCCCAAGAAGTCTGCATTCGAATCTTGCGATGGGCGGGCGTTTCCATCAGAATTTGTTGATGGAATATGGCAGCCCTGTAACACGAACTGACTGTGCGAGACGTTTCTCGATGACCCACCAATTTTGGATTGCGTTGATCAGCTGTGGTTTGCTGATCCCGATGACCGGTGCGCACGCGGACCAACCGGATGCGGGGACCGCGTCGGCGGAAGATATCGAGTTTTTCGAAAAGACGATTCGACCGTTGTTGGTCGAGCATTGTTATGAATGTCACTCGAAAGACGCCGATCCGGTGTTCGCCGGGTTGAAATTGGACACCGCGCACGATGTGTTCAAAGGCGGTGACGGTGGCCAAGTCGTCACGCCGGGAAAACCGGAGGAAAGTTCGCTGATCGAGGTGCTACAGTACGCTCCCGATTCGGACATTCAGATGCCGCCAGAGGGAAAACTTCCCGAGCCAGCAATCGCTGCCTTCACGGAATGGGTGCGTCGCGGCGTACCGTTCCCGAAGGATACAACCGCCGCTCGCCCGGCTAACGAGGAAATCGATTTCGCCGCCGCCATGCAGTTCTGGTCTTTTCAACCAGTGAAGACACACACGTTGCCAACAGTCGGGCAAACCGATTGGCCGAAACAACGCATCGATCATTTCATCCTCGCGGCTATGGAACGGGAAGGGTTGGAACCATCTCCCATGACGGATCGTGCGACACTGCTGCGGCGGTTGAGTTTCGATCTCGTCGGTCTTCCGCCCACCCCAGCGGAAGTGGAAGACTTCGTGAACGACCCCGACCCTGCCGCTTATGAGAAACAGGTTAATCGGTTGCTCGATAGTCCGCATTTTGGCGAGCGTTGGGGCCGGATGTGGTTAGACATGGCTCGCTACACCGACCGCACGGCGAGTTGGCTGGATTCGACCGGCGATGCGTATCGGTATCGCGATTGGGTCGTGCAGGCGATGAACGACGACCTGCCGTACGATGAGTTCGTCCATCGGCAACTCGCGACCGATCTCATGCCGACGACCGGGCCGGAAGATATGCCCGCACTCGGCTTTCTGGGTTTGAGTCCGAATTATTGGAAGGAACTCCAACTTCCGGCGGAGATCATTAAGGTCATTGTGGCGGACGAGTGGGAAGAACGCGTAGACGCCGTCTCTCGGACGTTCCTCGGTCTCACGGTGGCGTGTGCCCGGTGTCATGATCACAAATTCGATCCGATCACCACCAAAGATTATTACGCGCTGGCGGGAGTGTTCGCGAGTTGTCGATTCGGCGAACGACCGCTCATTCCCGAGGAACTTTTCGCTCCCGTACGCGATGCACGCAAGCAAGTCAAAACGCTGGAAACCGAATTGGCAAAGCTCAAGAAACAGAAGCCAGAGCCAACGGAAAAAATCGCGGAGCTGACTCAGAAGATTGCCGACCTCAAGGCCACGCCGCACTTCGACACACCAACCACTCCCGGCGTGGTCGAGGAATCATTGTATGTCGAACGGAAGGGCGAGCGGGCCGACAGTGGTTCGAAACTCACCTACCAACCGCAACCACGCGACTTGCACGTTTTCATCCGAGGCAATCCGAATCGGCTTGGTGAACTGGTGCCACGACGGTTTCTAACGGTGTTATCTTCGGAAACCTCGCAGCCGTTCCAGACAGGCAGCGGACGATTAGATTTGGCAAAGGCCATCACGACTGATGCTGAGTCACTGGCGGCTCGAGTGATCGTCAATCGCATTTGGCATCAGCACTTTGGCAACGGACTTGTCGCCACGCCGAGCAACTTCGGGCAGTCCGGCGAACGTCCGTCGCACCCGGAATTGTTGGACGATCTCACGTCTCGGTTCATTGAGAACGGTTGGTCCTTGAAATGGTTGCACCGCGAGATTGTGTTGTCGGCGACCTATCGACAATCCAGCCGAGCGGACCGTCCGCAAGATGAACTCGACCCGGGCAACCGTTGGCTGTCTCGTATGAATCGGCGACGACTCGAAGTGGAAGCCTGGCGGGATGCGATGTTCGCGGTCGGTGGGGATTTGAATTTGACGATCGGCGGTCCCTCCCTCGACTTGACCGATGCGAACAACAATCGCCGGACAATTTACACCACGATTCACCGTCGGGATATGTCGACGACGTTGCTCATGCACGACTTCCCCGACCCGACCGCACACAGTCCGCGTCGGCAAACCACCACCACACCGCTGCAAGGACTCTACACGTTGAACGGTCCGTTGCTGATCGGACGAGCCAAAACGCTCGCGACCCGCTTGGCCACCGAACAGCCCGATGATTTCAGCGACCGCATCCGTCTGGCTTACCGTTTGTTGTTCGCCCGAGAGCCCTCGGCTCGCGAACTCGAAATCGGTTTGGCGTTCGTGGCCGACACTCCCGACGAAACCGCCTGGACGCAGTATGCTCACGTGCTGCTGGCGTCGAATGAATTTTTGTTCGTGAACTGATCGCTCGTTTGAAGTCACTCAGCGAAAATCGAAAGTTGACCGATGAATCCGTTTTCCACGCAGCCTTTGACCCGTCGTGGTATGCTCGCCCGATCGAGCAGCATTCCTGGCATGATCGGGGCGACCGCGTTTTTGTCGCAACAGAGTTTGGCGGAGGCCGCTACATCGAACGCGATCGGCTGCCACTTTCCGCCGCGTGCGAAACGAGTGATCCACTTGTTCATGAACGGTGGACCGTTTGGTGGGGACTTGTTCGATCCAAAACCGGACCTCAAGAAGTACGCGGGTGAACGTCCTCCGGGTGCGGACCTTGCGACCGAACGCCCAACGGGTGGGTTGCTGCCGTCGCCGTTCAAGTTCCGCAACTGCGGAGAGAGCGGCGTGCCGGTCAGCGAGTTGTTGCCGAAGCTGAGCGAACACATCGACGACATCTGCGTACTGCGATCGATGCACGCCGACAATCCCAATCACGGCCCGGCTCTTCTGCAAATGAACAACGGCACCATTCTGCCGACACGCCCGAGCATGGGGGCATGGTTTCTCTATGGACTGGGTACCGAAAACCAAAACCTGCCCGGTTATGTGGTGCTGTGTCCCGGTCGGCCGGTGCGGTTTTCGATTTTGTGGAACAGTGCGTTTCTGCCGTCGGCTCATCAAGGGACGTACATCAATCATTCGAAAATCAACCCGACCGCAATGATTCCTAACCTCGCGAACCCACAATGGAATCACGGAACGCAACGACGCCAACTCGATTTGCTGAAACAGCTCGATCAGGAAGTCCAACGACAACAAGGAGAGGATTCCGCATTCGATGCCCGCGTGCAATCCATGGAAACTGCGTTCCGGATGCAAACTCAGGCGACAGATGCATTCGATATCAACCGCGAAACTAAGTCGACTCGTGACCAGTACGGCGAAGGTCATTTCGCGAACGGTTGTTTGTTGGCTCGGCGGCTGGTTGAACGCGGCGTGCGGTTCGTGCAGGTGTACTACGGCAACGGTCAGCCGTGGGACACGCATTCCGGTCACGACGACAAAGTGCCGAATTTGTGCAAATCGATTGACCAACCCATTGCCGCCCTGCTCGGCGATCTGAAACAACGCGGGTTGCTTGACGATACACTCGTGATTTGGGGCGGCGAATTTGGTCGCACGCCGACTTCGGAAAATGGAAACGGTCGCGATCATAATCATCATGGCTTCGCCATGTGGCTGGCCGGCGGTGGTGTGCGTGGCGGAATGACATACGGCGAGACGGACGAATTCGGCTTCAAAGCCGTCGAAAACAAAATGCATGTCCACGATCTCCACGCGACCGTTTTGCACCTGCTTGGTTTGGACCATGAGAAACTGACGTATCGACACGCCGGTCGTGATTTCCGTTTGACTGATGTTCACGGCCGCGTCGTGCGAGAGATTTTTGCCTAAGGGGCGTCCTTCCGACAAGCTGATTCCCTGGCGACCAAGTTGGCTCTTGCTGGACCATCAGGCTTTCGTAATTCGGCCTGTACTGGATACGCGAAACCTCTATTTTACCTAGTCGTCAAATCACGACTTGGGTTCCAGTTGCTACTGGCACTACGTTTGCTTTGCCCCAGTGACACCAAAATGTGACTTCAGATCACACCGGGCAACCTCTGGCCTGATCGAGCCAGATTTCAACACTGGGACTAGGGCAACTTCTATGTGGAAACAACGACTTCAACGCAAGAATCATCGCCGCGTTAAACAAGCCAGCTATACAGGTTTCGCCGACGTGGCAGAGTTTCTGGAAGATCGCACACTACTTTCGGCTTCGCCGGTTGCAATCCAGGACGAAGCAAGTGTTGCTAATACCGTTGTTGCTGATACGGCAAGTGCTGGAACCCTGACTGCCGATACTGCTGCGACGGCCGTTGCCGACACGACAGCGAATGAACTGTTGACGCTCAACTTGGAGCCACTCGATTTGGATTTGCTCGGTTTGCGAGTCCAGTCGAGTGCCATCACTGTGACCGTTTCGGCGGAATCGGGTGATGGGCGACTAGTTGGGAACTTACTCAATCAGGTCTCGTCGATCGTCAATTTGCAGGAAGTCAACGATGCTTTGAACAACGTGCTTGGCACCGTCGTCGAACTTGTGAACAGTGTCGACTTGGAAGTCGAAGGCGTTGGTGTTGGTGTGTTCACGACCGGAGAAACTGGGACCACGCCGGTTCTGGAATTGATGGTTGCTCCAGTGCAACTCGACGTTCTCGGAGCGATCGTTCACACCAGCCCGATCAGTCTGACGATTACCGCGAATGCAGGGGAAGGACTGGTGCTGGGGAATGCGGTTACGGCTTTGTCGGACTTGTTCAATCCTCCGATTCCCGATGAACTCGATTTGGCTTTCATCAATGAGCGACTCACGGAACTGCTTGACGATCTGAATGCTCAGATTCCCGACATCGGTTCAGCCGACACACCCGATCCGGTTCTTGAAGACGGCGAAATTCTCAGCCTGACCGTTCCCGCCATCGATCTCAATTTGCTGGGTTTGAATCTTGAAACAGAGTCGATCACCGTTAATGCAACAGCCGCGACCGGGGATGGTTTGCTACTGGGCAACATCTTGACGAGCGTCTTGAATACGCTCGATGCCACGCCGGACGAACTGAGTGAACTCAGCGGGAACTTGAACGACGTTCTGGCAAAAGTGGTGGGCGTGCTCAATGCGTCGACATTGACCTTACCATCCAATGCCCTGGATTCCCTCACGGAACCGTTGCAAACGTTGGCCCTGCCAGAGTTGATCACTCCTCAAGCCGGCAGCTCCACGACGATCCTCGATCTCGTGATTGCCTCGCAGGATTCGACACCTCCGGTCATGGTGGATATTCTTGGATTGGAAATCACCACCACAGATATTGATGCCCGGCTGACCGCCGAAACCGGAGATGGGCAGGTTCTGGGGAACTTGCTCTACAACGTCGCGAATTTGCTCAATCCAAGTGGTCCGGCCAGTCTGATTTTCCTCGTGACCGATCTGGCATCGGGAAGCGAAACGATTACCGAGCCGCTTGATGGGACGACATCCTCATCGACGAACACCGCAACAACGCCGCTGTTGAATCTGCAACTTCCGCCGCTAGACGTCAATTTGCTTGGTGTTACTGTTGCGACCAGTCCGATTACGGTCACAGCGTCGGCCCAACAGGGTGATGGCAATCTGCTCGGAAATGCTTTGACGGGACTTTCCACGCTCATCAATACGGAGAACGTCAACAACGCAGTTAACAACATTCTGCGGACGGTCGTCACGATTGTGAACTCGACGAACCTCAATGTGGATGGCATCACCGACGGAGCGTTCGACACCGCCAACACTGAAACGACCCCTGTGCTGGAAGTGATGGTCGCACCGATCCAACTCGACTTGCTCGGGGTGCTCGTCGAAACCAGCCCGATTACTTTGACGGTCTCGGCCCAAGCCGGGCAAGGCTTGATATTAGGGAACGTGTTGACGGCTGTGTCCGATGTGTTCAACCCACCGCTGCCCGATGAACTCGATTTAGATTTCATCAATATGCGACTTGATGAACTCCTGACCGACCTGACGGCTCAACTTCCCGGCATTGATCCGGCGACTGTGCCACCGACGATGTTCAACGAAGACCGGGTTGTCAGTTTGACCGTACCGGCGATCGATCTCGACTTGTTAGGTTTGATCCTGCAAACGTCGCCGATTACGGTCAACGCCGATGCTGTGAGTGGCGACGGGGCTTTGCTCGGCAATGTTTTGACGGGCGTGTTGAACACCCTGGATGCAACACCAGAACAACTCAGCGAACTCAGTGGCAACCTCAACGGGGTTCTGGCACAAGTAGTCGGCGTGTTGAATGCGTCGAGTATCACCTTGCCAACCGGAGCGATCGATTCGATCTTGTCCGGAGTTTTTGAAACGCTCTCGTTGCCGAACTTGATCGCCGCAGAACCGGGGGCCACCGTTTCGGTCTTGGATCTCTTGATCATGACTGAAGACGACACGCCGCCTGTGTTCGTCGATCTGTTGGGACTAGAAATCACCACGAGTGATATTGACGCTGAACTCCTGGCGGAGACCGGCGAAGGACAGATTCTGGGGAACCTCGTCTACAATGTTTCTAACTTGTTAAATGGAAACAGCCCGGCTGGGTTGTTGTTCCTGGTCAGTCAACTTTCGAGTTTGACGAGCAACGCAACAAGTTTGCCACTGTCTGGCTTAGTTGAATCGCTGATTGAACCGAACGCCATCAACGGAAGTTTCACGGAAGTCATCAGTGGTAACTTTGATGGGAACGGACGCGGAGCAGATGACTTGTTGTTCTGGAATCCCGAGACAGGGGCAAACCGGATTTTGTTCGGCGACGGTCGTGTTGTGACGGATCTGATCGACCCGACCGCGGTTAACGGTAACGATTTCTCCAGCGTCACGCTGGGCAATTTCGACGGAACCGCCGGAGACGATTTGTTCTTCTGGTCGTCAACGACCGGACGCAACCGGATTGTTCGTTTCACGGTCGATGCAGAGACCAATCTGTCTTCAAGTTTTGAAACCAATGTTGTTGCTCCGGCCGCGATTAACGGCGATGATTTCGTGGAAGTGGTCTCTGGGAACCTGAATGGTTTGGGGACCGACGATCTCTTCTTCTGGAATCCGGAAACCGGACGGAATCGCTTGGCGAATCTGAGCTTCTCGACGGCCAACGCGGTCACGAGTGTGGCTTCACTGCAAACCGATTTTATTCCGACTGCTGCCATCAATGGCAATGATTTCACCGACGTCCTCGTTGGGCAATTTGAAGGTCGCGGGTTGGATCAACTGCTCTTTGTGAATTCCGAGAGTGGTCAGAATCGGTTGATCAATTTGCAGAGCGTGACTGAAACTGGTCTCGCTGCGGTGGGCGATGTGCTCACCGGGTTTGTCGCCTCCACGGCTATCAATGGTGGACTTGCAGCCAATCTGACGGTAAGTGATTTCAATGCCGATGGCATCGACGATTTGTTTGCCTGGGACGCAGCCAGTGGGGCGAATCGACTGCTCCGAGGCGACGCGACCGATGGATTCTCGGTTCTAGATTCCATCATCGATCCGACCCAGATCAATGGGTCCGGTTTTGGAGCCGTCACGCCGCTGTTCCGCAGCCCCGACTTGGCGTTTGCCGATTCGTTGTTCTTCTGGGACCCGCAAACCGGTAGCAACCGGCTCGCATTCACGAACGATATCGCTGGCATTTTCCGCTAAACCGCAGATAGTCCGTCCGCTCACCCTCGGCTCGCTTGGAGTCGAGGGTGTTTTCGTTGACCGTAACCCAGTAACACCAGCCTCAAGGTGTCATCGCACGGCCAGCTGGATCAAACCATATCACATGGTCGGGCGAAAACTCGAATTTCGAGGGGGCATCAATCGCGATTTTCGTCGAAGAAGTCTTGGCGATCAGAGGTTGGTTCTCGATAAGCAAATGAACCAAACTTTCGCTGCCAAGCGGTTGAACTTCTTCGATCACACCAGCCAGCGGAATGGAATCGGCCGCGGGTTTGGAGTTGACGGCATGGAGATGTTCTGGACGAATGCCGAGCGTCAACGGGGTTTCCCGAGATCCTACTTGGTTCACGATTGACTCAGGAACAGGAACTGTGTGCGAACCGAAGCGGAAGACGGCTGCCTCGTGTGCGGTTGTTAATTTTCCCTCGACGAGATTCATCGGCGGGGAACCGAGGAAACTCGCCACGAAACGGTTGACCGGATGGTTGTAGAGTTCCAACGGCGGCCCGACTTGTTGCACGACACCGTCTTTCATCACTACGATCCGATCGCCCAGCGTCATCGCTTCGACTTGGTCATGCGTGACGTAGATCATGGTCGTTTGCAACCGGCGATGAAGAGCCGCCAATTCCCGTCGCATTTCACCACGGAGACTCGCATCGAGATTCGATAGCGGTTCGTCGAACAGAAATACCGCCGGCTGTCGCATGATTGCCCTGCCCACGGCTACCCGTTGTCGTTGCCCGCCAGAAATCTGCCCCGGCTTGCGATCGAGCAGATTTTCGATTTGCAGCAGCCCTGCGACGTGTTCGGTCCGCGAATGTATCTCGGCTTTCGGCACTTTCTGAAGTTTCAAACCGAAAGCCAAGTTCTGACGGACGCTCATATGGGGATAGAGCGCGTAGTTCTGAAAGACCATCGCGATGTTGCGGTCTTTGGGAGCGACGTCATTCACCACGCGATCGCCGATGTGAATCTTCCCGGCGGAGGGTGATTCCAGTCCGGCGATCATTCGCAAAAGCGTCGATTTCCCACAACCGCTGGGTCCGACAAGCACTAAAAACTCGCCGTCAGCAATTTCCAGCGAAACATCGTTGACGGCAGGCCTCTGGCCCGTAAAAGTTTTGGAGAGATTTTGGAGTGTGACCGAAGCCATGATTCTTGAAATCTTGATCTAAGCCGAGAGCCCAGGGCAGAGAGCGGAGAGCTGAACAAATTGTGTGGCCGGTTTTGAATCATCCGGCTCTCGGCTCTTCACTCTTGGCCCTCTGCGAAAAAGCAATTCCATGCCGTTGAAAGTGACGAATTTGCGGTTGCCTGTCGAGGCGACTGAATCCACGTTGACCGATCATATCGCCGACCGGCTCGGAATGCCGGTGTCGGACTTGGGACGCTGGACGATTCTGCGGAAAAGTCTCGATGCCCGATCGCGGCACGATTTGGAGTTTGTGTACTCGACCGTCGTGGAATTGGCCGATAGCTCGATTTCTCCGGACCGATTTGAACACGTTGAAGGCGTTACCCCCTACAAAGCGGTGCCGTTCGACGATCCCGACCCGGGACCGGAAGGCATGCAGGACCGCCCAGTGATTGTCGGCACGGGACCAGCCGGTCTACTGGCGGGGTTTTACTTGGCGAAGCGGGGGTATCGCCCGTTGTTGCTCGAGCGTGGCGAACCGGTGAAAGAGCGAGTGCCGGCGATTCGGCGGTTCGATCGCGGCGGTGAATTCGAGAACGAGAACAATTACCTGTTCGGTGAAGGCGGTGCGGGGTGTTTCAGTGATGGCAAACTCACCTGTCGCATCACCGGGCCTGATGTCGATTGGGTACTCGAACGTTTTGTGGAGTGTGGCGGTCGGGAGTCGTTGGTTTATGAGAATCGTCCGCACCTTGGCAGCAACAAACTCCCGATGATCTGCCGCAACTTCCGCCGAAAGATCGAAGCACTCGGTGGCGAATACCGTTTTGGTTGCCGGATGGAATCGCTACTGATCGAAGACGGTCGCGTGGTCGGCGTGGGGACATCATCAGGCGAAATTCGCACGAATCACGTGATCCTCGCCATTGGTCACAGTGCCCGCGACACGTACGAAATGTTACACCGCGTCGGCGTACCGATGGAACGCAAACCCTTCCAACTCGGCTTGCGGATCGAGCATCCCCAGGAAAACGTGAATCGTCATAAGTACGGACGCGACGAATATCAGGAAATTCTCGGTGCGGCTGACTACACGCTCGTCGCCAAGGGGCAACGGGACTTGTACACGTTCTGTATGTGTGCGGGCGGGATTGTCATTCCCAGCGTCAGTGAACCGTACATGTTCTGCACCAACGGGATGAGTAATAGCCGTCACGATACGACGTACGCGAACAGCGGTTTGGTCGTGACATTGGAGCCCAGCGATTTCGGTAGCAAACATCCGCTTGCAGGCGTCGAGGTCCAACGCAAATTTGAGGCGATTGCTTACGAAATCGGACGGAAAGACTACTTGTGCCCGATTCAGTCGGCTCAGGATTTTCTGGCTGGGAAGAGTCCGTCCGCGAAGTTCAGCCCAACATCGTCTTACGAACGCGGACTGGTCCCCGCGAACTTGAACGAGGTGCTACCGGAAGTCATCTCGACTGCCATTCGCAAAGGCTTACCGGTAATGGATCGCAAATGGCGAGGCGATTTTCTCCGTGATGCGAACCTCGTGGGACCGGAAATGCGGGGCAGTTCGCCGGTGCGGATTGACCGCGATCGCCAAACCCGCGAGTGTCCGGGAATTGTCGGGTTGTACCCGATTGGCGAAGGAGCGGGTTACGCGGGTGGCATTGTCACCGCCGCCGTCGATGGTCTCCGCACCGCCCGCGAAGTGGTTGCCCGCTACCAACCGTTGGAAACCGCCAACAATTAGCCCAAGAGTGGTATGCCTCGGCTCGATGAGCCGCGTTTTTTGCAACACCAGAATCGTTCCTAGGAAATTGCATTTGTCAGAGATGGCGGGTGGCACTGCAGGAAATCGGTTCGATTTAGCGTCGTGGGTGGGATGCCCACGGTTTTACGTGGGCATGATTGGACATTCCAACATCGCTGGCCCATGCCCACCCCAAACGGTGGGCATGCCACCCAAGTATTAACCGCATTACATGTTACGTAAGATTGCCTTTAATACATGCAATTTCCTAGTTCCGCATGACTCACGGGTTTGTTTCACACGGAAATTCGCGTCTACAGGCCGAGGCGTTTTGCTCGGTCTTGAAGATCGATGACCGCGTCGATGAACGGGCCACGGAGCGACTCGGGGAGTTCAGCCATTTCCTCAAGTCGATGATCTGTCATCGCGGAGACCATGCGTTCGAGCGCTTTGGTCATGCGTTTGAGCATCTGATCGCTCGCGATGTTCTCCTGCGAGTTCTTCGAGCTGGAATCGTCATCCGACTCAGCGGGAGAACCGGCGTCCTTGCGGTACGGAGCATAAGCGGCATCGAGTTGATCAGAGTCTTGATCTCGCTCAGAAACTGTTCCGCCAGAACCGTTTGCGTCGAATCCTTCGGGGCCTTGGATCGGCCGCGACTCTTCGACCATCTTGCTCGCAGCAGGATCACCAGCGAATGAATCGAGTGGCGGTTCTTGCGTGAGATCTTCCCCTCGCAACGCCCGTCGCCAGGCTTTCATTTCCGCGACGGTCGCGTCGTTTTCAACCGCCCATTGGAGACACTCAGGGGCATCGTCCCAGTTCAGCGAAACGTAAAAGTGCGACCACTTCAACTGCGAGTATTTGTCGTAAACATCGCCAAACGTCTCCCAGACGCGACGACGTTGGTAGATTTGATCACTACTCAAGCCTACCATTTGCCCGAAATCGGCATCCGTACGGCCACGAGCGTAACGCTGCGTCCAGGATGCGGCACACTCCCCCAAAACCCAGTTACATTGGCTGACCGCCATCTGGGCACGGGAAATCAACTCTTCCTCGGACGCTTCCGATGTCTCCAAAACCGGTGTGGAAACTGCAACCGAACCTTCCGACATATTTTTCTTCTCGCTGCAAAGGTCTTCCAAAAATCGGGAACCCCCAATCCTAAGGGGTTCAAGGACGCGATTCTACCCCATCTTGTGGCCTCTCTCGTGTTTGAGATGGGGACTTCTCTAGTTAACTCGTTCTGCTGTCGTTCGTTGCGACGTTTCAGTCCAGCTTTCGAAATTCCGCAAGGACTTTCCCGATTCTCCGGCTTTGACGGCTTTTAAAAACTGGGGTGGGCCGTTTGGGAAAGTTTCGTAGAATCCGCCTGTTCCAGCGATGATCCGAAAACGTCCATGTCGAAAGAAGCGCGAGACTCAACATGACCACACCATGGGTGCCTACGAGTCGCAAGTTTTTTCGTCAATCAAGGTTACGACGATTGTTAGGTACGAAAGGATTCCCGCAGGTTGGAGATGTGGTCTGCTTGCGCCGGAAATCTGGAGTTGGACATTCAGCGGCCGCCCTGCCTCGCGATTTGCTGATTCGGCTGACCGACTACCCGGAATTGCCGCTGAAGACCCAGACCCGCGACATCATCAAGGCGGGACGGACCGCGGTGGTCGTGCGGGCAGAGATGCCGGTGGGGTCGCGAATGGTTTCGGTCGCATACAAACAAGTGCGTCGCCGGACATTCATTAAGGTTCTGACCGCAGTATTACGGGGTAACCGCACGCTGCGTTCGTGGTGGATGGGACGAAAATTACTCGCGGCCGACATTCCCACCGCTCGGCCGTTGGCGGTGATCACGCCACGGTGGTTTCGCCAAAATCAACCGTCGTATATCGTAACCGAGTGGATCGTCGGCGGAGAGAACATCACCCAGTTGGGCGAACGTCTGATGAAAATGACTTCCCGTGACCGGGGGCGTCAACTTTGTGAAGCAGCCGAAGTGTTGGGAAAATTGATCGGGCGAATGCACGCGGCTGGTTTCAGTCATCGGGATTTGAAAGCCGGCAACGTCATGGTCGTTCCGCGAGCCGGCCGGTTGCAGGCGGCAGTGATCGACTTAGATGGCGTCTCGGAATGGTGGCGGGTGCCGGTCGTGGCTCGTGTACGGAATCTTGCACGGTTTGCGGTTGGGGCGGAGTCATCCATGGAACTCTCCCACAGTGTGCGATTGCGATTCTTGCGAGCGTATCTCGTGGCGGCCGGAATGAATACGCGACACTGGAAACGTCTCTGGCAACGACTCGCCGGCCGTGTGCGGCAAGTGCAGCGTCGAAAGTCGAATTCGTAGAATCAAGGATGATTCATGAAATCATTGCGAATCGCGTTTCTCGCCACTCGGCCGGGGAAGGCGAGTTTTCGGTTCCGTGTCGAACAAATGCTTCCGGAGTTCTTGGACGCCGGGCATGAATGTGAAGTGCGGTTCTTGACGGGGAACGCGTGGAATCGGTTTCGGCAATACCGCGACTTGGCGAAGTTCGACGTCGTCTTCTTGCAAAAGCGGTTGATGGCCGCCGCAGAACTGTTTTTCCTCCGTCGAACCGCGAATCGGTTGGTCTACGATCTGGACGACGCTGTCTTCTTGAACGATCGGGGCACTCTCGACGGCCGACGCGGGCGACGATTTCAAGCCATGATGCGGACGGCGGACCACGTGATTTGTGGGAATAAATACCTGGCCGACTTCGCAGGCGAGCACACCGCGCGGGTGAACGTGATTCCCACTTGCATCCACACAGAAACATTCCATCCACGTCTTCGACCGATGCCGACCGCACCCAAGAAATTCACCATCGGCTGGACCGGCAGCACGAGCACAAATCGTTATCTGAATGAGCTCTTCCCAGTTTTGGCGAAGTTCCACGGACGGGCGGAATTGAAGTTCCTTTCAGACTCCGAAAACGGCCTGGATTATACCGCTCTGAACGGATTGCCGGTGACGTTCGTGCCATGGTCGCCGGAGGTGGAAGTTCGCGAGACCGCCACGTTCGATGTGGGTTTAATGCCCTTGCCGGACGATCCTTGGACCCGTGGCAAATGCGGTTTCAAAGCCCTGCAATACATGGGTCTCGGCATCCCGGCGGTGTGTAGTCCGGTGGGCGTGAATTGCGAAATCGTCACGCATGGCGAAACCGGTGTGCTCGCCCGCACCCCCGCCGATTGGGAAGCCGGTTTGCGACGACTCATGGAAAACCCCGGTCTCCGCGAACACCTCGGCAAAGCCGGTCGACAAACCGTCGAAGCACGCTACTCAGTGAAAACCCAGGCTCCACGTCTCGTGGCAACCGTTGAGGACATCATGCGGAAACGACGAGCAGCGTGAGATGGGTGGAGAGCTGAGAGCCGCAACAGACAATGATGCGGAACTTCCGTTCGTGGGCCACTGGCGTCTCGCCAGTGGGAAAAACCGGACGTATTCACCCGAAAACATGGCTGATACAGCCTTGGCACGCAGCGTCAGTGGATCGCGAGTTCACCGATCAATCTTGCGGTTGGCGGTCGCACGTCGTATCGTCAAACGATGATCTTTGCTGAATTGCTTGCGTTGAGGGTCGCTATGCGTTGGTGTTGTTCCTTGCTCTTGGTGTTGGTTTCGAGTGCGTCGCTTTCGGCGGCGGATGACGGGTTTAAGCCGTTGTTTGATGGCAAAACGCTTGCAGGTTGGGAAGGCGATGAAGACACGTTCCGCGTGGAAGACGGCTGCATTGTGGCCGGGACGCTGGATGCACGTATTCCTCGAAACGAGTTTCTGTGCACGAAACAGAATTTCGAGGATTTCGAATTGCGACTCGAAGCCAAGCTCGTCGGCGAGGGTAAAAACGCGGGCGTGCAATTTCGTAGTCAGCGGATTCACGGGCATCATGAAGTCGTCGGGTATCAGTGCGACATGGGCTTCACACCGCAGGAGTGCATTTGGGGGGCGTTGTATGATGAGTCCCGCCGCCGAAAATTTCTTGCACTTGGCGAGCAAAAACCATTGCTGCAAAAGTTGAAGCCGGACGGTTGGAATTCCTTGGTCATCCGTTGCGAAGGGCCGCGAATTCAGATTTGGGTCAACGATGTGCAAACCGTTGATTACACCGAAGACGACAAGATAATCCCACTGACCGGCAAGATTGCTCTGCAAATTCACGGCGGGGCACCGGCGGAAGCGTCGTACCGCAACATTCGACTCAAATCGCTGAACAAGACCGAGAAAAAGACCAGTTTTCATCCGTCGCCCAAGTTGCGACGACCCGCCGGTCTCGTCGCTATGCAAGACGTGTTGCTTGTGGCGAACGAACGCACCGGCACGGTCTCGGTGATTGATGCTCGTAACCAAAGCGTTGTGAATGAAGTGCCAATCGGGACCCGTTTGACCGACCTGACGAAGCTTGATGACTCATGCTGTTTGGTCGTCGACGGGGACGAGCATGTGGTCAAACTTCTGAAAGTCGATGGCAATAACGTGACCATCGACACGCAAGCGGCTGTCGCGAAGTATCCGGTCAGTGTCGCGGTCTCTGTCGATGGCCAAATGGTAGCGGTTTCATCGCTATGGTCGCGACGGGTGACGTTCTTGCGTCTGACACGCGAACCGAAAATGCAATTGGAACCGACCGGGCAAGTCGATCTCAATTTTGCACCCCAGGAATTGTTGTGGTTGCCGACGGCGAACAAGTTGCTCGTTGCGGACGCTTTTCGCGGGACGTTGGCGGTGGTCGATTCCAAGGAGAAAACGATCGTCGCTCAACACGAGATACCCGCCACGAACATCCGGGGCTTGAGTCTCAGTGTCGATGGCGAGAATGTGTTTGTGGCTCATCAGGTGTTGAACTCGAATCGAGCGACAACCTTCGACCATATTTTCTGGGGCAGCGTGATGCAGAACGTGCTGCGGTCACGATCGGTGGCGTCGCTGCTCGAAACGTCGTACGAAGAGTATCCGGAAACCGGCGAGTTCTATGGTGCGTATTCGCTGGGCAGTCCCGGTGATGGCACGGGTGATCCGGGCGATGTGCTGATTTTGCCCAGCGGTGAAACTGTGCTCGCGATTTCCGGAGTCGATGAAATTGCCGTCCGAGGCAACGAACGGCTGCCATTCGAGCGAAAGACCGTCGGTCGTCGACCAACCAAGTTGGCCGCCAGTCCGGATGAAAAAACGGTCTACATCGCGAACACCTCGGATGATTCGATTTCCGTGTTGGACCTGAACTCCAAACGGGTCACGTCTACAATTCCCCTCGGTCCGCCGGTCGAACGGGCTTCCTGGGAACGAGGCGAGGAACTGTTTCACTCGGCGAAGTTGTCGCTCGATAGTTGGTTTAGTTGTCAGAGTTGTCATCCCGGCGGACACAGCACGGATCGGCTCAACGACAATTTCGGCGACGGTTCCACCGGAGCCCCGAAACGTGTGTTGTCGTTGTTGGGGGCGGCTCATACTTCGCCTTGGGCTTGGAATGGCACGTCGGAAACGCTGTCGCAGCAGGTCGAAAAATCTGTCATGCAAACGATGCAAGGCGATGAATTGTCGACCGACGATGTGAACGCCCTCGTCGATTACATGAAGACATTGACCCCGCCGCCGAGTTTGAGCATCGCACGAGGCACCCTCGATGCGGCTGCGATCGCGAAGGGTCGGCAAGTCTTCACCGCCGAGGGGTGTGCGGAGTGTCATCAACCGCCGACTTACACCTCGCGGAAGGTTGTCGATGTCGGGATTGACGACGGTCGTGGCGGTCACGAGTACAATCCGCCCTCGTTGCTGGGAGTCAGTCAGCGACAACGCTTTTTCCACGACAACTCGGCGAAGTCATTGAGGGCGGTGTTCGAAGTGCATCGGCATCCGCTCGGCACGGAAATCAAACCAGACGACCTGGATGCACTCTTGGAATTTCTACTCAGTCTCTGAGTCGGGCTGGATTTCGCCGATGTCGACCGGTTGTTTGGCCCACCAGTACGCCACGCCTAAACCAGCTAGAATGAACGCAGCGTTGATCCAATAGGTGGGAATGGAAATGAACCCGTTAACCAACGCGTATGCCCACCACAGGAGAAAACCGAAGGCGATGCGGACTGCGGTGTGAAACGACCAACGCCGCAACTGCGTGAGCAACACCAGCCGCACTGCTTGCAAACTTTCTTCAATGCGGTTTTCGATGTACTTCTTCGGGCTGAACAACCCGAACGACCCCACACGAAGAGCAACCATCGCACGCGACGACAGCACATATTCGCCACGACTGAGAGCAGTTTCGATTTCGTCGAAGTCGGTCTGCGTTGTCGAGAATAACGCTTGCAAGTCGAGTGCGAGCATCGTCAGGCACACCAACACCAAGAATGGCAACAAATACCATTCGTTGCCGAGCGTGGTCGGAGTGACGTCAGCGGCTTGCCAAATGAGGCGGTAACACAAACTGTGGGCCAACAAGACCGCGAGGGTCACACCGACTGGTAACAAGGTGGTCCAGGTTAGAAAAATTCCCTTGTGAGCTTTCACGACTTCCAGCACGCTTGGCCATCGTTGCGGGAACTGCCAGGCGAAACTGATGTTCGTGCGATATTGTTTAAACCGCATCAGCAAGCTGAGGACGAACGTCAGGATCAAATAGCGTTCGTAGACTCCCATCACATTCATCTGCGACAGATCGACCGGTTGACCACAAAACGGGCATTTGACCGCGAGCATAGATTATTCAGTTGTCAGTTGTTGGTTCACACGTTCTATCCACAACTCTCTACCCTTACGTCCTCACCCTCGTCGCATCTTCTGGGCTTTTTCTTGTAGCGGGACGTGGATCTTGTCGAGCAGCATTCTGATGACGTCGTCGGCAGAAATGTTTTCGCTATCGGCTTGGAACGTGGTAACGATCCGGTGACGCAACACGGGATGAGCAACGGCGGCAATGTCGCCTGTGCTGACGGCAAAACGGCCTTCGAGAATGGCACGAGCTTTCGCACCAAGAATCAGATTCTGACCCGCTCGCGGACCGGCTCCCCAGGAGACGTACTCACGAATGAACCGAGGGGCTTCCGATTCGTTCGGACGCGTGGCGCGGACTAAATCTCGGGCATACATGAAGACGTGTTCGGACACCGGGACTCGCCGCACGACTTCCTGGAGCGCGAGAATCTGCGAACCCGTCAATGCGGTTTCCAGGTTCGGTTTCTCGTTACCAGTGGTGCTTTTGAGAATGCGAAGTTCCTCCGCCGCCGTCGGGTATTTGACGACGACATTGAACATGAAGCGGTCGAGTTGGGCTTCGGGCAGCGGATAGGTGCCTTCTTGTTCAATCGGGTTTTGAGTGGCCAACACAAAGAACGGCGCGGGTAATCGGTAGGTGTGAGCACCGACAGTCACATGACGTTCCTGCATGGCTTCCAACAACGCTGCCTGAGTTTTGGGCGGCGTGCGGTTGATTTCGTCGGCCAACAGAATGTTCGTGAACAATGGCCCTTGCATGAACTGAAACGTCCGCCGACCAGTTTCCGGGTCGTCTTGCAGCACATCGGTGCCGGTGATGTCCGACGGCATTAAGTCAGGTGTGAATTGGATGCGACGGAAAGACAGCTCCAAAATTTGCGCGATCGTGCTCACGAGCAACGTTTTCGCCAAACCCGGCACACCGACGAGTAAACAGTGCCCGCGTGAGAACAACGCGATCAGCATTTGGTCGATAATATCTTGCTGACCGATAATGACCTTACGGATTTCCTGCCGCAGTCGGGAGTAAGCGGCACTCAACCCCTTGATCGCCTGGGCTTCCTGTTCACGGGCGTCTTGTTCCGCGGACTTTGGCTCACGGAAGTTCGGCTTCGGCGGGATGACGATTTCGTCCGGATCGGTCGGTTCGTTCATAGTCGGCTCTTCGATGGTCATCAAAACGGAACTTCGATCGTAACGAAACCACGAAACCAAGGCGAGCGGTTAACGATGTTCGATCGAGGATTGAGTCGTCTCAGTCGAAATTGATGCACCTGGGATTGGCCCGCTCCCGGACGCGAGCGTCCGACCTCTTCCACAGGGAGATGTGGCAGAGTTCGTCTTGTTCGCCAATGAATTGCGGGTGATGTGCTGTCAATTCTCGGTTGACGATTCGCTTGTCGTCGATGTGGCCCATTCGGGGAGGGATTGTTGCTTCACGCCAAATTGGGGCCCGATGATCCAGAACATAAACGCGGTCACGACTATCACGCCGATCAGATTCAGCAGGATTCCGTAGCGAGCCATTTCACGAATCGAGATGCGGCCGGAACTGAAGACGATCGCGTTGGGGGGCGTGGCGATCGGGAGCATGAATGCACAGCTCGCTGAAATTGTGGCAGGAATCATGATCAGTAGCGGATCGATATTGATCGCCACCGCCGTCGCTGCAAGGACCGGCATCAATGTGGCGACGGTGGCAGTGTTCGACGTGAGTTCGGTGAGGAACGTCAGCAGCAAACACGTGCCCCCGACAATCAGCCACGGCGACTGCCCGGCGAGTTGACCCGCGAAAATCCGGCCGATGTCTTCGGACAACCCGGTTGATTGAAATGCCCCTGCCAGTGCGTATCCGCCGCCGATGAGAATCAGAATTCCCCAAGGCATGTTTTCGACGGTTTCCCAATCCATCAGGTATTCCGTGCGGCCGTTTTCGTTGCGACGGGCGGGAATTAGGAACATCAAGATTGCCATCGCAAGTGCCACGGTGGAGTCGTGAATTTCCGCGGTGTGGAATTGCGTTTCGACCCAATTGCCCCAACCGGGAACGAGCGTCGTGCCGGCGAACGATAAGTCCGTGCGGAACAACCACAAGAGTGCTGTGGCAAGGAAGATGCCGAACATCGACTTCTCCGCCCGCGATGGTGGGCCGAGTTTCCGCAGGCGGTCTTCGAAGAAGTTCGCTCCTCCGGCTGGCAATGCAATTTTCGGTAAGCGAAATGTCAGCAGTAGCCAGCAAATCGCTAGCATCAAAACTCCAACCGGTACGACGGCAATCATCCATTGACCGGCCGCAATGGGGGGCGCATCGGGAAAACGGTCTTCGAAGATTTGCGTGAACGTCAGGTTTGTCGGCGTGCCAACGAGCGATGTGAATCCGCCGATACTCGCCGCGTAGGCTACTCCCAGAAGCAACACCACAACGAGTCGATTGATGGCCCGTCGATGTGTCTTGGCGGCTTGTTCGTTTTCGGTGGGTAAGTCGCCGAGGGAATTCACCAATGCCAACGCAATCGGCAACATCAACAATGTGGAAGCGGTGTTGCTGATCCACATCGAGAGGAACGCGGTTGCCAACATAAAGCCCAGCACGATTCGGGCGGAACTCGTGCCGATCCGGCGGACGATGTGCAAGGCCATTCGGCGGTGCAGACCCCAACGTTCGATGCCCATCGCGACGATGAACCCGCCAAAGTACAGAAAGATGTTGCGGTCGATGTACGATTTGCTAACGACCGTGGCGGATTGAATTCCCAAGAGGGGGAACAACGCCAATGGTATCAACGCGGTCGCGGACATTGGGATCGCCTGCGTGAGCCAGTACACCGCCATCAACACACTGACGGCCGCCAAATTCTGTGCAGGACGCGAAAGTTCCCAAGTTTCTGCGGGGAGGACCCAGATGATGCCGAATAGAATCAGACCAAGAAATCGTCCGAAAAGCGGTAACCAGGAGTCCGTCGTTTCGTCAATGTCCGACGTGGACGACATGCTATCTCTCGTTCGTTGGGCGCAGGGAACGGATTGGTTCGGAGGTTAGGGGTTTATTGGTCACTGTTTCGTGTTTCCAGTCCCTTGGCCGACTATTCTTGTCCGGGGTGGACGAATTGGTGACCGTCGGGGCGGACGGTGAGGACCGGGCAACTGGCTTTTCTGACGACACGTTCGGCGACGTTACCCATCAGAATATGAGCGGTAATGCCACGACCGTGGGTGCCCATGACGATCAAGTCGATGTCGTGGTCCCGGGCGTCCCGCAGTAATTGCACGTACGGACTGCCATGATGGAAGCGACGGACGATCGTCAGTCGTTCGGCTCCGTCCGGCAACGGCCAATTGTCGAGCATTGCCTGGGCTTTGGCTTCGTATTGTTCTTTCGTAGGGGCACCGTACGTTTCCAATAGGGGAATCGTGGTGTGCAACTCCTCGATGACATGCACGAGGTGCACCTCCGCGGAGAACTTTCCCGCAAGCGCAATCGCGTAATTGGCCGCCGCGAGAGAGGTGTCGCTGAAGTCGGTCGGTAACAGAATGCGTTTCAAGTCGATCATTTTATGTCTTCGTTTGGCTAAGTTCTTGGATGAGAATCAAAGATCGAGGATGACAAGTCAGTCCGTACAGAATCCCCAATGCTCGATTCTCCAATTTCGATCTACTAATTACTAATACCGCCCGTAAACCAGGAAGTAGCCCGATTGCACCGTGGTGTCTTCGATTCCGGTGATGGCCTTCATCGTGTCGGGGTCTGGGGGGGCGGCGAGAATTGCCAAATAGGTACTCGGTGGGAGAACATTTTCATTGTCTGCCATCGATTGAAACTCGCGGATCATGGTTTCCAATTGGCTTTGCTGCGAGTTGATCGTAATTTCGTTCTGGTACTGATAACGGCCATACCGCCAATTGCGTCGGCTGCCGGAAACGACCGCACCGTCCGGGATTTCGAGGGGTTGCTCTTTGAGCAGATTGGTGAAGTCGCGGAGTGCGGTTTGGTCGGCGATACCGGCCCATTCGCTGCCACCGGGTTCGAGATCCCTCGCAAAATGTAATTTGCCGGCTTCATCGGACACGACCAACTGTGCAATTTCCCATTCGAAACCATTGCCGACTTGCAGTCGTCCGTTGGAACTCGGTTCCAAATCAAGTCGTCCGCGTTGTGGCAGTGGCGTGAGCGAATAAAACTGGGTTCGCGTGTGGGCACGGAAAAAACCATCGGTGAAGACCTGCTCGCCGGACCAGACGACGCGACCGGCGTTCATCGAGTCTTCCGATGGCCAAACCGAAGCGATTTCGGTTTCCGGCGAAAAGTGTAAGCCGCCTGAGGGCACCATCCCGGCGAACAATGCCACCCGGCTAGAAATGACCGATTGATTGGTGCGTTGGTCGACCATGATCAAACTCCGCACGCGGCTTTCGACATCGAAACCATGCGAGACCAGCGAGTACGCAAAGAGTGTGAGACTCGTTGCAAACGCGAGTCCTGGGATGGTCAAGAGCAGCATGTAGATTTGCCGACGACTGCGGAAGAAGAAGTAATTCAACGGACCGATGATGATCGTGAACAGCGTCATCAAAATCAGGAATGCGTAAACCGGGACGGACGACACGCCGGGGATGAGGAACTCGAGAAAGTTCGTGGTTTCCCGTCTCGGGCTGCCACCACGACGGTTGGGCCATGTCCACTGTTGCGGAGCACGTGCGGACGCCATCCAGGCCCAATCCGACGGACTGCCCGGAAACGGATTGTCTCGAAACGCATAGACATGCCCCATTAGCATAGGCCGATGCAGGAATGTGTTCTCGTCGATGTTCCAGGCGCTGACGATCTGAAACTGCCCGCCTTCGACGTGTTCCTCAACGTGTGTGCCGTATGCCGCCTCGTCCGAGACACGGAATGCATTCCACTGTTGCGGGTACGGGTGTTGCCATTCGTGGACGGTGTCTGCGGGGAGTTCCAAACGCTTCGCGAGTTCCGCGGATTCGCTGGGGTCGGATTCGGTGTTGAACACAATCAATTGCCCGCCGGTACGGACCCATTGCAGGATCGCCGATCGTTCTTCGCTCCCTAAACGGGAGAACTCCGGCAACGGTATCGCGACGTAATCCAAACCGCTGTAGCCCAACCAGTTCTTAGGCAGTAACACCGGGGGAAGGCTGGCGAAATCGTCGGGCGAGTTGAAGTAACTACTTGTGCTTTTTGCGGCGGCAAATTTCGTGAACTCTTCGCCGTTGATGTTGTTGCGGGACAAGACCAACAGCGATGGCTGCGGCGTTTCGTAGGGAACGTCGGGCAGCATGATCCGCGTTTCGAGCAGCTCCATACGTTCGCCATCGAGTCGTACTTCGATACGACCACTCGATCCGTAACCGAGAAGCGGGATCAATAAGCTGACATCTTCACTGGCATTTGCAGCCAATTCGAATGGCGGTTTCTCGACGATCGGCAGTTCCCCGGCATTGTCGGGGAGGAATTTCAACTGAATCTCTACGGTCTCGGCGGTGTTGGTCAGTCGCATCCGGATTGGGTAATACCCGCCATGTCGCGTTCCCGCCCAACGGCTATCGTAAATGATGCGGATTCCGTGAGTGGGGGAATTTCGTTCGGTCGACTGTCCCGCTGCGTACGACGTCGGCGAATTCACGATCAAACATGCGATGACAGCGAAGAACAGTGTTGCAATGAACCGCATCGGATGATGCGTATTGCCAGGGCGAACTCTCTTCCGGTTGTAATCGGACGTCATACTGTGACCCTCGAAACCGAGCGTAATTCAACTGTCCAGTCGATTGTAGCGGCATCGTGGATCAAAAGGCAGCGTGTTTCAATCCACTGCGAAGTTGCCCGGGGTGCACAAAAAAAGCCGACCCGGTTAGGGTCGGCTCTGGGAGTTCGTTGCGTGTTCCGTTCGTTTCCGCTTATGGCAGGAGGAACGCTGGGTTCACACCTGGGTCAGCTGGCGGTTCAGGAACTCGCTCGCCATCGTCTTCGTAGAAGGCGTCGTCGAAGTCGCTGTAGATCAGGTTAAAGGTGTTGGTGCCTTGGCCAGGATCAGCAGCAGTTCCGGTGACTCGGAAGGTCGGTCGCGACAGGAACGGAGCGTTTGCGATCGGAGTGATACCAAGAGGTTGCACGAAGATCGGGTGGTTCCGTGGGTTGTTGTTACCGTTCTTGATGATATCCGGGTTCGTGTAGGCACCGTTGAAGTTAGCAACATCCAACGCATCGCCGACATTGTTCTCGAAGCGGATGTCCAAGCGGGCTTTCGGGTCCGGAATGAACTGTGGAGGACTTGGCGGGTCAACAGTCGACACGAAGCTGTCGATATAGACGTCGCGGTGAATGTTCCCCGAGAACCGGTTGTTGTCGATGTTCGCCAATACCCCACCGTCGGTCGAGGCAAAGCTGGCGGTCGTGACCGGCGAACCAGGGCCGTTCGTGTTGAACAAGCCGTTGAAGTCGGTCGCCGTGCTTCCGACCCGAATCGCCAAACCACCGAGCGAACCAGCTTGACCGTTGGCATCCACTTGGTTGCCGGTCATCAACAGCGATGTCGTTGCATCGTTGATGACAGAACCAGTTGCATCGAGAGCAGTCGCACTGTCAGCGTCAGCATCTTGGACAGCCGAGGCCGTGTTGACCACCAACACACCTTCGCGATCGTTCGCGGCGATGTAGTTGTTGACCAACTCGATCAGAGCGTACGAGTTGCTCGCACCGTTGGTCGTCGATTCGGTACCGTTTGCACCACCCGCGACAACCGTCGGTTGTGTGAAGGTCGTGTTTCCTCGGGTGAGGACGTTCACACCACGACCGAAGTTGTCGATGATGAGCGTGTCTTCAACTCGTAGTCGAGAGTCGGCGATCCCTTCGGTGATGACTTCGATACCATCGCCACGGTTGGCTTGAATCAAGCTGTCGGTGACGGTGACGTCCAGTCGGCCATCGATCCCGGCTCGCATCGCAATCCCGTCAGCCAAGTTGCCGATGATGGATTGTTGATCGATGCGAATCACACCCCGACCACCACCGGAGTCTCCGATGAACGGCAGCGGGTTGGTCGGTGTGATGCCCGGAGCATCGGGGTTGCCGCTGTTGTTGCTGGTTGCAGCGATTCCGAACCCACGGTTCATGTTGCCCGAAACCGAGTTCTGAATGAAGTCGATCCGAGTTTCCCGAGGCTGACCGGCAACGTTCGAGAACACAGCGTCTTTGTCGAGGTAGATGTGCACCCCGTCAAGAAAGTTGCCTGTGATCGTGTTGTTGTTGACGACCAGGTCGGGCACACCAGCGTTGTCTGTACCACCAGCATTGTAACCTTCGGCCACGACGAAGCCACCCAGTGGTGCGGTACCTTGAGGAATCGCACGGTCGGGGTCCACTTCATCCAAACGTCCCAAGGCAATCCCGTGTTCTTGGTTGTCTTCGATGATGTTGTTGGAGATGTTCCCTAAGATCGCACCGCCGCCACCGCCGTTGAGCAGTTCGTTGGCATCGGTGAGAGTTCGGAATTCGATACCACTCCCAAGGTTGCGAGAGATCAGGTTGCCATTGACCGGATTGGCCGGATCGTCGTTCGGGTCACCGATGCGGATGTCAACAATCGCCGCCCCTTGAGCACGCACGTCGATAGCACGTTGCGTGTTCGCGGTGAAGGTGTTGCGGAAGACATCGAACTCGAGGACTTCGTCGTCGTCTTGCAGACCTGGTGGGAGAACAAGTCCGCCACCACCTGGCATCAAGCCACCGTTGCTGGCGTTGATGTCGATACCATCCCCGTTACCCGTGAAGATGTTGTCGGCCAGCAGGATACCGCGAACGTTGGGGTCGGTGCTTTCGATGTCGGCATCACCCCCACGCAGGTAGCGGAACCCGTTGGTGTTGTTGGTAAACTCGTTGTTCGTGATGCTCAGGCTTTGGATGACCGAATCGTCGGTGTGACGAATTTCGATCCCCGAAGCTTGGGCAATTTCATCGTTCAGCACAACTGCATCCGGGTTAGGTGACGTGTTGTTGATGAAGATGTTCCGCGTAATCGAGCTGGCAGCGAGCGTCTGGTTGACCAAGCCGGCTTGGTTGACCGGTTGCTGTGGCAACGGATTCGTCGCACCTGGGCTGGTCGGCGTGTTCGCACCGAATTGAATCGTCCGCAAGTTCAACCGCACACCCGCTGGGCTGTTCTGGAAGACGTTGCAAGCGATTTCGGTACTGATGTCGGTGACGATCGGATTGATGTCGATCCCCGCGTGGCGAGGTGTTCCGGCGGAATCGCGACCGTCAAACGTGAAGCCGAAGACGCGAGTTCCAGTGCCGCTCAGGCGAACGATCGAAGATTCGACACCCGTCGAGCTGTTGTTCAACAGCGGTGTCAGCGACCTTCCCGGCAGAATCGATGTTCCACTGCCCGTCACGACGGCGAAGGTTTCCGCGGTGGACACGAATGTCTGGTTGGAAAGTAGTTCGATCGGAGCCGTCACAGATAGTGCACCATTGATGCTGTTCTGCGTGGGAGAAGCCATCACAAGAATCACGTCGAAAGCCGAATTGTTGGCCAAGCGGGCAGCTTCCAGGGTGTTGTACGGGTTTTCCGCGGTCCCTAGGTTGGCACTTCCGGTCGCAGCCGGGTTAACAAAGATGACTTTCGATGGGTTGGTCGCATTGGGAACGACAACCACATTGCAGTCTGCCGGCAGCGGTCCCGGGTCCAATCCTCCACCGCCGTTACCACCATCGGGTGGCACGACTTGCCCGGTCATCATGTCAGAGGTTTGACGTCCGGCGAGGAAAGTCGCAACTCGTTCACGTCGATGAACTTGCGAAGCCATTCGCTCGGGAACGGTTTGTGGCGAGAACCAGCGTTGCGGACGACCCATCGGGAAGGATAGGCTGACCGTCGCGAAGAAGTTGCTCTCGAACTTGTTGTCGTAAGTGTATTGGGTGCCAACACTAACGTTCTCTGTGATCGACGAGAACGTGCGGGCACTGAAACCAGTCGCGGTGCCGGCCCCTTCCGAGGTCAACCAGTAACCACCCAAGTAACCGTAGGTTCCGTACTGGCCGAGAAAGGGCAACAACCCGCCAAGCTCGGCGTCTGCACCTTCGAAGGCGTACTCAGTGATGGCTCGCGGTACCACCATGATGGAGTTGTTCTCGTACTCCAAAGCGGCAAACCGAGCCACATCCTTGCTGTTACGACCGGTCAACACGTAACCGTTCGCACGAGCTTGCAGCACTGGCCCGAGGATTTCACCACTAATACCAGCTAACTGGTAGCTCGTGGCGTGCGAGTCGTCGAAGTCATACCAGCCCGAGAGGCCGTAAATGACGTCGGAGACATCCGAGTACCAGCGGTACCCGACCCCGGCGTTTCCAACGTAGTCACCTTCGTCGGTGACCGAGTTGGCGAGCACGCCGAAGAACATGGCTCGGCCAGGATCAACGTGCCAAGGCAGGAAGACCGTACCTCCGAAGTAGGATTCGTCCCACCCCGCCCCTTGACCGATGCGATTATTCGAAATCGCAAACGCTCCAAAAGGAGGAGCCGGAGCACCGTCGCCAAATAATTGTGGCGACCCTGGTGGCGGCATCATGAGGACCGGAGCCTCCGGCCCGGGTTCACCTTGTGCGACGGCAATCCCCCGTTGTCCCACAAATAGGACAAGCGCCAGGAGGAGCGTTCGTTGGCAGAGTATTTTCATCAGATTTTCCGATCGCGAGACGCTGAGACGCCCACCGCTTCGATTTACGGCTTCATCTCTTTATTCGGATCAGACCGTCTGTTCGGTTGAGTTAAACTTTGCGGATTAGGTGTCAATTTCTGATCGTGTCAATTCTCCCTGTTTTTCCGGTGATTCCGCTGTCAATCGGCAGGTGAGGGCCGCCTGCCCTTGCGAAGTCGGTCTCCGATTGAGATTCTAAGTTCAAAGTGTTCCACTTGTTAGAAACAGCATCCCCATGAACATCCTGCTTACCGCCTCCGAAGCCGTCCCGTTCTCGAAAACCGGCGGTTTGGCCGACGTGACTTCCGCACTCGCGCACGCTTTGGCCGCGAGCGGGCATGATGTCCTGCTTATTCTTCCTGATTACCCCAGATTGCGTAGTGAGGCTGGCTGGGACGGCTACACGCTCACGCCACTCAAAGAGAAAGTGCGGGTTTACGTCGGCAAACGCGATGTGACCGCTAAGCTGATCGAAGTCCGCCGAGACAATTCGACCGTACGCACGATTCTAGTCAGTTGCCCCTTATACTTTGACCGCCCCGGACCGTACGGGGTCGACAACCTGGATTATGGCGATAACTGCGAACGCTTTGGCTTCTTTAGCCAGGCGGTTCTGAATATCTGTCGCCAGTTGGATTTTCGCGCCGACATCGTCCACGCTAACGATTGGCAAACCGGTCTTGTCCCGGCATTGCTCGATGTGAAGTACCGCACGTTTCCACAGCTCGCCAATGCGGCGTCGATCTTTACGATTCATAACCTCGCATTCCAGGGGTTGTTCCCTGGTCACGCGTTGATGTACACCGGACTGAGCCCGCAGTACTTTACACTGCAACATATGGAGTATTACGGGCAGATCAATCTGCTGAAGACCGGCGTGACATTCGCCCGGAAGGTCACGACGGTCAGCCCGACGTACGCGGAAGAGATTCAAACCACCGAATTTGGCTGCGGATTAGAATCCGTATTGAGTTCTCGACAAGCGGATCTCGTCGGGATTACCAACGGAATTGACCCCGAAGAGTGGAACCCCGCGACCGATCCCCTGCTTCCCAGTCATTTTGACGTCGACACCTGGGACCAACCCACTGGCAAACCGGCGTTGAAGTCGCAGTTGCAACGGGAGTTTGGCTTGCCCGAGAAGCCCGGTGTGCCCCTCTTTGGGATCGTCAGTCGCCTGACCGATCAAAAAGGCATCGATCTCTTGATCGAAATCGGCGATGAACTTTTCACTCGTGACATCCAATTGGTGCTGTTGGGCACTGGAAATCCGGAATTCGAAACCAAGCTCGAAGAGTTGGCTCAGAAATATCCGCAGAAGTGTGCCGTCACGATTGGGTTCTCCGAACCGAAAGCCCACTTGATCGAAGCCGGTTCCGATGCCTTCCTAATGCCCAGCATGTTCGAACCCTGCGGACTCAATCAGATGTATAGCCAGCGATATGGGACTGTGCCGATTGTGCGGTTAGTTGGTGGTTTGGCCGACACCGTCGTCGATGTCTCCGCAAAAGCAACCGCCGATCACACCGCAACAGGATTCGGTTTTCGAAACCACACCGCACAGAACCTGCTGGATACCATCGACCGTGCGATTTCAGCCTATCACTCACCGGAACTTTGGAAGCAACTTGTCGAAACCGGCATGAAGAAAGACTTCTCGTGGACAACTAAAGCCAACGACTACCTCACCGTCTACGAGGATGCCCTGCAGTAGAACTCTCACTAATGGGTGAGCCTCGGCGAAACGTGGCTGAACGATCACACGAAAACACTGTTCCCGGGTGCTTGGGAGCTGAGTTACGAGTTTAAAAACTTCAGCAGGTAATAGAAGCCGGCGATGACGCCCGTGATGACCAACAACGCGGGCATCAGTTTGAGTGCATCAATTTTGACCACCCATTCCTCATGCACGTCGGCATCACTATCCGTATCGGTCTCCATGCCCGGCGGCAATTGCGAGCGAGGTGAGGGTGGCGGTGCATCCCGCCGTCCGCCTTTGAACTGGCGTTGCTCGTAGACTTGGTCGGGATTGACGTCATCGTCCTCCAACGCCGCCAACACGCCTCCCGCGATGGCTTCGTTCGTGAGCATCGAGTGATCGAGATCTCGCAGAAGTTCTTTTGGTGTCTGGTGTCGTGACTCTGGAGACTTGGCCATCATCCGTTCGAGCACCGCCGACACACCTTCGGGCACTTTGGGATTGAACTCCCGCGGGTTCGGTCGCGGATCGTGACCGTGGGCGTATAACTTGTTCATCAAGTCGCCATCGGGAAACGGCACCCGTCCGGTTAGCATGAAAAACCAAGTGCAACCCAACGAGTACAAATCGCTCCGAACATCGGCCAATTTGCTGTCCCGTGCTTGCTCGGGTGGCATGTAATCCACGGTTCCCACCGTATGCCCAGCCCGCGTGATGCCGGCATCCGAAGCCGCCTCAATCGACCGAGCCAAACCCAAGTCCGTGAGTTTCACGGTTCCGTTCGAGCGAATTAGCAGGTTCGCCGGTTTAATGTCTCGATGAACAATCCCACGCTCGGCCGCATGATCCAACGCCGAGGTGACCTGTCGAATGATGTCGATTGTGCGTTTGACAGGCAACGGACCGCGTTTCGTCACGAGTTCAAAAACATCGGTGCCATCGACGTATTCCAAAGCGATATACAGGTATCCGTCGGCACCGCCCGCTTCGTACACAGCCACGATGTTATCGTGAGACAAACCGGCTGCAGCCTTGGCTTCCGCTTCGAATCGGGCCACCAATGTTGGATTTCGCGCTTTGTCTCGTGGAAGAACTTTGAGCGCGATTTTCCGTCCCAAAGCCGTATCTTCCGCAAGATACACCGCCCCCATCCCGCCCGACCCAAGTTTCTTGATCAGACGGTATTTGCCGATCTGCGTACCGGTTGAGTCTTTTTGGACGGCATCTCCCCGAGCCGCGCTAGCCCCAGCGGTCGTCGGTTTGCCTTTCCCGGCAGACGTCGGTTTGCGGGGATTACGTTTCGGCGGCATTCACCAATCCACAACTCAAAGGATGCAAAGAACAAAACCGTTGTTCGGCAACCCTAGTATATCTCGCGTGACAGCGGCTTGGCAAAGCGAGAATGTGTAACAACAAAAGAAGATTACATTCCTCGACGGTCTGAGGAACGTAATCTTCTCAGATTTTTGTCGCCAAGCGATGTTAAGCGCGTGTGTCCGTCGATTCGATGACTTCTAAACGCACATCCTGAAGCCGTTTTGCTTGGTCAGAGTCGACGTAATCGCTGTGACACGCGGCTTTTCCGTCATCTGTTGCAGGAACGGAACCGGCGGTTTTGCTAGCCAGTTTGTGGATTTCTTCTGGTGAAAGCACGCCGCGTTTTTCAAGAATTTCCTTTTGTTCGGAGGTCAGTGCTTGCGAGACTTTCGCTCGATCCCACTGATAGGATTCCGACTTGCCACTGGCAAATTCTTGGATTTCCTTACTGATCCGCACGCTACACCAGTCGTGTCCGCACATGGCGCAGAAGTCGGTATCGACGTCCAAGTCCTCGTCGTGATACGCCCGTGCGGTGTCAGGATCGAACGATAACTCGAAATGTCGCTCCCAGTTCAACGCTGCTCGGGCCTTGGTCAACTCGTCATCCCGATCGCGTGTGCCTGGGATTCCGAGAGCGACATCGGCAGCATGAGCGGCGATTTTATACGCGATGCAGCCCTGCTTGACGTCATCCTTCTTTGGCAACCCGAGGTGTTCTTTCGGCGTGACGTAACACAGCATGCTCGCCCCGTGATACGCCGCGTTCGTCGCCCCGATGCAACTTGTGATGTGATCGTAACCGGGGAAAATGTCCGTCACGAGCGGACCGAGAACATAGAACGGTGCCCCGTGACACAAGGTCCGTTCCAGCTTCATGTTATATTCAATTTGATCGAGCGGCACGTGTCCGGGACCTTCGATCATGACCTGCACACCCTGTCGCCAGGCTCGTTCCGTCAGTTCGCCAAGCGTTTGGAGTTCGGCCAACTGGGCTTCGTCGGTTGCATCGGCCAATCCACCGGGACGCAGTCCGTCGCCAATCGAGAACGTCACGTCGTATCGCCGCATGACTTCACAGATATCTTCCCACAACGTGTACATCGGGTTCTGTTGGTTGTGGTGGATCATCCATTTGGCGAGCAGCGATCCGCCCCGCGAGACGATGCCGATCAACCGATCTTTCACGAACGGCAAGTGAGCCTGCAAAATTCCCGCATGGATCGTGAAGTAATCGACTCCCTGCTTCGCTTGCTGTTCCAATGTTGCGAGGATGATTTCCCGATCGAGATCCTCAATCCGCCGACCGATGATCATCGAGTAAATCGGGACAGTTCCGATGGGTACATGGCTGTTCTGAATGATCGCTTCGCGACAGGCATCGAGATCGCCACCGGTGGACAGGTCCATGACCGTGTCCGCACCCCAGCGTTCAGCCCATTTCAGTTTCTCGACTTCTTCTTCCGTACCCGAGGAGACCGGCGACGCCCCCATGTTGGCGTTGACCTTGGTTTTCGAGGCCCGACCGATCGCCATCGGATCAAGCTGATAACCCAAGTGAACCAAGTTCGCCGGAATCACCATCCGGCCGGCAGCGACTTCGTCACGAACTTGAGCGGCCGTCAGATGCGGTTCGCGTTCGGCAACCCGTTCCATCTGCTTCGTGATGATGCCCAACCGAGCGTGCTCGAGTTGGGTTGTCGGTTCGAAGCCGGCGGGATAGCCCACGCTTCGAAGACTTCCGTCGGATTGCTCGAATTGAGCGAGGGTCGTGTCGGCTTGGTAGTCGGTTGGGTCTTCGTTGCCTTCCGTCGTCCACCAACCGTCGGGCAAGAAATCCCAAGCGGTTTTACCGGATGGAGCCGGCATTCCGGGCGTATCCGGCGAAGAAAACGTGTAGCAACCAGCCACGCCTGGTGCAATTTTCGGCGACTTCGCGAAACTTCCCGGCGTGGTACCATCGCCGTTCGTCGCCGGATTGTGGCCGAGTTCGGGGAGTGTATATGAGCGATCGGTACTCGTTTGAGACATCAAATCATCCTATGGCAGTGCAGATCGACCAGTCTACGCACCGTCAGCGAGTGGCCGGTCGGATCAGTTTCCAGTTCCAACCTGTATCGTATCCGCACGGATTCAGATTGCAACGAGCTTCAATCGTCCGAATTGAAACTCGTTGCTCAAAGGGCAACATTAGCTGCCATCCATCAGGAAAACCGTCACTTCTTAGCGGAAAGAATTTCGTCGAGTTTTCGTTGTTGAATTTCGGTTAATTCGCCACGCATGGCTGCGTCTCGTTCCACTTTCAATTTTTCGATTTGCTTTTCTAACTCGTCGATCTTGGAGTTGTACTCCGCTTGGACTTTGTAGATGTTTTGTTTCTGCGAGGCTCCAATTCCGAGGGCACCCCAACCGTTTGGAAGCCGACCACGAAAGACGATTTTGCCACTTTTGGTCCGCTCGGCACCTGGGGGCAGCGTTTCGGTTTCTAACGAAGCCGCTGGTTTTTTGGTGGTCGCATCCTGCGTCCAGGCGATGGAAGCCAATCCTGTCATTCCTACCGTCAACGCCATCACAATTACGATTCGACGCACGACACAGCCCTTTCAAGAAGACAGTGAATGATCGCTGTTCAGCCAACCGTTTGGCTTGAACAGGGGTTCATAATGCCATGCGATAAATCAGATGTCCACCGATTTTGTGGGGAAATATCAAAATGGACTTGTGCGACCTGGCATGATCGTCTGCCAAGCGGTCAGTGCATCCCGGACGGCGGCCACATCGTGCACCCGGAGGATGTCCGCACCTTGGTCCGCCAACGCAATAGATACGCCAAGAGTGCCACTCGAACGTTCCTCGACCGGGCGACCTAGAATCGCTTTGAGAAATCGTTTTCGGGAATGTCCAATTAGCAGCGGTCTTTCGAGTGATCGGAGAGTCGCAATGTTCGTCAGTAATTCCAGATTGTGCTTGGCGGTTTTTCCGAAGCCGATTCCCGGATCGAGCACGATTCGTTCCCGCGAAATTCCTGCGGATTCCAAGGCTTCCAGCCGACATTGCAAAAATTCGAGCACCTCACGCAAGACGTCTTCGTAATGCGGTTCGTTTTGCATGGTTTGTGGCGTGCCTTGGATGTGCATGCAAATCACGGCGGCATTTGCTTCGGCACAGGCACCGGGCATGTCGGGATCGAACGTCAGGCCAGAGATATCATTCACAATGGTCGCGCCGGCTGCCAATGTTCGCCGAGCGACTTCGGCTTTGGTCGTGTCAATTGAGATTGGCACATTCGTTTGCGAGGCCAATTCCTCGACGACCGGTAGCACACGGCGAAGTTCTTCGTCGGTCGAGACCGGTTCCGCACCAGGACGGGTGGATTCGCCGCCGATATCGAGAATGCCGGCCTCCTGCTCGACCAGACTCAAGGCATGTTCGACCGCTTGCTGCGGGTCCAACCAGTTGCCGCCGTCGGAGAAGCTGTCCGGCGTGACATTCACAATGCCCATCAACGTCGGCAACTCACCCCAGGAAAACGGTTCGCCGCCGACAACCCAGGAGTAACGACGTTCAGATTTGGCGGGCGACATGGGCGGTTCCTACTCATAGAAAAGTTGGCCGTCCGCCAGCCAACTTGAGTCATCGACGACCGGCCAATCGTCGAGGACGGTCAGTCACAGACGTATTCTCGGTTGTTGATTTGATAATTGCGACCTGGGAACAATTCTTGCATGGATGGGGTTCCGTTTCCATTGTGGAAATCGGATTCACCCTCTGTAAGACCGCTAGGAGCTAACTGATGTTGTATTCGCTTGGACCCATGATCGGAGGACTCTGTTTCCTGCTCGGTGGAACGCTGCTAACGGCCGCACATGCGGAAAGCTGGTCCCAATGGCGGGGACCAAACCGCGACGGACATATCCAGACCGATCAAACGCTCCTCGAAGAACTTCCTGCGAACGGGTTGAAACCAGTATGGTTCCACACTGAAGCCTTCTCGGGCAATGGGGGGTGGTCTAGCCCGGTGATTGCCGATGGCTTTGTCTATGTCTACTGTCATGCCCGCGAGCGTCGGGAAGATGTGACCCTGCCACCACCAAAATATCCCAATCTCAGCGACGAGGAATTAGCAGAACTGACCGACGCCGAGCGAAATGAATACGACGATAATCGTCGGAAGGAAAGCATTGAACGACAAGAAAAGCTCTATCAGGTTTTGGACCGAATCGTTTGTCTCGACGCCAAAACCGGTGAACTCGAATGGACAGCGGATCGCCCGAGTGCTCCGACACGTTGGCGACAATCCAGCACGCCTGCGGTGACTGAAAACAGCGTGGTCTATGTGGGAGCCGACCGGCATTTGGTTTCCATCCGTCGCAACAATGGAAAAATCGAATGGGAATCGGCGATTCCGATCGCGGACCTAGAACAACGCCCGATTTGCTCGTCACCCTTGATCGTGGACGACTCTGTTGTCGTCATGGCGGAACGGTTAGTGGCGTTCGATCGAAAAACGGGGTCGCTGCAGTGGAAAAGTGAATTCTCCAAAGAGAACGCCATCCATAGCAGTCCCGTTGCCTGGCAGAGCAAGACTGGCACAAAAGTCCTCGTCGACGTCCCCGGCGTCGGGGTCGTGTGCGTCGATGCTGAAACGGGCAAGGAACAATGGCGGATCGACAGTGGCGGCGGACAGGCCACGCCCGCAATCGCAGGTGACAAACTCATCACCTACGCCAGCAGTCGCAAAGGAGGTTTGCGATGTTATCGACTGACTGAAGACGGCCCGGAACTTGAATGGATGTACCGTCGCATTTCCGATCAAGGTTCCAGCCCCGTGGTCGTCGGCAACCGAGTGTATGCCCAAGGTGGTGCGGATTTCGTCTGTGTGAATCTCGACGATGGCCAACTGATTTGGCAAGGCCCGATTGACCAGGATCGTCCACGGTTTACCTCCCCCATCGCGGTCGGCAATGCGGTGTTTTACACGTTCGGCGGTGTGATGTGCGTCTCGAACTCAACGGACGATTTCACTCCGCTTTACGATGCCCGCATCAGTGAAGACGGCACACTCGCCCCCGTGGAAGTTCTTCGCGAAAAACTCGGCATCGACGAACTGGAAAAAACATCTGAAGGACAATTGGAAGCGTTGAAACGGTGGAAAGACCAAGTCGTGCGTTTTCAACCTCGCGATTGCGTCTCCCCAGCATTCGTCGATGGCCGATTGTATCTGCGAACCAATCAAGGCATCGTTTGTTACTCGCTGGCGAAATCATGAGTGGGAAGGCTGTCCCTTGACGTGCCTCTCACAATCTCTGAGAACGGAACCTACGTTGCAGAGATTTAACCAGCGAGAAGCGAGCATCGAATGCATATTGCGATTGTCACCGCGGGCGGAGCGGGCATGTTTTGCGGCTCCTGCATGCATGACAACACCTGGGCGAAAGCACTCCAAGAAGCCGGACACGAAGTTTCGCTGATTCCCACCTACACCCCGATTCGCGTCGACGAACAGAATCTGTCCGTCTCGGAGGTGTTTCTCGGCGGGATCAATGTGTATCTCGATTACCGTGTGCCATTGTGGCGGAAGATTCCGCGTCCGTTGGTGCGGTGGTTGGATTCGCCGCGTGTTATCCGTTGGGCGACGAAGTTCGGCGTTTCGAACGATGCCGCCCAACTTGGCCCGCTCACGCTCGCAATGCTTGACGGCGAAAAAGGACCGAACCATCGTGAGATCGCCGAATTCGCCACCTTCGTCAAAGACCTCGCGCCGGATGTCATCGTCTTCAGCAACGCGCTTCTCGTCGGTGTCGTGCGAACGCTGCGGGAACGGCTCGGCGATGCCGTCAAGATCTTTTGTATGCTCCAAGGCGATGATATTTTCCTGATGGACTTGCCGGAGAAGTTCCGCACCGCCGCCATCGCCAAAATTCACGAACGGTGTCGCGACTTTGACGGGTTCCTCACGCACAGTCATTACTATCGCGACTTCATGGCAAACCTGCTCGATTTGCCGATCGACCGCTTTCACCGCGTGCCGTTGGGGATCGATGTCAGCGAACACGATGGCCTTCCGACCGATCGTGAAAACGAACACTTCACCATCGGTTACTTCGCTCGCATTTGCCCGGAGAAAGGTTTTCACAATCTCGTGAATGCCTTTCAGATTCTGCATAATCGCCAACCCAACTCGCGACTCATCGTCGCCGGATATCTTGGCAAACGCGACCGTAAGTATTTCAAAGGGTTACTCTCATTCGCCGCGAGTCGAAACCTCCCCATACACTACGCCGGTAGTCCCGATTCGGTCGCCGACAAAGTTGCACTTCTCAAAAGTTTTGATGTGCTGAGCGTGCCGACAGACTATCACGAACCGAAGGGTCTACCGGTGTTAGAAGCCCTTGCCAACGGCACCCCCCTCGTGCAACCCCGTCACGGTGCCTTCCCTGAACTCATCGAAAGCACCGGCGGCGGTTTACTAGTCGACCCAACAAGTGCCGAAGAACTCGCTGACCGCCTAGAACAGTTAATGCTCGATAAAGATCAAAGACTCGCACTCGCCAAAACCGGCTATGAGAACGTCCGCCGTCACTACACTGAAATGGCACTCGCGGAAGAGTCGATAAAAATCTTCTCAAATTCCATTGAACCAAGAGCTGTAGGTCAGGCTGTGCCTGACATCAGAGCGTAATCGTCAGGCACAGCCTGACCTACGAATCTCCAAAACGGGAATTCGACAGAAGAGAAGGGTCGAGACACATGCCAGTGGGGTCAACGGGAAAGTATTGCCTCAAGGAACAGATCGGCGGTTGGGGAATCTTTGCGGACATTGAACTCATGACAATCAGACGCGCGGAGGGTATGCCGTTAGTGACACTTGAATGCGGTCTGTGTGATGATGAGTCCGGACGCTATGTAGCGGCTATCGGGTTCGGAGCCGCGTATGCATTCCATTGCGTGGCTGAGTCTAATGACCTGGGAGTTATTGTCACTCGACTGCATACTAATCCAGTCGACACGACACCCATGGCACTCGCATTCGCGACTTGCCATGCAGTATTAAAAAGTCTGGGATTGGAGTCTACATCCGCACCGGATTTTGACCGACAGACGCGGAGTTTTGTCTTCCCCGGTCGTCTTAAAATGGAATGATTGCCGTACGCCACGCGTTGGTGTTTTGGCGGTCTGAAGGTTCAATCCTTCTCGCCTGCGGTGGCGAAGATGGCGACCATTGCTCCGGCGATGGCACCGCCCACAGCGGAACCCAGCACCATGCTTTTGTCGCCGGAGAGATACGCTGCCAACATGGCGAGCGTTCCGTAAATGGCTGGGGAGAGCATCCAAATTAATTTGTTACTCATGGCGAGCGATCCTGTTGAGTGCGGTAACAATGAGATTTAGCCGTAAAATTGGGCGGTCTGCGTAACGTGCGAGCTTTGTGTTTGCGGAATCTCGCTGATCAGTCGAAAACTGGCGTTCCGGGATTTCCCTTTTGTGGCAAAATCGGTCCAATAGGAGAATTCCGGTCGGGTTGTGTGAAACAGTCGGCCGAAACAAGAATACACTCAAGTTTTTTGAATCGCACCCGAGAATTTCTGGGGTGGAAAGGATGTCATCGATGAGCTGCCGCGTCCGGCTTGTGTTGGCCGTTCACAATCATCAGCCGATCGGCAACTTTGAAAACGTGTTCGAGGCCGCCTACGCCGATGCCTACGCACCGTTTCTTGATGTCCTCGAAGACTATCCGCAAATTCCGGTGTGTCTGCACACCTCCGGCAGTTTGCTGGAATGGCTGGTTGATGCCAAACCCGAATACATCGATCGTGTGCGGGCTCTCGTCGAACGAGGACAAATCGAAATCCTCGGCGGGCCGTTCTATGAACCGATTTTGGCCAGCATTCCCCGGCGGGACCGCGTCGGTCAGATTGTTTCTTACGCGAATTATCTCAAGCAACTGTTCGGTTCGCACGTGCGGGGCATGTGGGTTCCTGAGCGAGTTTGGGAGCAATCGTTCGCTGGTGACATCGCGCGTAGCGGTATCGAGTATACGATTCTCGACGACACGCACTTCCGCGCTGCCGGTCTCCACGAGCACGAACTCGACGGTTACTACCTGACCGAAGATGAAGGCAACACGCTGAAGATCTTCCCGGTCAGCGAGACGCTGCGGTACACGATCCCCTTCCGCGAACCGCACGAGACAATTGACTTTCTGCGTCACGTCGCCGAGCGTTCGCCGAATGCGATTTGCACGTTCGGGGATGACGGCGAGAAACTCGGCAGTTGGCCGGAAACGCATCAGCATGTCTATGGCGACAACTGGCTGCGACGATTCTTCGATGAGTTGATGCACAACCAGGAATGGCTGAAAGTGTGCACCGCATCGGAGGCCGTTGATGCCGTCCCGCCGACGGGCACGATCTATCTACCCGATTCGAGCTACCGGGAAATGACGGAATGGGCGTTGCCGACGGATCGGCAAGTGCAGTATCTCCGTGTGCGAAATCAACGCGAACACGACGCCGATTGGCATTTGCTCAAGCCATTTTTGCGAGGCGGTTTCTGGCGGAACTTCCGTGTGAAGTATCCGGAAACCAACGAAATGTACGTCCGCATGTTGGACGTCAGCCGACGCTTAGAAGACTTGCATCAAACCGGCCAAAGTGAAGATGTGCCGAGTTTGGTGCAGGAAGCTCGGCAGGAGTTGTATCGTGGCCAATGCAACTGCCCGTATTGGCACGGGGCGTTCGGTGGGTTGTATTTGCCTCACCTGCGAAACGCGATCTACAAGCACCTCATCGCGGCCGACAACTTGCTCGAAAAGGCCCGCAATCACGAGTCGCGTTGGGTGGAGATTCAATCCGCCGACTACGATCTCGATGCGCGTCAGGAAGTGAAATTGTCGGGTGACCGGTTAGTGGCATGGTTGTCCCCTGCATCGGGCGGGCATCTCTATGAACTCGACTTGCGAAGCATCAAGCATAACTTGCTCGCAACACTCGATCGACGACCGGAACCGTATCACGACTTGATCCGAGCCGCCGGTGCCGGTGAAACTAGCGCCGGTGACATCGCCAGCATTCACGGGTCCGTCAAATTCAAGCAGCCCGATCTTGACAAGAAAATCGTCTACGATGCTTGGCGTCGAAAGTCGCTCGTCGATCATTTCCTCGAACCGGGAACGACCGCCGAACAATTCCAACGCAGCGAAGGCGTCATCAGCGATTTCGCCAGCGGGACGTATGAAACGACACTGCGTCGGTCCGAAACGCGAGCCGAATGTGTGATGACCCGCACCGGATACATCGGCGAACACGCTGTGCAAGTGACTAAGACGGTCGGCTTAAACACCGCCAGCGGGAACATGCTGGAGTTCAATTACCTGCTCGAGAACCTGCCGGTCGGTCAGCCGATTCAATTTGGTGTGGAGTTCAACTTCGCCGGGATGGCCGCCGGGGCACCGGATCGTTATTTCTATGATGCGGGCGGTCGACAACTCGGCCAACTCGAAACGCGACTCACGCTCGACGATTGCGAACGCATCGGCCTCGTCGACGAATGGCTCGGTCTCGACGCGGGTCTGGAAATCTCACAGCCCGCGAATGTGTGGACCGCTCCCATCGAAACCATCAGCCAATCCGAAGGCGGTTACGAACTCGTGCATCAAAGCACGATGGTGTTCCCCCATTGGCACATCACCGCCGACGAAACCGGCCGTTGGGGCGTGACGATTCGCCTCTCGCTAGACACCTCCGCCGCCCAAGCCCGGCAACTCCGCGAAACCCCGGCCCCGGCATCCGTCGAGACTTGATGATGTGATGACGTCTGGGGTGATGATGGGCCATCGGTAGGCTGGGTCACGTACGATTGCGCATTTGTGAGATTGCCAGGAACACGACCTATTCCAAAGAAAGAAGTTGTGTGCCACTGCTAGCTTGGCTAGCAGTGCGAGTGACCAGCGGTCCGGGAGTCGCTATAAACACTGCTGGACAAGCCAGCAGTGGCACGCGTTGACGCTGGCAAATGCGAAATTGGACACGATCTACTCTACGGTTTCTGTCGGGCGACGCCGACCGTGCGTACGATGAGATACAGCAACAGCCCAATTGGGCCGCTGAGGAATGTGAATACTAGGCACGGCACGACGAACCAGTGCGAGATGCCATTTTGTTGGGCGTCTTGCACTTCCCAACTGCCGATGAACAAGTCGAATGCCAAGTAGTGCACCCAGCCGGCGAGCAGAACGGACTCGTTGCTGAAGAGTTGCCGAACCCCGGCGAGCGACTGAAACCCGCCTTCGATGTGGCCGATCTGTGTGACGAACAATACGAGATAGCCAACCGCCAATACTGCGGGTAAAATCTTCCCAGCAACCCACTCTACGCCGATCCGCCAGCGTGGTGCGAACAACAGAATCAACCACCCCGGCAGAACGGCGGTGTTGAAGATCTTGAAGAGTGTTTCCGGGTTCATGTGGCTATATAATGGCGATCAGGAATGGATGATTGCGAGAAATTAGGATTTGAGATGAGGAAAGGCTCCGTCGGTCAATTTGTACTGATAGGTATCGCAATTTCCATTCTTGCAACGGGCTGCAATTCCCCGTCTAGCCTCGAGTGTCGGAACGTCTCTAGAGATGTCATTTCTCTCGGCGGATTGGTGATGGAAAAGCATGGGCGAATATACGGTCTTAGCATTCTGATTGAAGACGAAGAATCGTCGAAAAAGCTTTTGTCGTTGGCAAAATGTGACACGGTTTATCGATTGAGTGTCAGCGGTCCCGGCGTCAACGACGAACTCATGGCAGCGATTTCGAAAATGTCCGAATTGACAAAGTTGACTATCAGCGATGCCAACTTGACGGCGAGTGGTGTTGCCTATCTTTCAAGTTGTCCTTCCCTTGCCGGTATCACGATCGCTAATACTCCAATCCAAGAACAGGGATTCTATCAGCTTTGCGATTCACCGTCCCTTCGTGAAGTGGTGGTCATCGGTTCGGATCTTGCTTACGAGCGTGAGAAAGAACTCTCCAAATTTGCCAGAGACAAGAACATTAGATTTGCATTTCACTGATTTCGATCAGTCTTGCTCCGGGAATCGCTTGGCATTGTGGCGTGGAGATATTGGTCCTTTCGATCCGTGGGTGGCGACATATTTGACAAGTAAAAGCCAGCTCCAACTCAAAAATGCACCGAGAAATCCGCCGTAGAAGCCGATCGTGCCGCTCATCGTTGCGTTCAAGAAGCCACTGATAAAACTCAACGCGATCACAATTTGTAGCCGACTTCGCATCGCCGTCCATAGTTCTGACTTTGGGATTTGCTTGCTACGAGTTGTGCCAATAGGAATGATGAAGACCACCACCCAGTGGAGAATTGCGAATATTGCTTTGGGTTCGATTTGTGCGAACACTTCAATTCTCAGTCGTAGGCTGGGTCTCAACCCAGCATGTTCGTGATATTGACGTCGGCAATGCTGGGTCATGACCCAGCCTTGTATCTTGCAAGCGACTATATTGGATCTTGGTTTTCGTGAGAAA
>NZ_CFHRBF010000026.1:0-79020 GCF_984380535.1 Thalassoroseus sp.
GAAAAATGTGGAACAAAACACCAAACACAACTTGAAACGCAAGACAGTCGCTACTACCTAGAGGCAAGAGCCGGAAATGACCTGAACAATTTGCCTGGTGTCTGTGTCCATTGTATGCACAATGGGAGCCTGATATGCCGCGCAAGAACCGACGAAAGAAAAAGCAACGGGAAAACCGCGTCGATATTCGGAAGAAAGTCAACGCCGCAGTTGCGGAAGCCTATCCGGGTTGCGTCGCTGAGTTTTGTGGTGGGGTGGAACAAAGTCGGATGGCATCGCGTGGAAGAACACTCGGCTTTCGCATCAAGAACCTGCAAACCCGGAAGTATCACTCCAACATCATCTGGGTGAATCCCGAATTTCGCGGAACTTGGCCAACCGCTTGGTTAATCGATGCGGTCGACAAGTCGAACGGGTAATCACGTTCGGGTGCCACTGGCTTTGCCAGTGCGAGTTTAGTGACCGGAATCGTGCGTCGAACAAGCACTGGCGTCGAGATGCCAGTGCTTGCTTCCACAATGTATTCGAGGTCAACGGCTTAAGCTCAATAGTTGAAACCGAGTTGAGCGATTGGTCCTCGGAGTTGCATGTCGTAGGCAAACCGGTCGTTGCCGCTGCCTTGTTCCTGGTCAATATCGAGGAGACGGTAGCCAAGGCTCAATCGACAGTGTTCCGAGCATTGAAATTCCCCGAGCGCTTCGATGTTCCAAGTCAGCTGCGAAGACGATCCAATCCCAAATCCACCAACGTCTCCGCGAAATTTCAGGCACACGTCCTCCGTGACTGGTGCCCGAAAACGACCGCCGATGATCGGATCCACCCAGTGCTGGGAACCGGATGCCGTCACACCACGACCACGAGGGCCGGTGATGGAAATTTCATCGGCATCGAGCAAGTTGTATCGCCCGCCGAGTAACACGTCGGCTTCCCAAGCCGAGTTCCAATCCGTCAGACCCAAATCTTCAGAGACGTCGTAAGTGGCAGCGAAGTCGACGATCGCCTGGGAAAAACCAGCAGTGAGATCGATTCGCGGGAGAATTTTCTCATCGACGCCCAGATTGTAGTAGAACCCGTTCGCCAGAAAGCCCCATCGCTCATAACTGACTTCAAGTTGCCCCGAAAAGATGAAGTCGAAATCCGAAATGCTTTCGAAGATTTCGCGGGTACTCACATTGACGTCGGCTGTTCGGCCGCGAACGGTGGTCGTTCCGTGCATTTCGGGAATCCACCCCGGAATGTCGAACTTGCATTCAAGTTTTGACTCACGACACGGTTCGACGAGGCTGCATCCATTCGAACACCCCGAATCTGCACATTTTGGCATCAAAGAGGTGAATTCCAAGTCGCCCGCTGTCACGACCTCTGTCCGGCTGATTATCGAGAGCACTACAACAACAATGAGGTAATGCGGTTTGGTCATGAGAATCTTTCCCTATTGAAAGAGCATCCGTTTCGAGTCCTGCCAGAGTTCAAATCGACATAACCGATTGATCACGGTGAACTAGAACGTCTCTTTCAACCAGCAAAGAAAGACCACTGTCGTCAGGTTTTATGTGATCGACATAACCGGACTCTATGTTGTCGGGATGAAACCCCTGTCCGTCACGCCGCTCGGCGTTGGCTACGGTCGGTACGTGGCTCTTTCGCCAAATCTCGCACGCCACATTGATTGTTCGTCAATGTGAGGTTCGGATTATAGAACGGATCGTGTCCGAGTTTCTCGCCCCACTTACTGAGCATCGTTTGCTGTTCCCGTTGCCAACGGGGATTGTCGGACTTGTCGGTGCCCCGGGACGCCGATTCGTGATGATAGAGTTCGACCTGCGGACTGTAGACGACGCGATAACCCGCCTCCCGCACGGAGAGACAGAAATCGACATCGTTGTATGCAACCGCTAGACGCTCGTCGAACCCGTCGACTTCGTCCCACACGCGGCGTGTGACCGCTAAACAGGCCCCGGTGACGGCGGAATAATTGCGTGTCGTCTGTAACATTCCGAACGGACCGGCGGCATCGTGCGGTTGAAACTTGAGATGATGAAACGCCGGTTTTGGCCCCGGACCGTCACCTCGCATGATGATGCCCGCATGTTGAATCGTATCGTTCGGGAAGTTCAACTTCGCCCCGACGATGCCAACTTCCGGTTGTTCCAACCAAGCCACGATCACATCCAACCAGTGAGACTCAATGATCGTCATGTCGTTGTTGAGCAGCACAAGATACGGACTGTCACTCGCTGCGACTCCGGCATTGACGACTCGTGAGAAGTTGAACTCCCCCGGCACTGGCACAACACGGATGCGGCTGTCGCTCGACCAAGATTCGAACAGTTCGAGCGTTTCCGTTTCGCAGCTATCGTTATCGGCAATGATGACTTCGAGGTTCGGGTAAGCGGTCTCGGCCAGCACGCTTTCGACACACGCTTTCAGCAAGCCCGCTCGGTCGCGTGTGGGAATCACAATGGATACGCGGTCAGGCCGCTGGGGGCGTACATGCAGAGCATGAACGTTCGGAGTCGCGGTTGGTTCGACCGTGCCGATCATGTCACGTCGTTGTAACGCGGACTCCGCGACCAACCGAGAATCGCGACTCGTTGACTTGGAACATTGGAGCGGATCACCGCTGCCGTGAATATCGTGACGGTGATAGACAATCTCCGGTACTCGGATGACAGAACGGGCTTCTTCACTGACCCGAAGCAGAAGATCGTACTCCCAAGCATCCCCCGCGTCCGACCGCAGCCCCCCGATTTTCCGTACCACCGAAGTTCGCAGGAGCGTCAAACGACTCAGGTAATTTTGCGAAAGAAGAAGCTCCGGTGACCAACTCGGTTTGTGCCACGGGCTATGTTCGCGGTTGCCTTTGCTGATGCGATTTTCGTCGCCGTAGATCAAATCGCAGGTCGGTTCTGCGGCGATGGCTTCCGCAAATTCGATCAATGCATCGGGTGAGATTTCATCGCCGACATCGACGAAGCCCACGAAATCCGTATTACACGACCACAACAATTGATCGGGATTTCCGTCGGTTTGAATGTCGAGCCAAGGATAGATCAATTGCTTCAAGGAACGATCGGTGCGTTTGATCGCCGATTTGTTGGTGGTCTCACCGATCTGAATAAGTTGAATCGTCGGTGCGTCCCGCAGTAGGTCGGCACGTCGTTGTAGTTCGGTTTTCTCCGACGTAGTGAGAGTACGTCGAAGCGTGGCATGAGTTTCCATGCCCAGGCGATGTCTGACGCTCGCGGAAACACGACGGGTCACAAATCGAACGCCCCGCGGCACAGCGGCAAGTCCGTGTTGTTGGGTTGCGGCCTTGAGCCGAGAAGCGGCACGGCGTAGTCGACTGGAGTTGGGGTTCGTCATGACATGAACTCTCTGACACAGAGCGCAAACAAAACCCGCCGTTCAAATGCGGCGGGCGGGCCGCCGAGAACGTGATCCCGGCGGCATCAAATTCCACACCCGCTGACTACGCAGCCCGACGACCAAGAATCCGGTTGATCGCTTTACCCGGGTTGCGAATGGCTTTGCCGACGAGTTGCTTCATCCGACCCAACCCAATCGGTGCCGGCGGTCCGGCTTGAGCAACAGGTGCTTCCACTGGTTCCGGCATTGCGGCTTCGGCGGCTTCCCAAGCTTCTTGGCTGAAGGCGTCTTTCAAGGATTCTTTCAAGTATCCTTCGCGAATGCCGGACAGAACTTCCTTCGCATCGACCGCACCCGCAGCGACGGCAGCGCGGTAATCTTCTTCCCAAACGTGTCGCAGCGGATTCTCGTCGTTCTTCCACGGTTGCGTCGGCACGACGGTGTAGTGCGTCAGTTTGCTGACGTCTTTCTCCCACCATTCCAAGCAGTTCCATTCCGGCGGAATCCGGTCGGCGATTTCGTCTTCGGGAACGATGCACATCTCGAATAGCAAGTCTTGATAAGTGTACTTCTCGTCATCCATGCCCTTGATGATCTCGTCGATCTTCCAATCCAAGCGTTCGCAGTCGAGCAGCATCACGCTCATTTGGCGACCGGGATGGAAATGCTGACCCGGCTTCTGCCAAGCTTTCGGCGTTTCCGGCTGATTGGTGCACAGAATGCGTTGTTCGTTGAACGGGATGTCCCACAGTTCGGCAAGGTCCGTGAAGACTTGCATGTCGGCATCGGTGTAAAGTCCGCGACCGCGATAGCCACACAGTTCCGGAATCACGAAGCGAGCGAACGAGAAACCTGTGCGGCCTCGGTTTTTGTGATGCTTTGGTTTCGGGATCGGCAAGTTGAGCATCGGGTGAACCGTCACCGGTCGCGTAGCGAACTTGCGGATCGAGAACTCCAGAACTCGCGTGGCGACCATCTGCGATTCGTCGGTGCCGACGAACACTCGCATCGGCTCGGACAGCGGAGCGTAATCGATGCCCCACTTCTTCGAGATGGCATTGATCTCGGCGGTTTGGTTGTCGAAGCTGCCATGTCCGTTGGCGAGCATCGTTTTGGTTTCGAGATCGCTAAACGCACCGCTGTAACCGCGACCACCGTCGACGCCCAGCGAGCGAACTTTCTTCGCACCGGCTTGACCAAGAATGTTCAACGCCGCTTCCGCACTGAAGAACTTCGCTTGAATTGTTGGCGAGTTGCCCTTCGGTTTCGCAGAGGAAAGGTTGTACCAGACGAGGCGATTTTCTTCGTCGAGTTTCTTCAAGACCGGAATCTCGGCGACGAAGTCAGCCAGTGTCTTCGAGGTGGGATCATTCTTGACATGCGGATGCCAAGGCATGATCAGATATTGGCAGTTTTTATAAAGTTCTTCGGCACAGTCTTCGGCGACGTCGGCATCGATCATATGAGCCACGTCAACCCGTGTTTGCCGGACGACGTGGTTCAACGAAAGCGTGTGGTATGCGGACGCATCGACGTTCTGGAATTCGGAGAACGTCGGGCCTTTGCCGAGAATCAACCAAGGTTTTTGTTGAACGGCAAACGATTGGATCCATTCGGTCAATTCAATCACGGCAGCCTCCTGCTGACTCGAAAACTCGCTCGATTTGGCATCACACCGCCGGAGTCCCCCCAAGCGGCCATCTGGAAAATCGCCGGATACTAGGAATCTTTCCCAATCCAATCAAGCCGAGTTTCGTCACCGTCGATCTTCGACTTGTGTGGCACGTCCCAGAGCGAAGCGATGGGCGTGGCGAACGTGGAAACCACGACCTTCCCGTCCTTTCCGTTGGTCATGGCCTGCCACCCGAGTCGTGATTCGATCAAAACAGGTTTTGTTACCGTTGGTCTTCAGGAATCGCGACGAAATAGGCTTTGCCGTCGTCGGCGGGCATCACGAGGTGTGAGCCGTCGGGAGACAACCGGCTGAGGTACGTCACACGCGGGAAATCCTGCGAATAGACGGGCGTGGGATTTCCCGGCAACCAGATGTGTAGCCCGCCGGCGTAACCGGTGGTGATCAGTCGTGTGCCGGACTTGTTGAACTGCACGGAGTAGATGTCGTCCTTGTGTCCTTTGCATTCCTGCAGTGGGGCGGGGTTGTCGATGTCCCATAAGAACACCGGACGATCGGTCCCCAAGCCGACACCACCCGCGGCGATTTGCCGACCGTCATCGCGAAATGCAATTGCGTAGATGGCATGTCGCGGTCCATTATAACGCCGTACTTCCGCTCCGGTTTCGACATTCAGCAGCCGCACGGTTTTGTCGGCTCCACCAGTCAACAAATGAGTTCCATCGGGACCGAACGCAACCGCGTAGACGGCATCGTCTTGCGTCGACAGAGTTTTGATCTGGCTCTTCTTTTCGAGATCCCACAGTCGCACGGTCTTATCGGCCGAGGCGGACGCCAGCAGTTTGCCGTCCGGTGAAAACGCGAGTCCGTAGATGCTATCGGAGTGTCCGCGTAAGTCGGCAACTTGCCCAGTCGCTGCAACCGACCACGCTTTGAGGGTCCCATCCAGTCCGGAGGTCCAAGCGGTTTGGTTGTCGGGTTGGAAGACGAGATCGGTGACGGTTTTCGTATGTTCGGACATGATCTGAGCCGGTTCCCGTGACGGCGGTTCGGCGGGTTGCGGGTTGATCGGCGATGGATCGAAGCTGAAAATCTTCTGGTCCGCCGCCCCCGCGAGCAGTTTTTGACTGTCGGGACTATATTCCAGAGAAGTGATGTCGGCCGGCGTTTCGTTGCGAAACTGCATCTGGCGGCTGTTCGCATTCCACAGATACAATTGTTTGCCCGTGCTCGCGGCGACTTGTTGGTTGTTCGGACTCATCACCGCGTTCGTCGCTTCGCCTTCGAAACCCTCGAACCGACGAATCTCGCTGCCGTTGCCAGCGTTCCACATGACAACGCCGCTTTTCGGGCCGGTGGTGAAGTGGTAGGCACTGTTCGCGGAAATCGAAAACGAATTGATGCGTTCCTCGTCGGCTTGTTGTACGAAGTTCACGCAGATCGTGTCCTTGTGCAGTGCGTTGTCGGCTCCGCTGGTGATGACGGTGCGGTGATCGTTCGCAAAGACGGCATCGGTAATCGCTTTTGAATGATGCACGAAATGCTGCAAGGCATCGCCGGACTTCAACTCCCAAACGGTGGCTCGGTCGTCGTCGGTGGAGACGAGTCGTTGGTTGTCCCGACTGAATTGCACGGAGTGCACGGGTTTGCCGAAGCCGGGGAAAGTCTGCACGAGTTTTCCGTCACCGAGATTAAAAATCCGAATCTCTCCGTCCTCACCGGCCGCTGCGATTTTCCCGCTATCGACCGAGATCGCAACCGCGTGCACGGGAGTTCCCACGTCGATTTTGCGTTGTTCTTTCCCGTCAACCGCGTTCCATACGCGAACCGTTTTGTCGATTCCACCGGTAACGATCGTTTGGCTGTTCGGTGCGTAGATCACTCCCGTCACACTGCCTTGATGCCCCGTCAACTCGCGGATTTCGCTCGCATCCTCAGTCTTGAAAATCTTGACGATCCCACTGGCGTCCGCGGAGGCAATTTCTTGTCGATTCGGATGCATACTGACCGAAGTAATCGCTGCCGTTTGAGCCGGGTATTCCTTGATCAACCGGCCATTATTCGGATCGAACAACCGTGTGACCTTGTCCGCCGAACCAGTCAGTACTTGAGCACTGTTGCTGCTATAGGCGACGGCAGTGACTTTATCGTTATGACCTTGCAACACCTGAAGTTGCTGGCCATCACCTTGGTTCCAAATTCGCACGGTTTTGTCATCGGCTGCCGATGCAATGCGGTCGCCATTCGGGTTGATTGCAATGGCCTGAACGGCAGCCTCATGACCAGTGAACTCGCGATGTTCAGGAAATTGATTTGGCCATCGTTTCACGCGACCGTCGGTCGCTGCACTCATCAAACAGGAATTATTCGGAGCAAATTCCAATCCGACGATGCTCGCGGCATGAGCACCAAGCACACTTTGTAAGTGACCATCATTGGCATTGACTACGCGAATGATTCCGTTCGCATCGGCAGAGGCGACTTGTTGGGAATCGTTTCGAAATGCGACCTGTGTGATGGCGGCGGTATGGCCCGTTAGTTCCTGCAGCTGCTTCAACGTGCCATCGTCTGCGACTTCCCAAATTCGCACGACTTTGTCTTGGCCACCGGTCACGAGACGTTTGCCGTCCCCGTTCCGGTCAATCGCGAGAACTCCGCCGCCAGTGACGTCGTGCGAGTAAGTTGCGGAGCGTTTCGGCACATCCCACAGCTTGATGAACCGGTCTCCCGAACCCGATGCGAGTTGCGTACCATCTGGTGAGGTCGCCACACACAACACAATTCCAGAGTGGCCCTCCATCGTGCGGACGGCTTCATGTGTGTTGGCATCCCAAAGTTTTAGCGTATTATCAAACCCGGTCGTTGCGATCCATTGTCCATCGGGTGTAAACGCGACCGCGTATGCGATGCTGTCATGACCGGCCAACGGACCGAGTTCCGGTTCGGCGGCAGTTCCGACTTGAGTTCCAAGGACGGTGGCAAGCAGTCCACAAAAAATCGCCCTGAAACATCGACCTAGTCCGGTGAGAGCACTCATGACCGTTCCTTCCACGCGTCACAGAATCTGAGAAGCAAAACGCATGGTGCCACACCTGGTGAAGGGCGTCAACGGTTCAAGAACGGCTGATACGATCCGACCGGATTCGTACCAACGAAACAACAACGATGAAGGCCAGGCGCTCTAGAATATTTTTTCCGAGATCGGTAAAAATCGCGTGCGAAATTTTAGCCGCTTCCTACTAGGATTCGGCGTCTTTACTTCCTGTGAGCGTACCATGATCCACCCGGCCACCGAGTTGCGTTTTATCAATAATGAAATTGGCTATGGCGTTGTGGCGATCGATTTTATTCCGAAGGGCACGATTACCTGGGTGCTCGACAAACTCGACCGGGAGTTCACCGGTCTGGAACTCATGGAGTTTGACGAAATTTATCAGCAGATCCTGAGTAAATACTGCTTCCGTAACAATGCCGGCAAGTTCGTGCTCTGTTGGGATAACGGCCGATTCGTCAATCACAGTTTTCGCTCCAACTGCCTCTCCACCGCCTACGACTTCGAGTTGGCAGTCCGAGATATTCACCCCGGCGAAGAACTGACAGACGACTATGGTTATCTCAATATTACCGAACCGTTCAAAGGGAAGGATGAAGGTTCACGACGGAAGTATGTCTATCCCGACGACTTGCTGAAGTACCACAAGGTGTGGGACAAGAAGTTGCTCGCGGCGTTCAAGCACATCCCGCGTGTCGATCAACCGCTGCAAGAACTCTTGCCAACAGACACATGGGAAGCTTGTTGTCGAATTGCCAAGGGTGAGGAAAACATGGCTTCCATCTTGGGAAACCACTTCGACCCGAGTAACTCGTCGGAGGAGAAACCTGTCGCGAAGGAATCCGCCCACAAGAAACCGCAATAAGAGTGTTGCCAGGCCGTCGCAAACTCAGGTCTGCCGGGCCGCTGTCACGAGTTGCTCGATCGTCTTCCGTAACAACGCGTCACCGCCGAATTCCATGCCGAGGGCCCGGATTTTCTTGGTGACAATTTGATGCTTCGGTGACTTCGCTTCGCCCTGGATTTCACTGGAACTGCCAGAGACTTCCTTGGCAATCGTGGCCACGTCGAATTCCGAGACGTAGCGATCGTAACAGCTGAAGGCTTCGCCGATGATTTTGTCTTCGTCGGCATTCAGCAGAACGTCAATCGCCTTCGCGACATCGCCGGCGTGCACTTCCTTGCCGCCACGTTCGCAACGAACGTCTTCGTGATTGACGATGCGACGAACAAGCGGAAACCATTTGCTGCGGGTCGCGTCTTGCATCACCCCGTAGACACCGGTCGGTCGGACCGCACAAATCGGGAATCCTTCACCGAGTCCGAAACTGTGCACGAATTTCTCGATGGCGGCTTTATGGGCTCCGTAATGACTCTTTGCCCACAACGGATGCTTTTCGTCGAGGGGGCGATCGTCGAGAATTTGATCATGGACGGCACACGTCGAGACGAACACAAACCGTTTCACATCGGCGTCGCGAGCGACTTGGATAAGTTGTAAGCTGCCAATGATGTTCTTCGTCGTGAAGTCGATCAGGTCGCCTTCGCCCCCCATGAATCCGCCGCCGGGGTGATACAACGCCGAGTGCACGACTGCATCGCAGCCGGTGACGAACTCGACTTCCGCACCGCCCGCCAGTTCGCCTTCGATCCACTCGATGGAATCAGCAACCGACTCCAAACCGCTGCGGTCACTGGATCCGCGATACCAACATCGACAGGTATGCCCGGCGTCAACGAGTCGACGCACGATGTATTGGCCAATAAACCCCGTCGCACCGGTGACGGCTACCTGCATGACTATCCTCGACTGTCCTGTTGAGCGGCCACGTCGGCACCGCAATCATGGCACTCGGTTTCGTCGGGTTGGATCGACGAGCCACAGTAGTCGCAATTCTGCGGCCGCTTAGGTTGGTTCGCTTCCAACTCTTGTTTCATCCGCTGTTGGGCGAGCCGAAAAATTTGCCCCGTCGTGGAGAACGTGCGGAACGACGTATAAATGATGAAAACGAACACAACGAGGAAGATGATTGGGAAGAGACCAAACACTAAATCGAACATACATCACTCCCCGTGATTTGGATTTCATCGCTCCTGAAAAGCACGGTGGAACGGAACGCTCCCCTCAACCGTACATCGTCTCGTATTTTCAAACGTTATTTTGACAACATCGGATCACAACAATCTGCAGAACCAAGCCGTCCGGGGTGGCATGTCCACGGCTTAGCGTGGACATGATTCGACATTCGAACCTCAACGGCCCATGCCCACCCCGAGCGGTGGGCATGCCACCCGATCGTTTCCGACATTTACGAAACGTATGTGTTCCTAGCGACTACGTCGCCATCCATGATCCTCTATTCTCCGTCCGCGGCCTTGTCTTCCGTTGGTTCGTCGATTTCGACGTCGGCTGGTTTCATGACACGGGGAAGTTCGATTTCCGTTTCGGCATAGTCGCCGATCATCCAGCGAGAGAGCATGTTCAAGTCGTGCGGTGAAAGCCGATCCGCGGTGTACGCGGGCATTTGGTTGGCGTCGCCGTAGTGATTGCCACCGCCGGGGTTGGTGATGAAGTCCTTCAACCAATCCGCCGAACCATACTTGTACAAAGTGGGGTAGCCGTAGGAGTCGGCTTCGTCGAGCGTTTGGTGATGACAATCAAAACATCCCGACGACAACTCACCCTCTTCGCCAGTGACGATCGCTTCACCCCGTGTCGCCAGTTTTTCGTCGATTGGCTCGAGATCTTTCCGCCCCGATGCTTTGGCAAAATATTCGACAATGGCTTTCAGATCTTCTTCATTCCCGCTGAGGTATTCGTGGTTGTCTTTCACGAACTCGGCCATTTCAGAGTTGGCGGGGTCAATCACGGAATCCAAATCGTCGTCGGCTTTGGCTTGCTGATACCATTCCGCATTTTTGAGCGGCGCAAAGACCTTGTCATAATTGAGCAGGATTTCGGTCATCCACTCTCGACTGCCGAATTGACCGAGATCGGTTGCGGTCGGTTCGGTGAGAATCTGTTTCGCTTCACCATCCAACTTGACTGTCGACAACACAAAGCGTCGCCGACCGTCATGTCCGTCCCAACGGTGACATGCTGCACATTGTTTCGCAAAAACCTTCGGCCCTTGGGTGAACGGATCATTCGCCAACAGCGAGACTGCCCCTTCGACCGGAATCTTCCGTGGCAAGGCGGCTAGTTCTTGAATACGTTCGCCGTCGATGTGGGCATCTTGCAACGCAAGTTGGTGCTCGACGTCGTTCTTGTCTTCATAGAGTGCTAGGCCAGTCAGGAACACGATGCCGATGACGACCAGCCACATGTAGACCTTATTGAACATGTGACCGCCTTTGATGTGGGCGATCAAGGGCATTGCAATCAGAATCGTGAACAAGAACCCGGGGAAGTAAATCGCCCCGAATGCCAAGCCGAGATGCTCGACCCACTCGTATCGCAAGAAGCGGAACAGGAACAGGTAATACCACTCCGGGCGGGCGGCCGAGTACGGTTCGGATGGATTCGCCGGCGCACTAAGTTCCGCACCGAAATAGACGGCGAAGAACACGACCGTCGCCAACACCGCGAGACACGCGACCGCATCTTTAAGGACTTGATCGGGCCAGAATGTCGTCGTCGGAGCATGTTCGGGGTCCGCCGGGGTAATGCCATGTCGTCGGAAGACATACAAGTGCAGACCCAGAAACGCAATCAGCAACACCGGCAAAACACCGACGTGCAACGCGAAGAAACGGGTCAAGGTTTGGTGTCCGTATTTCGGTCCGCCTTGAACGACCGTTTGGACTTCGTTCCCAATCACCGGCGTTGCCCCGGCGATTTTCGTTGAGACTTGCGTGGCGTAATAGCCTTTCTGATCCCAAGGCAGCAGATACCCCGTCAACGAAAACCCGAAGACAAGCAGCATCAGAACCAAACCCAGCCAGAAGTTGATTTCCCGCGGGGCTTTGTAGGCACCATCGATGATGATTTGCATCAGGTGCAGAGCCATCAACACGACCATCGCTTGGGCCGCGAAATGGTGCATGCCACGCACGAGCCAACCGAGAAACATCTCGTTATTGATGTAGTACACGCTTTCCCAAGCGGTGCTGGCACTCGGGCTATAGGCGGTCCACAAGAAGATGCCGGTGATGAACTGCACGGTGAAGGTATAAACCAGCGTGCTGCCCCAGACATACCGCCAGCGGGAACCACCGGGAATGCGTTCGTAAAGAGCTTCATGCACCAAATGACGCGTGCCGACACGATGATCCAACCAGTCGGCCAACCGTCCGAGAAGGTTCTTGTTTGTCATACCGGAATCTTTTCTGCAGTAGCCGCTCGGAAGTCTTGGTAGTGCACCCAGATTTCGTTTTCGTTGCGAATCTCCGCCTCAAGGATGTCCATCGCTCGTGGGGGAATGTCGTTTTTCTTCTGGCCTTCCAGATCGAATGCGCTCGTGTGACACGGGCAGAAGAAATCCTGCGTCGTGGGGCGGTAATCCACGCCACAACCGAGGTGCGGACACGTCGCATTGAAGACAATGACTTGGTCGCCGATCTTGCGAACGTAAACCGAACCAACTTGCTGATGCAGGAACTTGTTCCAGGCATCGACGCGGTCGGCGAACACGGTCACGCGTTGCGGCGTGCCGTCGGCGGGAAGGGCGTCAACGGTGGTTTCGAGCTTGATGAACTCGTCGTTACCGCCGCCTTTTGCGCGTCGCAAGAGCGGATCGAGGAAGAACAGCACACCAGCGACGAGCGGTGTCATCACGGCTACCGCACCGGCACCGATGGCGATCACCGCCTTCATGAAAAACCGTCGCGGTTCATCGTTGGATAACGGATCGACAGTACCTTGCGATTCGGTTTCGACTTGGGCACTCGTCGTCGGATTCTCGGAAGTTGGTTCAGTCATTGGATCAACCATCCTGGACGGTGAGGTTTAGGGCTGTCTGTCTCAGGGGGGAGTTTGAGGCTTGTGGTCGGCTAAGCGGTCCCGGGTCACTCAAAGACTGGAACGGCTTGGCCACTCATTTTGAGGATGGAGGATAGATGATGGAGGATAGCGGTCATGTGAGGAGTTGGAATTTGCCATCCTCGATCCGCCATCTTCCATCCTCACAATACACTTCGGGGTTGATAATTCAGGTCTGTGCGGGTTCGGGAACAAATCCGCTTACGAATCACATTCCATCGCTTTGAGGAATGCCGACCGCATGGTTGAGACCGCTTCATCGAGCGGCCCTGGCAACACGGCACCGGCGGCTTGCTTGTGACCACCACCGCCGAAGGGTTCGGCAAGGGCGGCGACATTCAAATCGCGTTGGCTTCGTAGGCTGAATTTGATCGTTTTGTTGAGTTGTTCGATGGCGATAAACGCGGCTTGCGTACCGGCGATTTTTAAGGTCTCGTTGACCAGATCTTCGGTGTCGACCGGTGTGGACTCCGTCGCTTCGAAGTCATCCTGCTTCACCTGAATCCAAGCCAACCGACCGCCGCACTCCAGCTGCACGCGAGAGAGAACACGTGCCGCCAACCGCACTTTACCGATCGAATTCTGCTCATATAACTGTTGGTATATTAAATGCGGCTCCGCACCTAAGTCAATTAACCGGCTGATGATTCGCATGGTGTCGCTCGAAGTCGACGAGAATCGAAACCACCCCGTATCGGTGGCGATCGCGCAAAACAGCGGCACAGCCATCGAAGGCGGAACACGGTATCCAAGGGCTTCAGCCATCCGGAAAATCATCGCTCCCGTGGCCTCCGCGGAGGTATCTTTGAACTCGACCGCTTCGAGATCGTCCGAACTCATGTGGTGATCAATGACAACCCGTTTCGCCGACGATTGTCGGAGTGCTTTGCCGACGTCGACCAACTGCACCCAAGCGCTCGTGTCGACGACGATATGCACTTCGGTATCGAGAATTTGATCGACCGTGAAGTCGCGACCAATCTTGTTGACCTTGCCCATGGGATCGAGAAACTCAAGATGAGAGGGCGTGGCCGACGGATTGACGATCCGCACGGACTTATCTTGGTCTTCGAGGATCGCCGCCAATGCGAGTTCCGATCCCAGTGCGTCGGCGTCCGGGCGAACATGACTGGAGATCAGAAACCGCTGGTGCTGATCGATGATGTCTCGCAACGGTTCCCAATTCACACTCATCTTCAATAACCTTCTATCCACGATACTGACCGCAAACCAGCGTGCATCCTAACGCGACAAATAAGGTTCCGCCATGCTCTTCGTCTGCGCGATGTCCTTCTCCAACTGCTCCCGGAGTGCGTCGCCGTCGGCGAATGTCCGAGTTCCACGGACTCGACCGAGCATATCCACCGCCAGACTGCGCTCGTACAAGTCGCCTTGGAACCCAATCAGATGGACCTCGAATTTCCGAGTGTTTTCCTGAAACGTGGGGTTCGAACCCAAGTGAATGGCGGCCGGATATGCTTTGGAATCGATGGTCGCCAGCCCTGCGTAAACGCCGTCAGCGGGGAACAAGGTTTCGATTTCCGCTAAATTCGCGGTCGGCCAACCGAGTGTTCGTCCGCGACCTGCGCCTTTCACGACACGGCCCTCCATGCGATAGGGGTGGCCTAACAATTCCACCGCCGCCGCCACGTCGCCATCAGCTAACAACCCACGAATCCGACTCGACGAGACCATCGCATCACCTGCGAGCACTGGTTCGACAATGTCCAAACTTCGACCGGACGCCTCGCATAGGTCTCGTAACTTCTCGACGTCCCCTTGACGGTCGCGTCCAAAGAAGAAATTGGGCCCCTCGACCATCCCCCGAGCATCGAGTTCGGTTTCCACGATCTGCGAGAAGAAATCATCCGGCGAGAGCGACAACAATCGCTGATCGGTCGGGTACGCGATCACGACATCCACGCCGTAATGCATCAGCAACTCGGCTTTGCGGCGGATAGTGCTCAGTCGTGGCGGAACTTGCCCGGGACGCAGGAGTTCGATCGGGTGAGGATCGAAGGTCAGTACCACAGCAGGCACGTCTGCGGCTTTCGCACGCCCGGTGAGCGTCGAGATCATCCGCTGATGCCCGCGATGCACACCATCGAAGTTACCGATCGCCACAAAACCGCCGCGATACGGTGCGGAAGATTCAAATCCGTAAAGCAACGTCATGCGAATCGGTCAGTGTTCGGGGGTGAAAACGGAATTTCTGCAAGCGGGAAAAGTTCAAAGGCGGTTGTTCTTTGGGCACGGCTAATCATCGTCGAGCGCGAGCCGGTTTTCAATTTCCTCCAAACTGACGAACTCGCCCGTGCCCGCACCGGGACACGCCTCGCAAACTTTTTTCCAAGACTTCTTCGATTCGACGTTGCTCTTCCAGAACGGCCAAGTCCGGCATTGCATGGGACGAACGGGATAAATCTGGCAGCGTCGCGTGGCACCATCGAAGAACGTACAATCGCCGTTCGCAAATTCCGACAGCGACACCCGACCGCCATGCAGCCGAGTATGGAACAAGCGGATTTCGCCGATGGTTTGCTCGCGGTAATCCGCAATTTGTTGCAGTTCGTCGTCTGTAACCCACACGACACCAGGTTCACCTGTGCAGCAATCGCCGCAGCCGGTGCAGGAAAATTGAAGTCCGTCCTTATACCAAGGATCTGACGGGGGCTGTTTTGCGTTCATACCGAGAGTTTAGAAGAGTCGTAATGGATTATCAAAGCTGCCACACAAGGCAATGTCGACTTGCAACGACCCGTTCACTCCACACTTCAGTCCAAAGATCGAAGATGGAGGATCGCGGATCGCAAGGGCTAACAGACGAGAACTTGCCCTTCTCAATTTTGTATCTTTGATCCTCGAAATCGACATCTCCACATTTGCCATGAATGAGCAAAACTACGACGAATCGTTGCCGACCACTCAACCGCCACCGCGTCCCGGCCAGTTGACCGACGCAGGCAAAGCTCGCATTTTTCCGTGTGATCAATGCGGGGCGGACTTGGAATTTCACATCGGCGTTGGGCAGTTGCAATGTCCGTTTTGCGGGTTCACGAAGGAAATTGAACTCGACCCGGAAAAGACGGTCGAGGAGCAAGATTTCCACGCCATGCTCGAACGGTTGGCCGAACGACGCACAACTGCCGTGGGTCTCGTCAGCGATGAGACTCATGAAATTCGTTGTGATTCCTGCGGTGGGACGGTCGTTTTTATCGGCACCCTGACCAGTCAGGACTGTGCCTATTGCGCCAGCCCCATTCAACGCGAGAATGTGCACGATGCCGTCGATCGCGTCCCGGTGGACGGCGTGCTGCCGTTTCAAGTCGAGAAAAGACAGGCGAACGGGAATCTGAAAGCCTGGGTGGCATCGCTGTGGTTTGCGCCAAACGAGTTCCGACGACGAGGCGTGAAGGGTGAGTTCTCGGGCGTCTATTTGCCGTTCTGGACGTTCGATGCGCTGACGTTTAACCGCTACGAAGGTCGACGTGGCGACGATTACACGGTCGAAGTTGGAGATGGCGACGACAAACGTACTGTAACCCGCACGGATTGGACGTACGTCTCCGGCAAGTTCCAACGCTTCTTCGATGATTGCATTATTTGTGCGTCGGGCGGGTTGCCTCGGCAGATCCTCGAAGCACTCGAACCGTGGCCGATGGACCAGTTAGTGCCGTTCAATCAACCGATGCTCGCGGGTTTGTTGGCACGAACCTACGATGTGGAACTTTCGCCGGGTTTCGAACTGGCCAAAAAACAGATGGAAGCCGCCATCCGGCAGGAGACAAACAGTCGTATCGGCGGCGATCACCAACGCATCGATAAACTTCACACGCGGTTTGATGCGATCACCTACAAACACCTGCTGTTGCCGGTGTGGTTGTTGGCCTACAAGTACCGCGAGAAAACGTACCAAGTCGCCATCAATGCCTGCACCGGCGAAGTGCAGGGCGAACGGCCGTGGAGTTGGGTGAAAATCACGTTTGCGGTGTTGGGCGGTCTTGCCGTTGTCCTGGGGTTGGTGATAGCGTTTCAGTCATGAATGACACCGCTGAAACCGCCGAGATTCTCACTGTTCGCCGAGTCAGTCGTTGGATGACCTGCTCCGCCGCCGCGTTGCTGGTGGTCACTTGGAAACTCTGGACCCCGCAGACCGTCTTTCCACAGATTCCATTCTTCGAGTTTTTGATTCGCGTTCCGAGTTGGGTCGACTGGATTTTACTCACAGGCGTCGCGGTTCCGCTCGTGATCGGCTACTTCACTCAGCCACCGTTTCGAGTCGGCAGAATGGTCATGTCGACATTCGCAGTCTGTCTGACCGGTTTGATTTTGCTCGATCAACACCGACTCCAACCGTGGGCCTGGCAGTTTCTTCTCATCGCTTTCGTGCTGATCACCCTTCCCAACGCCAACGGTCTGCGATGGTGCCGGTTACTCACGTTGAGCATCTATTTTTGGTCGGCGATCTCTAAATTCGACCACAGCTTTCTGCACGGACATGCGAATTTGTTTCTGGGTGTTATTGCCGATTGGTCAGGCACGAAACTGGCCGACTGGCCGGAGACATTGCGGTTGACGACGGCACTCATGTTCCCAGTTGGCGAACTGTTGGTCGCGATCCTGCTCTTGTTTTGGCCGCATCGCCGTATCGGTCTATGGGCGAGTTGGCTCATGCATGGCTTGCTGATCGCGATTGTGGGACCGCTTGGTCTTCAGCACGAATGGGGCGTGCTGCTATGGAACCTCTATTTCATTCGACAGAATTTGATGCTGTTCCCGACAACCCCGGAGGACCGCTGGATTCCCACACTTCCGAAAGAGCGAAAAACGCTCGCTATCGGCGTGTCAGTCGTGATGGGTGTGATCATCGTGCTGCCGATTTTGGCAACCGGGGGTTGGTTCGATGAGTGGCCAAGCTGGGCCGTCTACACCGGACGGGCGGAGCAAATCTATGTGGAAGTCCGCGAAGACGTGCGTAACTCGGTCCCGGAGAATATTCCAGTCACTAGAGAATCGAGCGACGACGATCTCGGGTTTCAACCTTGGCAAACGATCAACCTGGGAAAGTGGTCGCTGCAAACACTCGAGACACCGATTTACCCACAAGCCCGATTTCGTCTTGCTGTCGCAAACACAATTGCGGAAAACCTTTCCGACAAGTCGGGTATCCGCATAACCGTGCAGAGCGAAGCGGACCGCATGACTGGACAGCGTTGGACAGAGACCTACCAGGGCCAAGAAGAACTCGAATTGTTGCTCAACCGCTTCTGGCTGAATACCAAACCGCGACAGATTTGGTCGCCGACCCCCTAGATCAATTTTCCCTAGAAGAGTGGTCGGTCACTCGATGCCAGACACAGCCCGTTTCGAACGGCCCGATATCCCCAAGCGTCTCGCGAACTCCGGTTTTCAATGCTCGCCGCAGAGGACTTCCAGCCATTGGAAGGTACCGGCGGGTGCGGGGAATTCGTGGGGCACGAAGCGGGTCGGAATGTCGAGATACAACCCGCCGCCGTACGATGTGAATTGCTCGCTACGACCAAAGACGGCATCGGTTTCGCCGTAGCCAATGAAGCCCATCACACCGGCTCGCATATCGTTCGGCAAGGCAATCCCCGTCCAAAACCGCATGTCAAAGTTGACGAGCGTGCCGTTGTCGCTGGGGACAGCTCGCAGCATATACTGACTGTCACCGGGCCGAGGCGTGTTGGCCTGAATATCCGCATTCAAGTTCCCGATATTGAGCGTCGGAGCCATGCCGACGTCCCAACGTGTATCGGTCGACTCGAAATACTTCGTCGCTTCCAACGCCAACCCAATCGTGCCCGCGTAAAGTTGGGCATCTTCCACACGATAGTTGAAGACGCTCGTCTCGAATGGGCTGAGTGCCGCACCGTTCAAGTTCACGTTGTCTTCGCCGTCCATCGTGCCGAAGGTGAATTCGGTGATGAATCCCTTGCGAACGTGCAACCCTCCCAGTTCGTGCCAAGGCTTCCAGAACGTGGTTCCGACATGGAACCCGCTCATGCCTTTGAAGGTGTTGTCCCAGAGATCGCTATCGAATTCTCGATAGAACGGCGTCACCACAAACCGCCCCCGTTCTTCCTCGTGCTCGTGCGGTAAGTGGTGGTGATGGTGATGTTGGTGGTGGGTCTCATGATGCGATTCGTGCATCGCGTCGTGATGTGGCGTTTCGAAGACTTCTTCTGGCGGGTGTGCACCCCAGTCTTCCAACCCAGGTTCGGCAACGGGTGTTTCCGTTTCGAACTCGGCCGGGAACGAAACGCTGGCGTTGCCTGCGTCCGTGATCGGCATGAGAGGTTCCTCAGCCTGTACGGCTCCGGCGAATGAGATGAATGTCAACAGACAGACCATCTTTGTGAGCGATGTCGAATGCATAGAGGCCCTCGCTTCTCCCAAAGCCGTTCACCGTGAAACAATCCTGATATTGGATCGGTGTTATCGACTTTATCGGTTGCTCGGGTTGCTCGGGTGGAGCCTGTTCGGTCGCTCAGGCCAAGGAATTCGAAATCCGTGGATTTCTCGTTAAACCTGATTGCCGTGAATTTGAGTCCGGCCGGGAGTCAACGTCAGCGAAGTCCCGGTACCAAGTTGACTCAAGCGATCAGAGAGATCGGCCACCAGGTTCTGCAGAGAGCCATCATTCCCAAATGCCTGTTCCCAAACGGATTGCGACATATTTGTGCCGTTGAACTCCGTGTCGCCATTGGCATCGATTCGCAGTTGAAAATCTTCGCCAGGACCAAACAGCGACGCGAGCCGCTCTCGGAGTTGGGAAGCGAAGTTTTTCACATCGCCACGAAGAAAGTTCTGCGACAACGAACGCGTAGCTGGCAGCAAACTTGTTGTGTTTGCGGTGGTGGAAGCGGTTGATTCGCTATCCGTTGTGGTGCCGGCGGCAGCTTGCAAGAGTTGACCGAAGCCGTGTCCCAGAGAAATCGCGGCACTACCGGCAACCTGCCCGGCAAGCAACGCGGGACCGACGAGCCCGATCGGCGACAAACTCATCTGCGATTCTCCGGCAAAAAAATAAGCTGACGTCTTTCAATCTATCGACGTCAGCCTTGATTCTCTTCGCCAGAACCGTGCGGATTGTACCGCGATTCGCAATTATTCTAGCTGGCCGCTGCTTCTTTGCTCTTCTTCAGCAGCTTAGACAAACGGCTCTTGGTACGAGCAGCAGCGTTCGGATGGATCAGCCGTTTAGCGGCCGATTGATCCAACTTTTTCGCAGCAGCCCGGAAGGCATCTTCGGCGGCTTGCTGATCATCGCCAGCCGCAGCTTGGCGGACTTTCTTCACATACGTACGGAGCTCGCTGCGTTGGGAACGATTACGAGCCTGACGCTTTTGGCTTTGTCGAAGAGCTTTCTTAGCGTTCGTTGAATTCGGCATAGTTTATTGCAATTTCGAGCCAATAGTTCGTGGGGAACCGGAAAGTTTCGCAGTTTAATAACCCGTCCGTCAATTTGCCAGTCCTTCGGGCAACTTTTTTCTGCATTCGGATTTGGTTATGCTCGGACCTGTTTCTATCCACTTTGACGTCCATTTGCGTTCGATGAAAGGCCACACACGATGGCGGCGGATCAATCTCGGCATACCCAATATCAAAATCCGCTGATTTCGCGTTACGCATCGCGGCAGATGAGCGAAATCTGGAGCGCTCAACGCAAACACTCCACTTGGCGACGCTTATGGGTCGCGCTTGCCGACTGTGAACGCGAACTCGGCTTGGATATTTCGCCAGCACAAGTCGAGGAATTATCCGCTGCAGTGGATGACATTGACTTCGAACGGGCCGCCCACCACGAACGCGAACGCCGTCACGATGTGATGGCCCACGTCGAAACCTACAAGGAAAAATGCCCCAACGCGGGAGGTATCATCCACTTAGGTGCAACGAGTTGCTTCGTGACAGACAACACGGAGCTCCTGCAGATTCGTGAAAGTCTTCAGCTGATTCGTGGACGCCTGGGGTCTGTCATCGCGGCTCTGGCGGACTTCGCCGATCGTCATAAGTCTTTGTCGTGTCTTGGGTTCACGCACCTTCAACCTGCGCAACCGACAACGGTTGGAAAACGGGCAACCCTTTGGTGTTACGATTTGATTCTCGATCTGGAAGAGATCGAACACCGTCTGGATCGTCTCCGGTTCCGTGGTGTCAAAGGCACCACCGGGACACAGGCAAGTTTCTTGCAACTTTTCAACGGCGATCACGCAAAAGTCGAGCAACTCGACAAAATGGTCGCCGCACGAATGGGGTTCGAAGAGACCTACCCAGTCACCGGCCAAACTTACTCCCGCAAAATCGATGCTCAGGTTCTGAACTCGCTCAGCGGAATCGGGCAGTCGGCTCATAAAGCCGGTTCTGACTTACGCTTACTGCAAAGTCGTCGAGAATTGGAAGAACCATTTGAGACCAAGCAAATCGGCTCCTCCGCGATGGCGTACAAACGCAATCCGATGCGAGCGGAGCGGATGTGTGCTTTATCTCGGTTCGCGATGAGTCTCGGCCCCAACGCCGAACAAACCATGGCCACCCAATGGATGGAACGCACACTCGACGACAGTGCCAACCGACGGCTTTCGTTGCCGCAGGCGTTCTTGGCGATTGATGCCGTCCTGATTCTCTACACCGATATCGCCCGAGGCTTGAAGGCGTATCCTTCGGTGATTTCTCGACATCTGGCCGAAGAACTGCCATTCATGGCAACGGAAGAAATCATGATGGCCGGTGTTCAAGCCGGTGGTGATCGACAAGATCTCCACGAACGCATCCGTGTTCATTCTCACGAAGCCGCCAGCCGCATCAAAGAAGGGGACGGCGTGAACGATTTGCTCGAACGCCTGCAGAACGATCCAGCGTTCGCGAAGGTTCAATTCGACGATGCACTTGATCCAACGCGATACATTGGCCGGGCCCCGGAACAAGTGACGTCATTTCTTCGTGATGTCGTGCAACCATTGCTGGATCAGCTGGGTAATATTGATGACAGCAATGTCAGTGTGAACGTGTAAGCGGAACACAATCGTCAGGAGCGAATCCCACGACAAGCAGAGGTTTCTAGCGATACCGAACGGCAATAGCCGCAAAAAGATGAGAAATTTCCGCAGCGAGTTGTGTCACGTTGCGTGATATCGAGGCTCGCAACGACGGATTTCTAGCACCGTTATCTTTATGAAGTTTGATTGCTCGACAGTGGAGAAGTACTAGACAACCTCCTCGCGGTGCCTCACCATATATGAGACAGGACGAGTGGCGACGGATGGGGAGGTCATCGCGGACTTCTTCCGACCGGTGAAGTGATCTGAACACTTGCGGTTCCGCAAGTTACCTGAGAACCAAGGAGCAAATCGATGTCACGTAGAATACTGGTTTGCGGGATGATCACCATTATGGCCGGGCTTTTTTTTGTCCTCCATGCCGCAGAGAGACGCGAGCGAATGGAACGACACCATGCCATCGCGATCCGTCAACACGAGCATGCCGAACGGGTTCGTCAAGACGCGGAAGAAGCCAGAGCCCCTTCCACCGAAGCCCAACGACGCGAAATCCAGAAACTACGAATCAGACTGGAGCGGTTACTGGCGGAGCATCGTGAGGCGGTTCAACGGGGCTTCGACGAGGTCGCGGAAGAACTTCAGCAGGAAATCAAACGGACTAGTGAAGAATTGGGGAACAATCTTCGTCGTTCGCATGTTGCCATCGATCACGAGCGACAAAAACCGCCGGAAGAACGTCTCGACCATATGCGAGCCGCCGTTGAACACCTTCGTCATGCAGGGCTAAACGAAATCGCCGACCGCGTAACCGAACATGCGGAAGAAATCGAACGCGACCTCGAACGGCAACGTCGAAGTCATGGAAACGGAGAACTTCGCGAAGCGATGGAACAAATTCAAGACCTTCGACAAGAGATTCAACGACTTCGCGAGCAACTTCAATCCATCGAAGAAAAACGATAAGTTTTCGGATTCTTGGGGGGATCAATCTAGAAACTCGGATGTGTGAGTTGGTAACATAACAGAGTGTTGATCCGTTATTGTGAGCGGTGATCGACATCTCTCTGACTCTCACGCTGGGATTTCCGGATGAATTCCAAGCCGTTGTTGCTGTCCGTTTTGCTCTTGGGGATGGGGACCGCGTTGCATGCGGCGCCCCCCGCAACTGCCCAAAGACCTCTCCATACCGAGATCGATCGTGTCAGCGGCCTGACTCCAGATCCACCAGTCCCAGGAGAACGGTGCTCGGATGCGGAATTCTTGCGGCGAATCTATCTGGATTTCGTCGGTGTGATTCCCAGTGTCGACGAGGCACGCGAGTTCCTCGAAAGTTCATCACCGACGCGTCGACGTGATCTGGTCGACCGCTTGCTAGCCGACCCGCGGCACACTTGGCATCTCGTCGATACTTTCGACGTCATGCTGATCGAGCGTCGTAAGGGCAGTTATATTCCCGATGCGGAATGGCGAAATTGGTTGCACGAGCAATTCTCGAAGAACACGCCACTCGATGAACTTATCGGGACGATCTTGTCCGCCGATGGTACCAAAAAGGCCACACGACCGGCTGCGAAATTTCTGCTGGTGCGGAAGTTGGAGACCGATCTCGTCACACGCGATCTGGGACGACTGCTGCTCGGACGGGACATGCAATGTGCCCAATGTCATGACCATCCCATCGTCCCCGATTACTTGCAACGCCATTACTACGGACTCTCCGCATTCGTGAATCGCTCTTACGTCTTCAATGACAAGAAAGCGAAGCAGAACATCATTGCCGAGAAAGCCGAAGGGAACACAACGTTTGCCTCGGTCTTCACCGACGAAAAAGGCGAAACGGGACCCCGAGTGCTCGATCTCGAGCCGATCACCGAACCGGCTCCCGAAAAAGACCCCTACACAGTAAAGCCCAGTAAAACTGCGGGCGGCGTACCGAAGTTCAGTCGGCGATTACAACTTAAGCAGGCAATCACCGCACCCGAGAACACGGCATTTCGGCAGAATTTTGCCAACCGACTGTGGGCGATGATGATCGGTCGCGGGTTGGTCGAACCGCTCGATATGTTTCACAGTGAAAACCCGCCGACGAATCCGGAACTGCTCGACTTACTTTCAGATCACTTGCACGCCAGCGGCTACAATATTCGATTCATGCTGCGTGAGATCGCGCTATCGGAAACCTATCAACGTTCCAGTCGGTTGCCGGAGAACGTGCCGATGGACAGCATCGGACCGTTTGCGGTCGCGGAACTCGAACCGCTTTCCCCTGAGCAACTCGCTTGGTCGACTTTGGAAGCCGTCGGTTTAGTCGCGACACAGAAACCCAAAGCGGTTCAAGAGGCCGAAAAGAAGAAGTCGAATCCGGCGACAGAACTGCGGAAGATATTGGGGTCTCAAGCGGGAGTCGTTGTCCAGACCTTCGCCCCGAAATCGGCTACAGCGGGATTCGATGCCACTGCCGAACAGGCATTGTTTCTGATGAATGCGGCTACATCGCAGAATTGGCTCACACCACGCACTGGCACCTTGGTCGATCGCCTCATGAAAACTTCGGATGTTTCCGCGATAGCCGACGAGTTATTCCTCAGTGTCTACTCGCGATACCCCGCCGATGATGAAAGTCAATGGGTCGCTCAAACGCTCGAAGATCGTGACGACGATCGTTTGGCGGCGATTCAAGAACTAGTTTGGGCCACCATCACCTCCGCCGAATTTCGCCTCAATCACTGACCTTCCACCCCAATCCTCCTGCCTACCGGAGCCTTCCATGCGACGCGACACCGGATGCCAACCGCTCGATCACGCGTTTTCTCGTCGAAGTTTCTTGGCCGGTTCTGCATTAGCCGGGACTGTCGCCGGGGTCGGACATGCGGTGCCGACGATCGCGGGTGAGCAAATCCAAAGGCGACACAAACAAGTTCTGCAAGTCTTTTTGCAAGGGGGAGTGAGTCAGTTGGAATCGTGGGACCCGAAACCCGGTACGCGACACGGCGGTCCGTTCGGGGCGATTCCGACCTCAGTGCCCGGCGTGCACATTTCCGAATTGCTCCCGGAAACCGCCCAACAGATGCATCATCTGTCGATCGTTCGCAGCGTGAACATCAAAATCAACGATCACGGCCAAGGTCGGATGTTCATGGAAAAGGGACGACGAGCCGGTGACTACCCGTATGTCGGTTCCGTCGCGGCGAAGTACCTCGGCCCGGATGATTCTCGACTTCCGAAGTTCATCACGATTTCCACTCGCGGTTTGAACGACCAATCGGCAGCGGCGTTTCTGGGAGCAAAATATACACAACTCAAACTGTCCGGAGCCGAAGCACCCGCCAATCTCAATCTGCCGAAAGGCATCGACACCTCCGCCGAACAGCGTCGACAACAACTTCGGTTGGCCATGAACGAGCGTTTCGCCAGCGGACGTCGGAAAGCCCATGTCGAAACTTACAACGCCTCGTTCGAACAAGCCCAACGCATGGTCAAACGACGCGATGTCTTCGTCGCCGAACCGACACCACAGGACCTCGATCGCTACGGTCGGCATGAGTTCGCACGGAATTGTGTGCTTGCACGCACGTTGCTCGAAGAAGGTGTTACCTGCGTGAAGGTTTCCCATCACGGGTACGATACGCATGCCGAGAACTTTAATTTCCACCTCGAACAACTCGGCGAATTCGACCGTCCATTCGCAACGTTGCTGGCCGATTTGGCGGACCGTGGAATGTTGGAGCATACATTGGTCATGGTGTATTCCGAATTTGGCCGGACACCGAAAATCAACGTGCGTTACGGTCGAGACCACTGGGGCACCGCGTGGTCGGTGGCACTTGGCGGGTGCGGGATCGTCCCTGGTGCCGTCATCGGAAAAACCAACGACGAAGGCACCGCGGTTGCTGATCGGGAAGTGGACGCGGGGCATCTGTTCCACACGTATTTCTCCGCGCTTGGAATCGACACCTTCGCCGATCACGACGTACCAGGGCGGTCCATTCCAATCGGAGATCCGGCTGCCGCACCGATCAAAGAACTGTTGGCGTAAGCAAGTTTCACTCTGTCTCGATCTGGGATCGTTGAATCATGACGAGCAACCCCGCCATCGCGCAAACACCACCCGCTGTTGCCGAACGAAGTGTGCGTCCGGAACAAACTCATGAAGTGTTGTCGTTCAAACACGATCGCCCGTTGACGACTTGCCGAGTCGATGCCGATGCACGATTTGCGTTCGCCGGTGCGGAAGATTTTTTCGTGCACCGTTGGAACTTGCGAACCGGCGAGCATACGAAACTGCAAGGGCCGCAGAGTTGGGTGCGGTGCATCGATATCTCCCCCGATCGCAAAACCGTCGTCGGGGCCGATTGGCGGGGTCGGCTGTGTTGGTGGAACACCTCCCAGAACACGACAGAACCGACGCGAACGCTGCAAGCTCATCGTGGAGCGTGTCGCTGGGTGCGGTTCAGTCCTGATGGCTCTCATTTTGTGACTTGTGGAAATGATTTACTGATCAAACTCTGGCAGGCCGACGGCACACCAATCGCGGAATTTGCCGGGCATGAACGGTATCCGTATGCGGTGGTGTTTCACCCCGATCGCCAGGAATTGGCTTCGCAGGATTTGCTCGGCAACGTAAAAATTTGGGATATCGATCAACAGAAAGAGAAGAAAACCGTCCCGATCAAAGTCATGACGGGCTACGACAAAACCTTTGCGGCAGACATGGGTGGCCCGAGAGATTTACAGTTCGACCCCGCCGGCGAACAACTCTTATGCACCGGTATTACGAATGTCAAAAACGCGTTCGCCGGGATACAAGACCCGATTCTCGTCAGTCTCAATCTGCAAACAGACGAGCTCGAACCGATGAAGGTCGCTAAGAACTTCCAAGGAATCGCATGGAGCGGACGTTTCCACCGTGCTGGTTTCGTGATCGGTGCTGGTGCGAACCGGACTGGCAAAGGCGCGATTTGGTACTGGAAGCCAGGTGCGGATCAACCGTTTCACACGCTCGAACTCAAATCGGCCGCTCGAGGGATGGACCTCACACAAAACCAACAAACCGCCGTCATTGCCCATGCCGACGGGTCGTTGAAAACCTACTCATTGGTCCCGACATAACTTGCCCTTTGAACTTCACGTCTTTCTCACCGCTGTTGAGCCGTCTGCGGTATCGACTGGAATATTTCCGCATGACCGATTACCGTCTTTAGTCCGTTTTACGGTCTTTGGTCTTTGTGAAGAGTAAAAAACGATCTCTGTTTTCCGAACTTCACGAGACAGAAACCGTTACGAAGCCAAGTCAACGACTTTAGCTTATAAAAACGGTTCACTCATGGCTTCACCGATTGGAGCTGTGTCGACGCGATTCCAATATTCCGCGGAGTTTTCTAGTGCGAGACCCATTACGTTCATGCCTTGTGAGTTCATTGGCCATCTTATGTGCGGCGACCTGCACATGGGCGGCGGAAGTTTATGAAGTCAAAGTCACCGAAGGAAAACACGCCGACATCATCGGTCCAAGCGGTCCTCTCGTGCGTTATATGTTCGAGCGTGACAAGTCGACTCCCGAACTCACCTTTGACACCGCGAAGGTGTTCGCCCATGTGATGGCTCCTGGTGGAAAAGAAACTCTCACCAAAGGTCCTGGCGGAAAATTCCCGCATCACCGAGGCATCTTCATTGGCTGGAACCGCATTTCTCACGGCGGAAAACAACATGACCTTTGGCACGTTCGTAACACGGAGTTGAAACATCGCGAGTTCCTGACCACGGAAGGCGACAAGAACGGCGGCACCATCACGAGCAAGATCGACTGGATCGGTGTCACCGGCAAACCAATCATCGAAGAAAAACGGACATACCGCGTCATCGGCACTTCAGACGCGTACGCAGTGATCGATTTCGTCAGCGAACTGACGGCTGTCGATGGTGATGCGTTGCTCGACGGCGACCCGGAACACGCCGGTGTGCAGTTTCGCCCCTCGCAGAAAGTCGCCGAAAACGGTTCCGCGAAATACACGTTTCACGAAGAAGAAATCGATCCGAAGAAAGACCACGATCTGCCCTGGGTCGCCTGCACCTTCCGCATCGACGATCAACCTTGGACCGTTCAGCACATGAACCATCCGTCGAATCCGAAAGGGGCCATTTGGTCGGCGTACCGGGACTATGGTCGTTTCGGGCCGTTTCCGAAGTTTCAACTGAAAGATGGCGAAACGAAAACGCTGCGGTTCCGCTTCCGCGTGACCAAGGGCGAAGCACCAGCTCAGGCGGAGATGACGAAGCAATACGAACAATTCGCGGAGTGACGTTCGGTTTGCCGCGGATGCTGTTAATGCCATAATAAGGACATGACTGACATCCGCGCTCACTTTGCCGTTATTTGGTTTCTCGCAATCCCGACATTTGCCGCCCATGCCGCGCGTCCGCCATCGTTCAACACGGACGTGCGTCCGATACTGGCGGCGAAATGCTTTGCGTGTCACGGTCCCGATGCGGATTCTCGGGAAGCCGACTTGCGGTTAGACGTTCGTGAGCAAGCGATCGAGTCCGGTGCGATCGCTCCTCATGAACCGGATTCGAGTGAACTTGTCACCCGCATCGAGTCGGACGATGAGTTCCTGCGAATGCCCCCGGCCGATTCCGGGAAATCATTGACCGTTGAAGAGCGAACAATCCTGCGGAATTGGGTCGCCTCCGGAGCCAAATACGAGCGACACTGGGCGTTCTCTCCGCCATCCCGTCCCGCAGTTCCAGAGATTACCGCACCAGATTGGCAGCACTGGCCGAGGAATTCCGTCGATCGTTTCGTGCTCGATCGTATGTTGGCTAACGGGTTTTCACCGTCTGCCGAAGCGGATCGCTACACAATCGTTCGGCGGGTGTACCTTGACTTGATTGGTCTTCCACCAACGCCCGAAGAAGCAGATGCCTTCGTGAAGGACGACGATCCTCACGCTTACACGCGACTCGTCGACCAGTTGCTCGACTCCCCGCACTATGGCGAACACTGGGCGCGTCCGTGGTTGGATTTGGCACGTTACGCCGACACGAACGGCTACGAAAAAGACCGTCCGCGTTCGGTTTGGCCATATCGCGACTGGGTCATCAAGGCGCTGAATGACGACATGCCGTTCGATCAATTTACGATCGAACAACTCGCCGGCGATATGCTTCCCAATGCCACAGACGACCAACGAATCGCCACCGGATTCCATCGTCAGACGATGCTTAACGAAGAAGGCGGTATCGACCCGTTGGAGTTTCGGTTCTATGCGATGGTCGATCGTGTGGCGACAACGGGTACGGTTTGGATGGGGCTCACCATCGGTTGTGCTCAATGTCACACTCACAAGTACGACCCGATCACACACACCGATTACTACCGTTTCATGGCATTACTGAATAATGCCGACGAACCCGACCTCAGTGTGCCCATTCCGAAAATTGTCGAAGAACAACGGCAAATCCAAGCACAAATCGCAGCGTTGGAAGCGAAGCTGCCCGAGCAGTTTCCGCTTGCGGAAGGTGAGGAGGAACCAGCCGCAAGTCGCGTGCGAAACCTAAAACAGCAACTGTCGAAGTGGATCGAAGAACAACGCCAAACCGCGGTTGATTGGACTGTGCTCGAAGCCGATTCCCTGAAGACGAATTTGCCGAAACTCGAGCAACTCGAGGACGGTTCCGTGTTGTCCACGGGGGACATAACCAAACGCGATGTGTTCCAACTAACGTTCCCGCTCGACAACTTCGATCAGCCGATTACCGCAATTCGGTTGGAAGTGCTGCCGGACGATCGGCTTCCTGCTGGCGGGCCTGGGCGTGCGTATTACGAAGGGCGACAAGGAGATTTCTTCCTGAGCGAACTCTCCGCACGAAAAGACGGTCAGAAGATTTCGTTTGCTTCCGCATCTCACAGCTATGGCAAAATCAGCGTTGGCAGTGGTTCGGCGGATGCCATGAACGTGATCGACGGCGAAGGCTCGACGGGGTGGTCCACATCAGGTGGGGAAGGGCAGTCGCATCAGCTTGTGTTGGTCCTCGAAAACCCACTGCAACCGCAGGGAACGCTCGATATCGAAATGCTCTTCGAGCGGCATTTCGCAGCGAGTCTCGGACGGTTTCGAATTTCCGCCACGACGGACCGAGACGGCTTGCGAGCCAAAACGCTGCCCGTGGAAATTGAGACCATCTTAGCGAGCGATTCGGAATCTTGGTCTGACGAGGATCGTGCGCGACTTCGACAGCAGTTTCTACGTGAGACACCACTCTTGGCTGAAGCTCGCAAGCCCATCAATGCATTGCGAAAGCAACTTCCCGAATTGCCCACGACCCTCGTCATGCAGGAACGTCCCGCAGACAATCCCCGCGAAACCCATCGGCATCATCGCGGCGAATATCTTTCCCCCCGGGAATTGGTCACACCTGGTGTTCCGGCGGTCTTTGGGTTGGACGATCACGAGCAACCGACCGATCGGTTGGCGTTTGCAAGTTGGTTGGTCAGTGATGAAAACCCGTTGGTTGCGCGGGTCATGGTCAATCGCGATTGGCGAGAGTTCTTTGGGGCCGGATTGATGCGAACCAACGGTGACTTCGGCACCCAGTCGGAACCGCCCACGCATCCGGAATTGCTCGATTGGTTGGCTTGTGAGTTTGTCAGTGAAGGTTGGTCCCGCAAGCGGTTGCATCGACTGATAGTTACAAGTGCAACATATCGACAAGCATCGGTACTCACTCCGAACCTCCGCGAACGCGACCCGCAAAATCGATTTCTGGCACGTGGGCCACGGTTCCGTGTGCGTGCGGAAACCGTGCGTGACATCATGCTGCAAGCGAGTGGAAAACTCTCCTCGAAGATTGGTGGACCGAGCGTGTATCCGCCACAACCGGCCATCGTGACAGCACTCGCCTATGGCAATACCGCTTGGAAAACGTCGCAGGGAGAGGACCGTTATCGACGTTCGCTGTACACATTCCTCAAGCGAACGGCACCGTTCGCAGCGAACTCGGTGTTCGATGCGCCGTCTGGAGAAACGTGTCTCGCCCGACGTGATCGCAGCAACACACCGCTCCAGGCACTCACGCTGCTTAACGATGAAATGTTTCTCGAACTCTCGCGTGCACTGGGCAGTGAAGCCGCGTCGAGGCATTCGCAGTCCGCTCGGGATGCTGTCACATTTATCTTTCGACAGTTGCTCACTCGGCCACCGACGGTTGCCGAGCAAGAATTGTTGCTCGACTACTACGCCCAACAACTCACCCGGTTGCAACGCGGCGAACTCGATCCTGCCAAGATTGCTGGTGTCCCGAATGCATCTCCCGAAACCGCTGCGTGGATGATGGTCGCGCGGGCGGTGATGAATCTGGATGAGGTCATTACAAAGTCATGAATAAAGTTGTCGAAGAACATCACCGCATCCTGGCCCGCCGACATTTCTTCCAGAATTGTGGCGTGGGTGTCGGCAAAGTCGCGCTGGCGTCGTTGTTGGCGAAAGCCGCTTCCGCCGGTCCAACGGATCAAAAACCCCCGCACTTCACTCCTCGAGCGAAACGTGTGATCTTCCTGTTCATGGCGGGGGCACCAAGTCAGCTCGAGTTGTTCGATCACAAACCGGAGCTCGCCAAACTCGAAGGCAAACCAATTCCGCCGTCGGTGATCGAAGGGCAACGCTACGCGTTCATTCAACCGGACGCAGCAGTGTTGGGACCACGATTCCGGTTCTCGAAACACGGAGAGTCGGGAGCGGAACTGTCGGAGGCGCTTCCGCATTTGGCGACGGTGGTGGATCGCATCGCGTTCGTGAAGTCGGTGCACACCGACCTCTTCAACCACGCGCCGGCTCAACTCTTCGTTAACACCGGCAGCGGAATTCCGGGACGACCCGCGATGGGTTCGTGGCTCAGTTATGGACTTGGCAGCGAGACCGAAAACCTGCCTGCGTTCGTGGTGCTCAAGAGTGGCGGCAGTCTCAGTGGTGGAGCGGCGTTGTGGGGCAACGGATTTTTGCCGGGAGTGCATGCGGGAGTTCCATTCCGCAGCCAAGGAGACCCGATTCTGCACATCGCCAGCCCCAACGGATACGACCGCAGAGCTCAGCGGGAGACACTCGATATCGTGGGGAAACTGAATCGCCGGCAGTTTGATGTCATGGGCGATCCGGAGATCAACACTCGCATCAATGCCTATGAAATGGCCTTCCGCATGCAGACGGAAGCACCGGGGCTCGTGGACTTCTCGAACGAAACGTCGACCACTCTAAAGGACTACGGGGCGAACCCGTCCGATGGGAAAGCGGCCTACGCTAACAATTGTTTATTGGCTCGGCGGTTGGTCGAACGGGGCGTGCGATTTGTGCAGGTTTACCATGCGGGTTGGGATCATCACAGCAATGTGGAAGGTGGAGTTCGCGGACAAGCCAAGCAGACCGACCAAGCCACGGCCGCTCTGATTCGAGATCTCGATCAACGTGGCTTACTCGAAGACACGCTCGTCGTATGGGGCGGCGAGTTCGGGCGAACGCCCATGGTGGAAGCGTCCGCCGCTCTGGGACGCAAACAAGGACGCGACCATCATCCGCAAGCGTTTACCATGTGGTTCGCGGGTGGCGGCGTCAAACCGGGAATCACCATCGGCAAAACCGATGACTTGGGTTTCCATCCCGTCGATCGTCCCGTCCATGTGCACGATGTGCAAGCGACGATTCTCCATCTCCTCGGTCTCAACCACGAACACCTCACGTTCCGGAGTCGTGGTCTCGACTTCCGACTCACCGGCGTGGAAGAACATCACGCGGTGAAGGAACTGTTTGAAGCATGACCCTAATCGTCAATTTGGGAGTTCATTCGGCTCTGATTTGACTGCTGGCTCCTTCCAGATGCCTTGCTTCCAAAGTCGGGGAACAACGATCGCAACCGTGACAAGTCCAATCAATCCGCTGGCAGCCGAGAGTCCCCCGATCACAAAGACGGGGAGTTCCTCGATGCCGCAGAGGAAGTATTTCGCGTAAATCGAATGGGGGATACCAGCCAGTTCAGCGGCACCGGTCTGAATTTCGATCTTAGCCTGATAATCACCTGGCGGCATTGGTGAAAAACCCGCTAACCAGATTTGACCGGCAAACATGCTGGCATCTTGAGGCGTGAGCGGGACCGTTTGGACTTCGTCACCATTTGCCTTCGTGATTTGCAGAATTCCCGTGAGTCCGTTGAGCATTCGTTCCAATTCTTCGGAGTCGGCCGGCAACTGCTGCGAAGGAACATCGAGCACCAAGATTTCATTGTGTGCACGCGAGAAACTATGCCGGTAGGGCACCGATTGTTCGGACGCCTGCGAAAGATCAATTTCCACATCCATCGGACGCGCGGTATGTGCGGCTTCGACTTTCTGTTTGTCGCGAACGGCCTCGATCGCCAGCCAGACAGCCCCTCCCAGACAAACGGTCCCAAAGAGTACTGCGGTGAGCCGACCAATCGCTAGGACTCGTGTTGTCGACATCGTGACTCCAATCGTCCCAAACCGTCTCAACGGATTCGTCCGTCAAGCCTGTCCACAACCTGCGATACTTCCCGAATCTGTGAATCAATTTGCTGCAGCGATGTTGAAAAAAATCAACAATTCACAAAATGCACTTCGAAGCTGAGACACTCCCAGCGTGACTTTCTCGACGTCGTGTTTCAACGATAAAACCTGGTCAAAACGCCCTCCAGACGACATCGGTTGACGCCTGTCGCAGTGACGATTGCACTGTTTGATCTCAAAACACAAGTCATAAGGATTCTGCTTGCAAAGAGTATTCGCGTCCGTATATGGTAGAACGCTCTCTCTTTATCGCTAGCTTATCTATTTTCTCAATGAGTTGAGAAAACTTCACACCAGGTTCTACTTCTGCACACAGGTGGCTTCGTGTATTTGCGTCATTGGCTTGAGCAGCTCGCCCAAACTCGCTTTCGTCGCGTGAACCGTCCTCGTCAAAATTCACGCCGTTCGTTTGGCGATCGCTCGAACCTGGGACGGATGCCTCAAACGGTAGAAGTCTTCGAAGACCGCATTTTGCTGGCCGCCATCATGGGCGGCCCGGAAGCGGAATTCAGTATCTTCGGTGGCGGTTCGGAAATCGAACATGGCGATCCGCTGGACCTCAGCCACGTGCTTTATCCCATTGACGGCGGTTCTTCGTTCACGTCGCTCGTCACGGTCGGTGAAGCGGAAAGTAACAACTCTCCCGCTACCGCAACTCCGGTTCCCGGTTTCGGCACGGGACCAGGGGACGACCCATCGGCACGCTTGACCGGTTCGCAAGGGGGCATCGGATTTTCTACCGGATCGATTTCAAGCGACCCCGGCGATACCATCGCGACCGCCTTTAACACCGGAGTGACCAACGGACAAGCCGTCATCTTTAGCGGCGGGGTGATCGGAGACGGAACTTTCGCTGCCCAAGGTGATTTCGACTTCTTCCGCGTCGATGCGGTTGCTGGTCAAGAAATCATCGCGGAAGTCGATACCGACTCCGTAGGAGCAGGTCTCGATTCGATCTTAGGTATCTACGATGCCTCCGGTAATCTCCTGCACCATAATGACGATGGGAGCGTGTTCCTCGTTAATGCTAGCAGCGGCATTGACTCGTCATTGCGGTTTGTTGCTCCCACTGACGGTGCTTATTACTTGGCTGTTGGCGGTTTTTTCGGCAGTGCGACACCGTTCGACCTGCCTAATGACGCCAACACCGGCGGCACCGGTCCGGGGAGTGGGTCAACTGGGAACTATTCCCTGTTGGTCGGGTTGGCAGCCGGCGATCAAGACTTCTTCAGCGTGGAACTCGAGGCCGGAGATATTCTTCAGGCCGGATTTGCGTCCGGGTTTGCTCATACCTCCATCCGGGCTCCTGACGGTTCGGAGATGATTGGCTCGTTCTTCAATCTCTCGAGCGTGTTCCCGACGGTCTCTCCACTCTCGACCAACACCAACGCTGCAGTTATCGCCCCAACGACCGGGACATACACGATCGGGCTGACCTATGGCTCTGGTTCCTATGCTCTCGATCTCGACGTCTATCGCCCGGTGCTCGAAAACAATTTCACGGGCACCAAGCAAATTCTCTACATCGATTTCGATGGCGCCGTCGTCGACACTCGTGTGTTCGGCGGTTCGAATCCCGCTGCAAGCCTTTCGCCACTGTCGAGTTTCCTGCCGAATTGGGGTTTGAACTCCAGCGATGAAGATGCCGTTATCGACGCGATTTTGGACACCATCATCGAGAACGTCCAAACCGACATTGGCATCTTCGGCAATAACGGCGACTTTGACACGACAAACACGCCCGGTGATTTCGGGATCGAAATTCTCAATAGCCGTGATCATGCGGACGTCTTCGGACAACCGAACGTCAGCCGAATCGTGATCGGCGGGACAATTGCAGAATCGGGCATTAGCACAATCGGTATCGCTCAATCGCTCGATATCGGAAACTTCGACACCGCGGAAGATTCCCTGGTCCTGCTCGATTTGCTCAGCGCCGCATCGTCAAATCCGAACTCGCTGAATCAATATGGGATCAATGCAGGACGTTCGATTATTGAATTGATCGGCGTCGGAGTCGGAAATATCGCTGCCCATGAAGCCGGGCATTATTTTGGCAATTTCCACACCGATCAGTTTTACAGTGGTGCGGGGTTGATGGACCAAGGCGGCAACTTGGATAACTCCATCGGCATCGGAGCCGACCGCATCTTCGGTACTGCAGACGACGAAGATGTCGATTTCACTCGCGAACACTTCGTACAATCCGAAGGGCTTACCGGTTTCGAGGACACGCTTAACACCATCGCCTTCGGTTTGGCGACAGGCACGATCGTCACGACCTTGGACGGAACCGCCGGCGACGATGTGTTCAATGTCTTTGTCGAGAACACCGACCTAGTGATCACCGACGGTTCATCCACCGAGATTTACCGCGAAGCGTTTAACGATGTCGTCGAGCTGACGATCAACGGTGGTGACGGCGACGATGTTGTGAATGTCGATTACGACGCCATCGGCATGGCAGGTTTGACGATCAACTTCAACGGCGAAGGCCAAGCAACCGCGACCGGAGATACGCTCAATATCTCGGGTGATGCCGTCACAAACGCCGTTTTCGACTTCGACAATAGCAGCGACGGCGGACTTTCACTCGACGCCTTTGACATCAGTTACACCGGACTCGAACCGGTGACAATGACGAACTCGGCGACGAACGTCACTCTGAATTACAGTGACGCCGATGAAACGATTACCGTGACCGATGCCGGCGGGAGCAGCACAACGGTCGCATCCACTGCGGGGGAAACCTTAACCGTCGCCAACCCGACGAGCACATTTACGATCAATGCCGGAACCGGAACCGACAGCATCGACCTCGACGGTTTGGAAAACGGCTTCGGTGCCAGTTTCACGATCGACGGCGAAGGCGGAAATGATGCCGTCCGCGTCAACGACACCGTGACGTTGGCGACCAATGAAGACTTCACGGTCATCGCCGGCACACTCTCGTTGGCCAACGCCACTTCTGACGTGACGGTCTCTGGCACCGGTGTCATTTCGCTGACAGTCGCGACGAAGATGGAATTCCTGAACGGAGCCAGTCTCACAGCGGAAGACGGCGACATTCAACTGGTCGCGAACATTACCGGCGCAGCGGGCGGTCTCGGTGATGGGGTGGGAGTGATCAATTCGACGATTTCCACGTCCGGCAGCGGGAATATCGATATCGACGCTCGCGGACCGAATTCCGGTGGTGGCGGAGCAGCCGTCAATATGTTGGAAGGGGCCGTGTTGAGAACGAGCGGCACCGGGAACATCGACATCAACGGTATCGGCGGCAGTGGAGTGCTCGGACGGGGCATCGACATGAGCCGGGATTCGATGATCGACGCTGCGGGCACTGGTCAAATCATTCTGGTCGGCCAAGCCACTTCGTTTGTCGCAAACACCGGCATTTTGCTAGCCGACTCCGCGACGGTCACCGCGAATACCGGCGACATCACAATCACCGGTGTCGGCACGAGCGGAACCAGTGACATCACACTCAACGACGGAACATCCATTTCGACCGGTGGCAATATCTCTGTCACCGCAAATACGAACGGACTGACAACCCGAAACATGATCGCTGCTGCACTTCCTCATCTCAGCGGCACGAATGTCGAGATCAATGGTCTCGTCACAGTCGGGAACCCCGCGAACGATTTTCGGGTGACCGGAGATCTCGCCTTCGATGCTGGCGATACGCTTCGATTCGATATCCGTGGTGGAACTGCCGGCCAAACCTACGACCGCATCTCGGTCACTGGTTCGGTCGACTTGGGTTCTTCGATTTTTGAGATCGATCAACTTTCCAGTTTCGAGCCTGCTGACCAAGCCGTGTTCACGTTGATCAACAACGACCTGGCCGACCCGATCGTTGGAACCTTCGCCGGCTTGGCAGAGGGGGCTTTCGTTGGTGGCAACGATACGATCTTCCGGATTAGTTACGTGGGCGGCGATGGCAACGACGTCACGCTGACCGCATTTCCGAACATCACGATCAACGAACCGATTGTCGTTACGACTCTCGACGATGAACGCGACGGAAACTATTCCTTAGACGACCTGTCGCTTCGTGAAGCGATCGAATTGGCGAACGCGTTCGATGACGTCAATACCATCAACATCCACCCGGGGCTGACCGCCGGCGGTGCGGTCGAAATCAATCTGGAAGCGCAAACCGGTGTGCCGCGTGAGTTGGTTATCACGCAAGACGTCGTCATCAACGGCCCCGGAGCCGACTTATTGACGATCGACGGCCAAGACGCATCGCGACATTTCCGAATTGAAGGAGCAACCGCCACGATTTCCGGGATGAGCTTAATTTCGGGACGCGATCAAGAGGGCGGGTCGATCCTAAATACCAATGGTGATCTAACCTTGGACGGTCTCTATTTGGCGACCAATACTTCGACTGGCACTGCTGGTGGTGGTGCGATTTGGAGTAGTGGACCTCTCACGATTTTGAACAGTACATTTTTCCAGAATTCCACGCTCGTCAATCACGGCGGAGCTATTCGAATCCGCAACGACATGACGGTGATCAACTCGACTTTCTCAGAGAACAGTGCCGAGGGTGTCGCGGGCGCCATCCTGGTCGAAAGCGGTGACAGTGTCATCGTCAATAGCACGTTTTTTGGCAACCGGTCTGACAGCGACGGAAGTAGCAGTGGAAGTGTCGGCGGAGCCATTTTCACGATCGGTATCAGCGGTACCGATACGACTCTCATCAACTCGATTGTGGTCGGGAATCTTTTTGGTTCTGTCGGCAACGATGTCCCCAGCGAATTGGGCGGCAAGAATCTGACCGACGCGAGCACAAACAACGTTTTCGGCGACGCAGCCTCTACGCGGATCAGCGGGACCAACACGAATCCCAATACAGTCGGTGAACTCGCTGCCGACGTCATTGATATTAACTTGTCCGACAATGGCGGCCCAATCCCCACGCACTTACTTATTCTGAACAGTGCTGCCATTGACTCCGGCGACTCCACGCTGGCGACCGACGATGGAACTATTGCGGGAACGGTTTTGACCACCGATGGGCGTGGGCCAGGATTTAGCCGCGTGGTCGGTACCAGCGTCGATGCGGGTGCCGTCGAACTGCAAACACTCGCATCGCTTTCGATCGCTGCTGACGCCCCTAGCATTGTCGAAGGCGACAGCGGAACCACGAGTTACACATTCACCGTCACCAGGTCCGATCTCACCGCAGGAGTCAGCACCGTCGACTATTCCGTATCGGGAGTGGCCGACGCGGACGATTTCGACGGCGGCGTGCTTCCGTCAGGCACGGTTACATTCGGCAATGGCGAAACCACCCAGACTATTACCATTCTCGTAACAGGTGACACCGCACTCGAAGGCAACGAGACATTTGATGTCATCTTGTCTAACCCGTCGGCCGGTTCGACGATTGTCACGGGCACCGCAACTGGAACGATCGAAAACGACGACTCCGCCACACTGACAATCGCTCCCCTCAATGCGAATCGTGGCGAGCGAGACGGCGGCATCACAAGTTTCTCGTTCACCGTCACATTGGATTCTGATATCGCAGGCGGATTCGACGTTTCCTACAGCACCCAAGACGACACCGCCACCGTCGCCGATCAAGATTACATCGCCCGCAGTGGTTCGTTGTCGTTTACCGGAACTGCGAACGAAGCTCGCACGATCAGCGTGTTGGTCCGTGGCGATACGAATGTCGAAACCGACGAAGTCTTTCAGGTTCTCTTGCAGACCGTTAGCAATTTGACGAATGGGCTCGATGCATCAGATTTTGAGTTTGCGAATGGTGGAGTTGCGGACGGCACGATCATCAATGACGACTCCGCAACGCTGACTTTCGCAGCGGTCTCCGCGACACAAACCGAAGGTGATTCCGGCACGACCGACTTCACATTCACTGCGACACTCGACCAAGCTGTGAACGGTGGTTTCACGATCGATTACACCACCGACGATGGATCTGCCACCACAGCCGACGGCGATTATATCGACAACGACGGTCAGTTGACGTTCGCTGGTACCGTCGGTGAAGTGCAAACCATTACCGTGCAGGTGAACGGCGACTTGGGTGTCGAAGCCGACGAAATGTTCGAAGTTGCCCTCGGGATGATTAGCGGTTTCAGCGGCGGTATTCCGGCTAACAGTGTTGTCGTTGTCGATGGCACGCAAACGGGCACCATCCTCAACGACGACACCGCAAGTCTCACGATCGATGACGTTACGCAAAACGAAGACGACGGACCGATGACGTTCACCGTGTCGCTCGATCGTGCTGTCGATCAAGACGTCGAAGTTCGTTATGCGACATTCTTCGGCACCGCCGATACGAACGACTTCACTACCATCAACGACAGCGTCACGATTGCAGCGGGCGATACGTTCGCGACTTTCGACGTTGACATCACTGCCGACACAATCGTGGAACTCGATCAAACTTTCGAGGTGCGACTTTCCAACTTGAACGCCGCCGGCCGAGACGTGATTATCGGTGATGGCACCGGTGTGGGCACGATCGTCAACGATGATGCCGCCACGATTTCCATCGACGATGTTTCCGCAAACGAAGATGACGGCACGATCACATTCACCGTCTCTTTGGACCAACTAGCCGATGCGAACGTGTCCGTCGATTTTGCGACGGCAACCGACACTGCCGACTCAACCGACTTGCCGTCACAAAGTGGAACCGTAGTCATCTCGGCAGGAACATTGTCGACCACGGTGACTCTCGACATGACTTCCGATCAACTCGTCGAATTGGACGAGCAGTTCTTTGTCGACTTGTCCAATGCTCAGTCCAACGGTCGCGCAGTGACGATTGCCGACTCCCAGGGCATCGGCACGATTCTCAACGACGACACTGCGAACCTGACAATCGGGGACGCAGTACTGAGCGAGAGCGGTTCCGGCCTGCTTGAATTTACGGTGTCGCTCGACCGTATTGCCGACGCAGACATTACGATCGATTTCGCAACCCAAACCGATTCAGCGAGCGAGGCCGATTTCACCGCGACTTCTGGAACGGTCACGATCGCAGCCGGCGAGACATCGGCGACGATTGCGGTTGAAATTCTTGACGATGGCGTTGTCGAATTGGACGAACAATTCTTCGTACAACTTTCCAATGCTCAGGCGTCGGGTCGGTCGCTCGTGTTGGCCGACAACCGCGGCATCGGTACGATCGCCAATGACGACACCGCAAGCGTATCGATTAACGATGTCTCCATCTTCGAACGAACGGCCGGCGTTCAAGAACTCGTTTTCACGGTCACCCTGGACGGTGACGTCGACAGTCCTCTCACAGTGAACTTCGCCACCAGCGACAAGTTCGCCGAAGTGTTGGACGGTGACTACCAAGCCAATTCAGGCATCCTTGAGTTCACAGGTGTCGCCGGGGAAACCCAGACGATCACTGTCGAAATCAACGGCGACCAAAAATTCGAAATCGATGAAGCCTTCGTATTGAACCTTCTGGGAATCAACGCCGGCGGACGTAATGTCACGATTTCCGACGCCCAGGGTGAAGGCACGATTCTCAACGACGATTTGCGATCGAACCTGGCGGTCTTCCGTTCGAGTCCGATTCCGGCAACGTCGATCAACGGCAACGATTTCTCGGAATTCTTCAGCGGAAACTTCGACGGTGTTCCGGCATCCCTTGATTCCGCCGACGACCTGTTCTTCTGGAACCCGACCACCGGAGCGAACCGCTTAATTTTCGGAAACGGCAACGTGCAGGACAATCCGTTCCCGGTGGCGGCTTTGAACGGGAACGACTACACCGATGTTTTGATCGGTGACTTCGACGAAGACGGCAGCCACGACCTGTTCTTCTGGAACCCGGCCACTGGGCGAAACCGTCTGTTACACACCACGGTTGCCACCAACAGTTTGGGAGCCGGTTTCGAAACGGATATCATCCCCCCAGCGGCGATCAACGGGAACGACTTCACCACAGCCGTAGTCGGCGACTTTGATGGCGGCGGTCCGGCGGATGTGTTCTTCTGGAATCCCGTCACCGGTCGAAACCGGTTGGCCCACTTCGCGACCGAAACGGTCGGAAGCGACACCGGCTTAAACGCCATCGAAACGAACGTGGTCGATGCGACGCTGATCAATTCCGATTTCGAGTCGATGCATGTCGGTCAATTTGTCGAAGGCGGGTTGGATGAGATCTTCTTCGTCAATCTGACCACTGGCAAGAACCGCCGTATTTCCTTTGCAGTCGGCACCCCGGGTGAAGCCACCACTTTCGACGGATTCTTCGATGCACCGGGTACGCAGGCGGCCTTCAACGGAGGCGTCTATGACAATCTTGTTGTTGCAGATTTGAACGGCGACGGACTGGACGACATCTTCCTTTGGAATCCGGAAACCGGTGAGAACCGAACTGCCGTGACCGATATCCGACAAGATGCCCCGCCAGTCATTGTCGACAACGTCTACCGCCCACGTGCAGTCAACAACGATTTTGAACGTGTGATTCGACTGGTCGACGATGTCTTCAGTGAGGCCGGAGCCGACGATTTGTTCTTCTGGAATCCAACAACCGGTGCAAACCGACTTGGTGGCATCTGACGAATGACGCATACGAGTCGCCCTCCGATCACCCCACGTGATCGGAGGGCTTCGTTTGTGACTGGTCGAACATCTTGAACGAGGATTCGCACGAAATTTGTCCGAATTCGGGAGGCGGCTTTCACAGTGACGCCCCAATCGGATAACATGTTGTTGATGCGTTTTTGGTTACGCCAGCTTGTGTTCTCCGGGTTGGCTGAGTCTCGCGAACAACAGTGGAAGTTTCGTATGCGGAATCGTCTTGATCGTCGCACATTCCTGGGCACAGCGTCGGCGGCGTTATCGGCCGGGTGGTTGGGGTCGCAAACTCATCTGGCCGCTGAGTCGGCAGTGAAATCGCCAAACCTTCATTTGGCTCCATTTCGTTTCGATGTCACGCCACCAATGGGGCACTCGCTGTGCGGCGGTTGGATCAAACCGGTGGTTGCCGTCGATGACCCGCTGGAAGCGATCGGATTCGTTCTGCTCGGGGCCGGCAAGCCGATCGTGGTGTGTATCGTCGATTGGACCGGTCTGCTTAACGAAGCTCATGTCGCGTGGCGAGCCGCACTTGCGGAAGCTGCGGGAACCACGCCGGACCGCGTGACGGTACACTGTGTCCATCAGCACAATGCTCCATTTGCATGTCTGGAGTCCGAACGCATTGTGCTGGCCCAAGGCGATTTGCCGCACATTGTGGAGTTAGACTTTTTCCGTCGCTGCCTGGACTCCGGTCAGAAGGCAATCACCGAGGCTCTTCAGAAGCCTCGCAAGGTGACGCACATTGCCCATGGGGAAGCGAAAGTCGAGAAGGTCGCTGGGAACCGTCGCATTCTAGGTCCGAATGGAACGGTCGTCTCGCAACGTGGAAGTGCGTCGAAAGTTCCCGAGCATTGGAAACTGCCGGAAGGTTTGATCGATCCCAATCTGAAGACCGTCGCGTTTTACGATGGTGCCGAGAAAATCGCGGCTTGCCACTATTATGCGTGTCACCCCATGAGTTACTACGGCGACGGCCGCGTGAGTGCGGACTTCTGCGGCTTGGCTCGCAAGCGTCGTCAAAAGGACGAGCCGAACTGCACGCATCTCTATTTCAACGGGTGCGGCGGGAACATCGGCGCGGGCAAATATAATGACGGTTCGAAGGAGATGCGACCTGTCCTCACGCAGCGAATCTATGACGGTATGGTGGCGTCGGAAGCGGCGTTGAAACCAGAGCCGATCGAATCGTTGGAGTGGGTCACCGAAGACATTCTGCCACCCCCTGATCCGCGTTTCGATGAAGCTGCGATCATGAAGCAGATCGAGGATTCGTCACAACGAGTTGTTAGCCGGAATCGTCCGTCATACACGGTCGCATGGATTCGTCGGTATCAAAAACAGATTCCGATCACGCTTTCCGGTTTGCACATCAATGACATTTCGATGCTGCATTTGCCTTCGGAAAGTTTCATCGAATACCAGTTGCGAGCCCAGAAGTTCGCTCCTAACCGTTTCGTCGCGTGTGCCGCCTACGGTGACGGCGGACCGTGGTACATCCCCACCGCCGAGGCCTATCCACAGGGGGGCTATGCCGTCAGTGTCGCGTGGTGTGATCCCAAAATCGACGCGATTCTCACCGGTGGTATCGAAACGCTGCTGGCAAAAGCATGAGATTACGCGTGGAATCGCTGCGTGCTGAGGAAGTCAATCGGCAACTCGGTTTTGCCGTCGATCGCCATGTCCGCGAGGGCGGCACCGAGAACGCTGGTGAACTTGAAACCGTGTCCCGACAACCCAGCTGCGAAGACCACACGTTCGTGGTCCGGGTGGCGATCGACGAGAAACTGTCCGTCTGGCGACATCGTATAGAGACAGACGGCGTGACGCGTCGGGAGTGCATCCAACCCCGGCAGGGTCTCACGGACGAACTTGACCATCGGTTTCACGTCGGCCGGTCGCAGTTCGCGATCGACCGACAGGGGATCGGCGACAGGTTCTCCGCCGGTGTGTTGCGTCATCCGGAGCGTTTGCCCATCGAAGCACGGCGGACCGAAAAAGGCACCATCGGGGCGTTCAAAGTAGAAAACGGGTGTCCCAGCCATTTCGTCGTATTCGGACGTCCGCACCGCGAACCAAAGCATGACTTTTCGCAGCACGTTGAGGGGGACATCAACCGCTTTTAACCATTCGCTCGCCCAGGCACCAGCGGTGATGATCAGCGAACCGGCGTGATATTCCCCCGATGTTGCCGTCACTTTGACACCACCGTTCGAGTCGGCTTGCCAATCGGCAACGGTCTCACCCGTGCGAAGGGTCGCACCAAGTTGCTTAGCCAATTCGATGTGTGTCCGCACACACTTTTCGACTTCCAGATATCCTGCATTGGGTTCGAAGATGACTTCGCAATCGTCAGGAAATTGAAACCCGCGAAACCGTTTGCGGGCTTCCTCGAGCGAAAGTGATTCCAGTCCCACGCCGTATCGTTTCGCAGATAACTTCGCCCCCGGAATGGCTTCACCGTCGCCCGGTCCGCAGAGCATCAGACCGACGCGGTGAAACAACTCTGCCTCGGCTTCTTTCTCCAATTGGTCCCACAACCGGTAAGCATGTTTTAACAATGGGACGTAATTCGGATGTTCGAAATATGCCTGCCGGATGACTCGCGTCTCGCCATGAGAACTGCCTTGGTCGTGGGCGATCCCGAAGCGGTCAATGCCGAGCACCCGCAACCCGCGTTTTGCGAGTTGGTACAATGCCGCACTTCCTACCCCGCCCACGCCCAGGACGATCGCATCGTAAGTTGGAGCCATCAGTTTAATTCCACCGCTTCTTCCCAGTGTTCGTAGAGTTCTTCGAGCCGTTGGGTGGCTTCCTCGTAGGCTTCCATCGTTTCTTTCACGCGGTCGCCATCGCGGTGTGTTTCGGGATCGCTGAGTTCCGCTTGCAAACGTTCAATGAGTTCTTCGGTTTCAGCGATGTCGGTTTCCAGGTCCGAGACTTTCCGGTAAGCGAATTTGCGTTTTCGCTTCTTATTGGACGAAGATTTCTCGGACGGTGTCGACTCGGCCGCTTTTGGTTTTGCTTCGGGCGGGGGTTCTTTGGTCGCTTCGATTCGGGCGATTTCAGCCGCTCGGTTTTCACGGAAGGCGACGTAATCCGAGTAGTTGCCTTCGTGATACCGCCAGCCTTCGGGTTCCAGCACGATCACGCTTTCGGCCACCTGATTGACGAAGTAGCGGTCGTGACTGACGAACAGGATCGTGCCTTCGTAGGTCTTCAGGGTTTCTTCGAGTGACGAACGCGCCCACAAATCGAGGTGGTTGGTGGGTTCGTCGAGGATGAGCAAGTTTGCATCGAGAGCGGCAATCCGTGCGAGGGCGACTTTACTCTTTTCGCCTCCACTCATGCTACCAACGTCTTGTCGAGCCTGTTCACCGCGGATACCGAACCTAGCGAGAATGCCGCGAAGTTCGCCAGGTGTCATCTCCGGTTTGTTCGCGGGACGGGTCGCTTCGATGGCGGATTTCTTCGGGTCGACACTGCTGAGTTGCTGATCGTAATACGCGATCTGCACGTTCGCCCCAAACCGGACGGTACCGGTTTTTGCGGGATACTCGCCAATGAGTGTTCGCAGCAGGGTCGTTTTGCCGCTGCCGTTCGGGCCGAGAATTCCGACACGATTGCCCCGGAGAATTCGAATCGTGAAGTCTTTGAACAATGGCGGATTGTCGTCAAATCCCTGCGAAACATCCTCCGTGTCGATCACCCAATCGCCGGCTCGTGTTGGTTTCGGGAAGCCCATGGGGAGTTCGAAGAAATCGTCGATCGTCTCGACGGCTTCCAACCGTTCCAACTTCTTCTTCCGGTCAGCGGCCTGGGCGTGTTTTTGACCGTATTGATTGCGGCGGATGAAGTCTTCCTGACGGGCGACGTATTCTTGCTGTTTCTCGGCCGTTCGCTGAGCGACTTTCTGCCGTTCGCCGCGTTGCGTCCAATACGCGGAGAAGTTCCCCTTGTAGTCACTCAGTTTTCCGCCGTGCAGTTCGAGAATCCGGTTCGTCACGCGATCGAGGAAGAAACGGTCGTGGCTGACGAGAATCAACCCGCGATCCGTCGTGCGGGCCAACCACCCTTCCAACCATTCGGTGGCGGCGATATCGAGGTGGTTCGTCGGTTCGTCGAGTAACATCAACTCCGGTGCCCGCAACAGCAGCCGCGCCAACAACGCCCGGTTCTGTTGTCCACCGCTGAAACTCACCAAGGGGCGGTCGTACTCATCCGGCGAAAACCCGAGCCCGGTCAACACTTCCTCGACACGGTGCTCGATGTGGTAGGCATCGTGCTTTTCGAGTTCGTGCTGGAGTAAATCGTATCGTTTGTGCAGTCGATCCAGTTCGGCTCCAGATGCCGACCCCATTTTCTCGGCGATCTCAATGGATTCGGCTTGCAAATCGTAGAGGTGAGCCAGACCCGCGCGGGCTTCTTCGATCAAAGTCCGTCCCGGTTCGAAATGGGCTTCCTGTTCGAGTCTGGCCATCTCGACGGCAGGATGTTTCTCGATCGTGCCGGTGTCGGAATGATCGATGCCGCACAGTACGTTCAGTAAGGTTGATTTCCCGGTGCCGTTTGGACCGACCAGGCCGATGCGTTCGCCGGGACGCACGTCGAACGTCACGCCGGAAAAGACCGGATCGCGATCGAATTGCCGAGACAAATCACGCACTGTGAGCAAAATCATCGACGCGTCCTGCGATCCCAATCGATCGGGTGAGGTGCATGGCCACGCCCCCTCATTCCCGGAGTTTCCAAATCGACAAAGGTGCGTCGCAACGCACCCGACAAAGTTCAATTCGGTTCGAAAACCAAGTTTCCAGCCCCTAACGGTGGGCTATCGTATCGGATTGGCCTAGAATCCGACAAGCCGCCGCTGCGGCCGATGTGAGGGGTGAGGAGCCAGGCGTGATGTGTGTTGCATCCACGCCTGCCCCCTCACTCCTTACGCCCTCATACTTTTGCCGTTTGAGATTCGTTTTCCCGAGCCAGGCTGAGAAGAAATGACGACGACCGAAGCCAAAATCCAAATCCATGTAGGGCACAGCCCGGATCCTGACGATGCGTTCATGTTCCATGCGCTGGCGAATGACAAAATCGAGACCGGACGGTACGAGTTCACGCACACGCTGCAAGACATTGAAACCCTGAACCGACGAGCACTCAACGCCGAGTTGGAACTCACTGCGGTCAGCTTGCACGGTTATGCCTACCTGACAGACAAATACGCCCTGTGTGCGTGCGGTGCGAGTATGGGCGACAAGTACGGCCCGATGGTCGTCACTCGGGAGCCGATGGAGATCGAACAACTTCGCGGCAAAACGATCGCCGTCCCTGGAACGCTGACGACTGCGTTTCTGACGTTGAAACTCTTGCTTGGTGACGATTTCACAGCGGAAGTTCATCCGTTCGATGAGATTCTCAATCTCGTCGAGCAGGAAAAAGTCGACGCGGGTCTGATCATTCATGAAGGCCAGTTGACGTATGGCGATCAGGGGCTGCATTTGGTCGTGGACATGGGCCAATGGTGGTACGAACGCACCGGGTTGCCGCTGCCGTTGGGAGCCAATGCGATTCGCAAAGACCTCGGCCATGAAGCGATGGAAGAGGTGACGGCTCTGCTCAAGCAAAGCATTCAGTACGGTCTCGACAATCGACAAGAAGCCCTCGATTACGCGTTGCAATACGGTCGCGACTTGGACAATAGCAAAGCAGACAAGTTCGTCGGCATGTACGTCAACGATTGGACAATCGATTTCGGCGAACGCGGTCGTGAAGCCGTCGCCGAACTGCTTCGACAAGCTCACGAGGCGAAAGTCATTCCGAACCCGGTGGATCTCGAATTCATCGGATAGACACGACCGCCAATTTCGATCATGTCAACCGCCGACTAACCTCGGCGGTTTTTTGTTTGGTATCAGTCAGCGTACTTCCGAGTCAGTCAAGCGGTTCAAAACCTCGGCTCATGTCATGGGCGAAATCGTGGCATTCTTGTTTTTGAGAACCGTTCATGTGCATAATCACACCTGTGATGTCGTGGAGATCGTTACTCTACGAGGCAGTCTATTTCATGGACATGGGAGTATTGGACATGATGCGACGAAAGATTCATTGGCTGGCAAGTTTGGGACTATTCGGTGCGTTGCTATCCCCAGCCTTCGCGGCTAATCATGGATTGAAAACCGGGACCCCGGAAATTAAGTCCGCTGGTGCCTTGGCATTTGGGCCTGACGGCGTGCTATTTGTGGCCGATCCCAAGTCGGCAACGGTCTTCGCGATTGACACCGAAGACTCCAAAACGCCCGGTCGCGAAGTTGCCCCGGTCAATGTCGAGAACATCGATCAAAAAATCGCCGCCGCTCTCGGCACCAAAGCCGACAACGTGATGATCAACGACATGGCCGTCAATCCGGCGACCGGAAATGTGTTCCTGTCGGTCTCCCGCGGACGTGGACCGCAAGCGATGCCAGCGGTGTTGCGAGTGGGTGCTGATGGGAGAATCAGTGACGTCGCCTTGCAAGATGTTCGATTTTCGCAGGTGAAAATTCCGAATGCCCCGGAAGACAAAGTCGTCGGTGAAGGCCGACGTCGTAGCAATCCTCGTCAGGAATCGATCACCGATCTTGCCTTCCTCGATGGTCGGGTGATCATCGCTGGTCTGTCGAACGAAGAGTTTGCTTCGAACCTGCGTGCTGTGTATTTCCCGTTCGCCGAAGCGGACTCGGGCACCAGTGTGGAAATCTTCCACGGAGCCCACGGCAAATTCGAAACCCGCTCTCCCGTCCGGACGTTCGTGCCTTTTAGCATCGATGGCAAACCACACTTGCTCGCTGCTTACACCTGCACGCCGCTTGTGAAGTTCCCCTTGAGCGACTTGAAAGCCGGTCAAAAAGTGCGTGGCGAAACCGTCGCGGAACTGGGAAACCGTAACCGTCCGCTGGATATGTTCGTCTACGAGCAAAGTGGCGAAACTTACGTGCTGATGGCCAACAGTGCTCGTGGAGTCATGAAGATCAAAACCGCCGGTGTGGATGACATTGACGCCATCGAAGAGCGAATCAACGGCACAGCCGGGTTGTCATACGAGACCATCGAAGATTGGAAGGGCATCGTGCAACTCGATCGTCTTGGTGAATCCCATGCGGTTGTCATTCAAGAAACCGAAGACGGCAAAAAACATCTCAAATCGATGGAACTGCCGTAACAATCTAAACTAACGACTGGTGAGTCCGCGATTTGTCGGCCTCACCAGTTTGATGTTGCACGGAGTACTGAATCGATGCGAACCCTATCTATTCTCGTCTGTGCAATCCTGGGTAATATGGCCCTCGGACTCGCATCCGAACCGGAAACGGTCCAAATCAACTTGGAACCGAAGACAAACGTGTTTTCGGTCGACGGACTCACGACGGGGCAATTGGAATCGGCGAAGCTGAAAATCTTTGTGGCGGATGCCATGGAGGATTCGCTGGCGGTCTTCGGGCGTCAGTCCGTCGAAGACAATCGATTGCTGTTCCGTCCACGATTTCCACTCGATCCCGGAGTGACTTATCGGGCTGTGCTCATACGGGGCGATCTGGTACCGGTGCGTGAGAACTTCAAGATCACGCCGACGAAACCACCGCAAACGCCGGAACTGACGCACGTCTATCCATCGGGCGACACACTTCCCGAAAACCTGCTGAAGTTCTATCTCCACTTTTCCACGCCGATGCGCCAAGGCGATTCGTATCGCTTCATTCATTTGATCAATGACAAGCACCAAGAAGTCGAACTACCGTTCTTGGAAATCGATCAAGAAATGTGGAGCCCAGACGGCACCCGTCTGACATTGCTGTTGGACCCAGGCCGGATCAAACGCGGTTTGAAGCCACGCGAAGATTCGGGACCGGCGCTCGAAGCAGGTCGACATTACACGTTGGTTGTCGACGCCGCCTGGAAAAATCTCGACGGCAAACCGATGAAGGAAACGTTCCGAAAGTCCTTTCGCGTTAGCCAGGCCGATGCGGAACAACCGCAGATTGCCGACTGGGAACTCAACACACCACGTCGCGACAGCAAAACGCCGCTGACCGTTCGATTCGATGAACCGCTCGACCACGCTCTGGCTTCACGCGTTCTGGAAGTGATCTCCCCGAACGGCCGACCGATCGCTGGGCGGATTCAGGTCTTGAATGGGGAGACGGAGTGGCGTTTGACCCCAGACACCGCATGGATGGCCGGAGAGTATCAACTCCGTGTTGAAACCATCCTCGAAGACCGGGCAGGGAACAGTCTTGGCCGCCCGTTCGAAGTCGACATCTCTCAAAAATCGAAACGCCAACCGATTCTCGCAGTAGTGCAACGGACGTTCACGATCGGCGAATAACGTCACAATTCCCGATGCGCTTTGTTGCGTACACTGGCGGAGCGGCTTATGCTGAGAAGGGAGGATCGGAGAGGTCTTCCGGGCCTCTCATCCTCAGCTCAATCCCCACCATTCCCGCTTCAATCGAAAATTGAGTCGGACGAATATTGACCGAAGCGTTTCGGAATCGAACCATGATCACTTTCAGACGCTGCCAAACTGTATCGTTGTGGGCACTTCTCACCCTTCTGATGCCGTTTGGCGTAACGAATGGCTTGTCTGTACCTTCAGTGGAAGCAGCGGAACTTCAGCAAGAGTTCCTCGATGGCTTGCGTGCTCGTGGGTACTTTGACGAAGCATTGTACTACCTCGATACGCTGGAACAAAACACCACCCTCAATGCGGAGATGAAAAAGCGGCTGCCATACGAACGTGGCATCACGCTTCTCAAAAACGCGCAAACGATGCGGAACCCGGAAGCCCAAGAAGCTGCCCTCGACCAAGCAGCCGGGCAATTGGAGACGTTCGTCCGTGACAACCCCGACCACGAACTCGTCGGGAAAGCCCAAGCCGAACGAGGGAACATTCTTCTCGGTAAGGCTCGCGTGAAAATTTGGGATGCGAATTCTCCGGTCAACGAAGACAAAAAGCCCCAAATGCAGCAAGAAGCACGGGAAGACGTGTTGGCTGCGCGGAAGATTTTTCAGTCGGCTCACGACAAATACAAAGAGATTTACGAAGCCTTCCCGAAGTTCATCCCCACCGATGAGAAAGAACAGCGTGAAGCCCGCAAGAAAGCGGAAATCGATTACATGCAGGCGCAGATCGATCTCGCCATGTGTACCTATGAGGAAGCTCAGACGTACACCGATGGTTCCGACGAGTTCAAGAAAAAACTGACCGAAGCGGCGAACGACTTCGAGAAAATCCATCAGGCGTATCGTAGCCAAGTCGGTGGGTTGTACGCACGGATGTGGCAAGGCAAATGCTTCGAAGAGCAAAACGATATCGGCAAAGCCCTGGGGATTTACAACGAACTACTCGAGCACGGCAAAGACAAAGCCACCGTTTCCCGGTCGTTGAGAGTCCTGCAAGACCAAGTGCGGCATTTCCGCTTGATCTGTTTGAATCATCGGAGTCGAGCCGACTACCAACTCGTCGTGGATGAATCCGGCGAATGGCTGAACGACACCAGCAATCGCATTCTGGCGCGAACCCCGACCGGGCTCGGAATTCGTTATCAAAAAGCCCTCGCGCACGAGTCGCTGGCAAACAAGCTACGCCAAGAAGAACAACCAGAAAAAGTCGTCGAACAGCAACTGCGATTGGCTTTGAAGGAAGCTCAAGAACTCACCCGCTGGACGGGGCAATATAAAGATGTCGCGCAGTTCATGGCTCAACGCTTGAAGGCGTCGCTGAACATTAACCCCAGCGATCCCAAGTCCTTCGATGAAGCCTTCGGCCTGGCCAAAGTGCGAATTAAGAAAATTGGCGAGTTTGAAGACGACATCAACCAAGCCAAGGCCAAGAAACTGCCCGAAGCGGAAGTTCGACAACGAGAAGATCTCCTCGAAGCGCATCTCGACGAGACGGCGAGCCTTCTACAACTCGGTTTGAACTTGGCGGATTCGTCCGTCGACGCTCGGCAGATCAACTTGGCCCGGTATCTCTTGGCGTTCGTGTACTACAAAATGGACCGTGCGCTCGAAGCAGGTGTGATGACCGAGTTCATCGCCAACCGCTTCGCCCGTTCCGAACCGGAAATGGCCCGAGACGCTGCCAAAATCGCGATGGCAGCCTATGTCAAAGCCTACAACGAGGCCGCTTCCCAACCCAAAGACGAAGACGGGAACGACCCGGATGTCAGTTTTGAACTCGACCAGCTTTTACGGGTTTGCCAAACGATCATCGACCGTTTTCCCGAAAGCGGTTTGGCAGACGACTCCCGCATGACGGTCGGACGAATTTACATGCGTCGGGACATGCCGGCCGAAGCCGCTAACTGGTTCGGTGCAGTGCCAGTTTCGTCGACAAAACATTATGCCACGGCTCAAATCAGCGCGGGTGAGGCCTTTTGGAATGCGTATTTGAAAGCACTCCGAAAACCCGAAGCCGAACGCCCCGATGAAAAAACCCTTGAAGACTGGCAGAACAAGGCTCAGACCTTTCTGAAAACCGGGATCGAGAAGGTTGAAGCTTCGACACCGGAAGGGGCACCCCCGGAGAAACTTGCTGACCTGATCGCGGCCAAAGTCACACGGGGACAAATCTTCGTCAATCAGCAGAAGTTCCAAGAAGCGATTCAACTGGTCACCAGCGATCCACACGCGCCGGTGAAAGCTATTCAGATTTCTGAAGACAAAACCCGTCCGAAAGTCGGCGTTCAAAGTAAAGCTTTTGCGAGTGTTGTGTACCAACTTCTGCTGCGAGCGTATGTAGGCACGCAACAGATCGCCGAAGCTCAAGACACCATGAAGAAACTCGAAGCCGTCGTCGGTGAGGACGGAGGCAGCGAGGTCACACAGATTTACGTCCAACTCGGTCGGCAGATTCAAGAAGAACTCGACCGCACGAAGAAAGTCGGCCCGCCCGAGAAATTCGAGCAAATCCTGACTTCATTCTCACAATTCTTGGACGCCCTCTACCAAAAGCGTAACGATGCCGGCACCTCTTACGGAGCGTTGCAATGGATCGCGGAAACCTACTTGGCTCTCGGGGAAACCGCCGAAGGGGCAAAAGCCACCGAGTACTTCAAGCGGTCCGCCGAAACCTACCAAATGATTCTCGACAAAGCGTCGAAAGATTCGAAACCTCCCCAAGGCCTTACGGGCATCAAATTGCGGTTGGGTCAGGTCTATCAAGCTGCCGGTGAGTTTGAAAAAGGCTACGAAAAACTCACAGAGATCATCAAAGAGTTGCCGAACGCGATCGAGGTGCAAATTGCGACCGCTGAACTCTTGCAGGATTGGGGATCGAGCAGTCGTCCTGACACGCTGCAATATCTGATGAAAGCAATCGGCGGAGATCAGCAAGCGGGAGTTTGGGGCTGGCAGGGTATTGCCCAACGCATCGGCCAACAACTCCGCAGCAACGAGGAAACCAAAGCCGGTTTCAATGCGGAATTGCAAAAGATCTATGCCGCCGAGAACACGACCAAACTCCTCGAGAAACGGCAACTCGAATACGACACCATCAAAGCAGGGGACGCCACACCCGAGGAAGTCAAAGCGGCCGAGGAGCGACTCAAAACCGTGACCGACGCGATCGCTGTCACCAAGAAGTGGCAGGGACTCGGGAACGAGTTGCAGGCCCTCCAATCCGCTCCCGCGGGCAGTGCTGATGCGGAGCAGAAACGGGCCAAGCAGATCGAACAACTCAATCGCAAGATCGAAGGCTTAGTCACCGCCGACCCCGAAGGCTCCGCAACATACCGCCGCATCCAAAAACGCAAAGCGGAAGTGGAGAAACTCGTCGGGGAAGCTACGTTGCGACAGTTGCAACAACAACAGCACACAATCGAAGAACTTTCCAAGGCTTTGCAGCTCGGTCGAGCGGTTTGGGCCATTGACGGGGCAATCGATCAACTCGAATTCGACGATCTCGTCAAGCCGGTCACCAGCGAACCGGGCACCCCATACATCATCACCGACAAAGGGCGACAACGACTCGATCAACTAACGAAGGTCGCCACACCGACGGAGATTCAAGCCGCGGTCCAAGAGGTGCAAGTCCTGCGGGATGCGATCAATTCGCCGCTCGCAGACGTCAGTCGGAAACCGGAATTGCTTCAGAGCCTGACACAGATCGAAACCAAGTCTGAGCAACCTCGCGAGCAGATGCTCAACGCGTTGTACCAAATTGCGATCAGTCGCCAGACATATGCCGATCAACAAAGTTCATCGGATGCGAAGAAAAACCAATTGGAGATTGCCGCCTCGGAACTTGGCAACCTTCCGTTGTTCGTCAATGTCGAACAGGTCGATGCCGAGTGGATGTCGAAGTTCAATTCGCTCTACCGCGACGTTCAACAAGACGTCAATCCCAACGCACAACCGCAAGCAATCAGTAAAGTGGCCGAGGCCAAAGCCGACCCCACCTGGATCGAAACTCCCACAATCGTCCCGGAAACGATCGTTCAAGCGGACGCAGGCGATGATAAAGAAGCCGGCGATGTCGCACCGCCGCCGGAAGGTCCAGGCACGGTCTGGATCATTCTTGGTCTGCTCGTCGCATTGGCTGCAACCGGCGGAACGATGTTCTTCTTGATGAAGGGGTCGAAACGACCGGCTCGTCGGCCATCGTATGGAACTTCCGAACCAGTCTTCGGTGGCGGCAGCGCAGGCCCAGCACCGACGAAATCACGCAAACGACCGGCAGCGTCGAAAAAACCCGGTGCAACGCCTCAAAAGACTGCAGCATCGCCACAGAAGTCTGCAGCCCCTCGCAAAGCGTCTGAAGGGCAGGCCCCCAGGAAAAAACGCCCGGCTCCAACCCGATCTCCGGAAGCCGGTGCAGCACCGAAGCCTCAAGCGAAACCCAAACCCAAACCACGTCCGAAACCTCCGACCGGAGACGCCGAGTAACTTTCGCACTCGCCAGACGATTGGTTTTTTCACTCCGTTCAATCAACCAGGATTCATCCGATGTCCTTGTTTTGTCGTCAGAAAACGTTCGCCTTGCTCGCTAGCCTTGTCGTTCTTGTCGGGTCGATCTCGGTGCAAGCCGCCGATACAGTCTATCTGAAAGGCAGCGGCAACGAACGCAAAACCGGCACGATCACTGGGCAGTCTGCCACGGAATTGGTGGTCAGCAGTGGTGTCGGGAGTCTCAAGAAAGAGTTCAAGATTCCCGCCAACGAAATCGCCAGCGTGGATTTCGAAGAAGAACCATTGCGGTTGCAGATCATTCGTGGAAACGAAAGCCAGGGCAAACTGACCGAAGCACTCAGCGGCTACGAAGAAATGCTCGGCGAAGTGAAGCCGGAAAACGAAATCGTCCGCACAGATATCGAATTCCTGATCGCCCGCACATTGGCGAAATTGGCCAAAGGTGATCCGTCGAAGTTGGACGAAGCCATCGCGAAGCTCGAAGCGTTCCAGACAGCTCACCCGAACAGTTTTCGGTACTATCCGACCCAGTCTTGGCTGGCGGATCTGTACATCGCCAAGGGCGACGGAGTCAAAGCGGATGCCACACTGAGCAAGCTCGCCAATTCGCCGTGGGAAGACTACAAAATGTCGGCGAAAATCTCACAAGGGCGATTGTTGCTCAAACAAAATCAAATTCCGCAGGCTCAGGCACAATTCCAAGCCGTCGTGGATGCGAACGCTGCCACGGAAATCGAAAAGGCCCGACGCTTCGAAGCGATGCTCGGGTTGGCCACCACACTGCAACGGCAAAACCAAGCCGATGCAGCAGCCAAAATGTTGACCGAAGTCATCGATCAAGCAGCTACCGACGACACAAAAACATTAGCCGAAGCATTTCTTCGCAAAGGTGATACACTTCTAGCAAGTGGCAAGAAGAAAGAGGCTCTTATCGCGTATCTGCATGTCGACGTGCTCTTTAATTCCGAAAAAGACCTGCACGCCGAAGCGTTATACCGGTTGGCCAGTCTGTGGAACGAAGTTGGCAAACCCGAACGTGCTGCCGACTCACGGGCTCAGTTGGGGTCACTGTATGCCAATTCGGAATGGGCCAAGAAACTCGCTGGCGGCAACTAACGCCGACAGCTAATCTGTCACCCCGAAAGCGAATGAATCAAAGATTGAAATCCCGAACTTCAGTGCTGGCGTTGAGCCATCATGGCTGTTTAGAATCGGGAAACTCAACATATCAAAAGCCCTGCAAGAGTGCAGGCCGTGTGCATCACCCAGAAAACACCTGGAAGTTACCGATAATTTGCGTTGCGGAGTGAAATCCATGTTGCGAGGTCTGTTGTCTAAAATTTCAAACGCGGGAGCGGCTCTCAGCGTGAGTTGGTCGATGCTGCTTTGCGGAGCATTGGCATGCGGTGCGTTCACAGCGACTGTGATGACGCCGACTGCCGTCTATGCTCAAGACGAAGAAGCCACTGAAGAACCAGCTGACGAAGGCGGCGAAGAAACTGCCGATACAGACGCTGCTCCGAAGGAAAGCTTCCTCAGCTACGCGATTCGGGCGTCGGGTTTCTTTGGTTTGCTGCTGCTGATTCTCTCGTTCATCATGGTGGCTCTCATCATGATGAACACCTTGCAAGTGCGTCGCGACAACCTCATGCCCGCAGGTTTCATCGACGACTTCGAACAACGATTGACCCAAAAAGACTACCAAGGCGCCTACGAAACCGCTAAAGCCGATGACTCGTTCATCGCCCGCGTGTTGGCCGCCGGACTCAGCAAACTCAACCGGGGTTACGAAGAAGCCGCCGAAGGGATGCAGGAAGTCGGTGAAGAAGAGAACATGGCTCTCGAACACCGTCTCAGCTATCTCGCTTTGATCGGTACAATCGCTCCGATGCTCGGTCTGATGGGAACCGTTTACGGGATGATCACGTCGTTCCAAACGATCGAACGCAGCAAAACGTCTCCGAAACCAAGCGAATTGGCCGGCGGTATTTCGACCGCGTTGTTCACAACGATCGAAGGTCTCGCGGTCGCAATTCCCGCGATGATTTTCTACAGCCTCTTGCGGAACCGTGTGCAACGGTTGGTGCTGGAAGTCGGCATGGTCAGCGAAGGGTTGATGAGCCGGTTCTCGACCGTCAACAAGAAGCCCGCTGCAGGAGCAGCACCCGCCGCCGCACCTGCTGCACCCCAAGAATAAATTTGCTGAATCCGACTCATTGATTCTCGCTCATAATGACATGGGCGAGTTTTCATCGACCTACGTGAGTTTGCCATGAAATTCAAGAAGTCCGCTTCAACCGTTCCCGAAGTCGACATGACTCCGATGATCGACATCGTGTTCCAATTGATTGCCTTTTTCATGGTGATCTCGAACTTCGAACAAACGCAAGCCGACGAACGCGTCAAGCTTCCGCAAGACCAGTTGGCACAACCGCCCCAGGTCAAACGCGACAAGGAATTCGTGATCAACTTCGGTTACGACCGAAACAAAAAGGGCGAGATTATCGGTGCCGGAACGCCGCTGGTGTTCTATGCCGGTGAAAGTCTTCCGGTTCAGCAGTTCCGTTCGCCGTTGAAACTCGAACGCGATAACTATGTAGCGACCGGTGTCGATCCGAAAGATGTCTCCGTGACGATTCGATCGGACTCGAAGGTACCGTTTGGGCAAGTTCAGGAGTTGATCAAACTCTGCCAGGAAGTTGGCTTTACGACATTTGCCTTGAAAGCCCAACAGAAGACTCTCTAGCCCCTCTCGTGTTGGGTCGACGCCAACGAACTGCAACAGGTTTGATGTCATGAAAATTCGGAACAAAAACGAAGCTGCCAAAATCGAGCCGCAAATGGCTCCGATGATCGATGTCGTGTTTCAGTTGCTGATCTTCTTCATGTTGACTCTGAAAATTGTCGAGCCGGAAGGCGATTTTAGCATCAACATGCCAGTCGCTGCTCAAGCATCGAATGCAATCCCTGAGCAAAACCTGCCTCCGCTCAAAGTGCAGTTGACGGCCCAGGCCAACGGTGAGTTAGCCAGCTTGAAGTTCAACGGCAGCGATCTTGGAACGGGCACCGCAGCTTTCGAACGACTTAACGGATTGATTCTCAAGGCAATCGGTCGGCCGGGAAATCCGCTCACCGAGGAGCAGGAAGTTGAGATCGAAGCGGATTACAATCTGAATTACGAATACGTCATCAGTGCCGTCGGTGCGGTGAGTGGCCGGATGCAGAAAACATCCGACGGCAAAATGAAGATGATCCGCTACATTCAAAACATCAATTTTGCTCCCGCCCGCAATAAGCCGGGAGCCTAATGACGCTCGTCGTCGAGTACCAACGAGAATTCTATGTCTAGCCGAGATGAAGTGTTGAAGCGGGTCCGTGGGCAATTGGTGGAAGCCGTTCCGCATCCCACGCTCGCAGGCGATTGGACGACCTACCCCAACCCTCGGGAACACTTCGCGGAGACGCTCGGCGGAATCGGCGGTCTTTGTGTTGCGGCCAATGATACGTCCGAGATTGAACGCCACCTCCGCGAGATACCTGCCTTCAGCGAGGGAAAGAAAATCGTCTCGCTAGTTGCCGGCGTGGATGTCGGCAACGTCGATCCAGATGCAATTGACGACCCGCATCACCTGGACGACATTGATTTCGCCATTCTTCCAGCGAAGCTGGCGATCGCTGAGAACGGAGCCGTGTGGGTCAGCGACGAAAACCTTAAGCATCGGGTGCTGTATTTTCTACCCCAGCACGTCGCGTTAGTGGTCGAAGGCGGGCAAGTGGTCAGCAACATGCACGAAGCGTATGAGTGGCTTCGCGTTCACTCGCCCCAAGCATTCTCACAACGGGGTTTCAGCGGTTGGATCGCCGGTCCATCGAAGACAGCGGACATCGAGCAGTCGCTGGTCATCGGAGCGCATGGTGCTCGCTCCATGACAATCTATCTACTCGACCAGAACGGCTAACCCAGAGTTGTTGCGGGCAGTGACTCGCGGGGGCCGAGCAAAATGCCTACCAGCCCCCCACGCATACAACGATTGATCGTCTGACTACCGAGCGGCAATAATTGCGTCTCGTTGACGGGTCAAGTTGTCGATCTGCCGACGAAAACGGTTGGCGTGATACATCGACGATTGTCGCTGTGGCTGACTACGAGTGTTAGCGGCCTTACGTTCGTACTTCTCGGCCAACTTGGTTTTGGTTTCGATCAAACGATCGATTTTTTTTGCGTGTCCCCGAAGTTCCGCCATCACAGCACCTGTATTCTCTCGCAGAAAAAGTCCAGAATTGCGTTAGGATAACGAGTTCCCAAGGCTCTGCAAGCCTGGAGTGCCTGAAATTCCCGAATCTCATCGTCCGAGTGTATCTCGTGGCAATTGTCTTGAGTATACGTTGTTCCCTTTGTTTACTGAGCCCAATGCCGACTTCCATCTATCTCGATAACAATGCCACCACCCGCCCGTTGCCGGAAGTGCTCGACGCCATGAACGAGCACTGGCGAGCGAGTTTCGCCAACCCGGGTAGTCATCATGGTTTAGGACGCACGGCCCGCAAAGCTCTTGAAGATTCGCGTGAGAAGATCGCTTCCATTTTGGAGGCCGATCCGAGTGAAGTCATTTTCACCAGTGGCGGTACGGAATCGACAAATTTGGCGATACAGGGGTTTGCACAGGCTATGTCTCCGGGAGCCATTCTGCTCACAGAAGGCGAACACCTGGCCAGCATGGAGTGTTGTCGAACGCTAGAACGCGAGCGGGGTTTTCGGCTTGAATGCTTGCAAGTTGACTCGCACGGAATGTTGAAGCCGGAGCAACTTTCCGAATTCGCGGACTCCGACCTCCGTATGGCAACGGTTATCTTGGCGCACAATGAGACGGGCGTCATACAGGATTTGCAGCGGATTTCGGAGTTCTGCCGGGAACGCGGTATTCCGCTGCATGTCGATGCCGTTCAGGCGGTGGGGAAGATTCCGGTCTCGTTTGCGGGCTTAGCGTGCACGGCGATGTCGCTGGCTGCTCACAAATTCCATGGCCCACGTGGGATTGGAGCGTTACTGCTAAGACGTGGAACCACGTTACCACCGCTATTGCGGGGTGGGCACCAAGAGAGTGAACACCGCCCCGGCACCGAACCGGTGGCGTTGGCGGTTGGCATGGCGACGGCGCTCGAGTGTTGGCACAGGGACCAATCGCAACGCACTAGGCTGATGCGAGAACGACGTGATGAACTTCAAGCGGGACTTCTCGAAACGTGTCCCAACGCCGTCGTGAATGCTATGGGAGCCAACCGTCTGCCGAATACGTTGAACATCTCCTTTCCGGGCATCGATGCAGAGGCACTTCTAGTCAACTTCGACTTGGCAGGGATTTGTTGCTCGCTTGGCAGCACATGTGCGAGTGGTTCGACATTGCCGAATCAAACACTCGTCGCCATGGGATTGCCAGAAGAAGTGTACCGCTCGGCCATTCGGTTTTCCGTCAGCTTTGAAACAACCGCCGAGGAAATCGCAACCGCCGTACAACGCGTCTCGCAAATCGTCGAACGCATGCAGCGTTCAGCCGAATCCATCAAATTGCATTCGTAGAGACGTCGCCGTATTGTGGGAGAGGTTTTCGTTCCGTGCAAACTGTTGATAAAGGGCACACGATGCGGTCACTCACGCGACGAGAGTTCTTGCAACGATCCGCTGTCGGAACAGCTGCGGTTGCATGGGGAACTTCGTATTTGTCGGCAGCGGCACATTCGGAAATCCCTCACGGAGACCGAGCTGCACAAGACGAAACGGTCACGGTGCTGAATCCGCAGGGACGGGTTCCGTTGTCGTTCATCATTGATGACTCGACGTGCCTGGTCAACATGGGACACTTCTGCACGCCTCAATTCGCCGCCGCCTGGCCGGGTCGATACAACACACCTTGGCAGACCTGGCCACGGGAAATTCCGGATACGTTCGTCCGCGAGTTCGGCGAATGGTGTGCTGAAAATGGGGTCAAAGGCAAATACAGCATCGTTCCCTATCCGGCTTGTGTCGGCTGGATGGATCGTGAACTACCCGGATGGTCGCGGAAACAGCTTCAGGACAGCCTGAAACTGGTCCGCACTTTGATGGTGCCCAATTGGGACATCCATCCTGAAATGATTACACACACCCGCGTCATCAACTTAAAAACCGGCCGACCACTCGAGGAGATTAGCTCGGCTACGATGGAGAACAGCTACCCGCAGGAGAAAAAAAGCGTCGATGAACTGGCCGCGTACTTGGCGTATGCGCTGCGGATTCTCAAGAACTGCGAACTTCCCTGTGAGGGCGTGACGACACCGGGCGGATTCGGGAATCTCGTGAAGCCGGAGTTGTCCCGAGCGGTCTTCGAAGCCGTCCGAGATGTCTATGGGACCGACTTACCTCACTACTTCAAATACGTCGTCGGCAACCACGAAACGACAGCACCGCAAGTGGAATTTGCTTCGGGTTTAGGGACGGATGACGTTCGAGCCACTGTGAACGTCGTCGCAGGCACAGGAGATTGGTTTGGCGGTTGGGATGGAGATTCTCGGCCCGAACCCGACCGTTACGCGACCAAAGATGCGTCGGCTGGCCGGCTGGTCGATCTGATCTTGCGTGGCGAACCGGCCGTCTTCTTGTGTCATTGGCCGGGCATGTACAGTCACGGTTCGAAGGCGGGGTTCAAAGCGTTCCAGCAAGTCGTCACGGCTATCAACAGTCGTTTCTCGACCGAGACACTCTGGATGAAAGTCAGCGAAATCGGCCGGTATTGGACCGCCAAAGAACTCACGCAGATCCAACGCAAACAGCACACGATCTCATTCGAGGCGCCATTCGACTGCCCAAACTTTACGCTGCAAGTTGAACAATCAAAACCCGGTACCCCAACCCTCACTCAAGGCGAGCAAATCACGAAACTGCGTGAAGTTCAAGAGCAACGCCAGTTGTCGCCAGGAACGTGGATGCAAAGGGAAGCTTCCCACACCGTTTGTTTTGCACTCCCTAAGGGGCGTTCCCAATTGACGTTCACATAGTGTCAACGTCAGCTAAAACGGCTTCGGGAAATGCTTGGACAATCTCAACTTCAGTCAATCGCAGAAAGGTCTGCCATAAACATGTTTGTCCGTTGATAGATCGCGGAATCTTCGAGCTCGATTTCCTGAAGTGCAACGCCGTCCATCTTTCCTTCTTCACCGAGACACATCAAATCGGCTTGAAGTAGATCGATATCCACTTTCGGCGGCACGGCAATTTCCATCAAGAAGCGAAACCCTTCCCCTTGTGCGGTACTGACGGCGTGCATATTGCAAATGTCGATCTGATCTTGAGCCAAACGAGAGGACACGCGTCGCATGACCTCCGGCTCGTTGTGCCCCCGCATCGTCAGCCAAAACCGTTGAAGTTTACTGCAGGCGTCATCTTGCAGATGCTCATCCAACGGATCTTTCAAAGTCACATCCACCGAGTACGGACGACAGACATCGCGAATATGGTCCAATACAATTTGTGGATCTCGCTCCGCCGGAAAGTCGGCGGCGATGATCATTGTAAAGAACTTTTGCACGACCGTTTGACGGATTTCCTGCAAATCGCCACTCAATTCAGCGAGGGCGTTAGAAACCCCTGCCAAAATACCGACTCGATTAGCGGCGGTCAGGGTAATTATGAGACGTCGTGGCATGGCACTCATCCATGAAATCAATCGTAAAGGATGATTCGTGTTGTTGAATCGCAAATTGAATTGGAAACAAGGTTCGCCCGAGTTACGGAATTTTCGCCGAGAAAGCGATTCGAGCGATCATATTGAAGTAGAAGGCAAGTGGTGAGAATCTTGAAGTGCGGTCGAGTATAAACACCCTTTCACAGGATTTCCACTAAAAAATTTATCGGAAGCACGTTTGTGACTGTTCAAAAGTCTGCCGAAAGCCAGAACTCTCCGATCTCGAAGTCGACGACAATGCAGTGGACGTCACTCGCCATTGTGACGACGCTCATCGTGTGTTTGGGGGTCATGTTCTTTCGCGTGATCGCCCCGTTTCTTCTTTCCATGTTTCTGGCAGGAGTTTTGGCCGTTATTTGCCAACCCCTGTACCGTGCACTCGGTCGCAGAATGCACGGCCGTACGCGGTTGGCCGCCGGAATCGCGACTGGGATCGTCTTGCTCGTCGTGCTGATTCCAGTGCTGGTGAGCGTGTTCTTGATCACCATCAAACTCGGCAGCTTCGTTTCAGGAGCTATCCAGGATGAATCATTCCGCGAATGGTCACAGACTTTAGAACAGCAAATTGACGGTGAACGCGTAGCGGCACAGCTCAACACGATTTTAGGGACGACTTGGGAGGCCGACGACATCGAAGGAGAGGTTCAAAAGACCTTACGGTCCGCTGCAAAATGGTTGTCGCAACAGACTTCCGGAATCGTCGGAACCGCAATCGGTGTCGTCGGTGCACTAGTTGCCGCCGTCGTTCAGCTGGCGATTTTTATTATCGCGTTTTACTACTTCCTAGCAGACGGCGACACCTTCCGAAAAGCAGCAGAGAAGCTGATCCCCTTGCAAAAATCCCATCAAGAACAGCTGATCACAAAGTTCAACACCACGACCCGAGCAATTGCAACCGGTACATTTCTCGCGGCTATTGCTCAAGGCTTCGTTGCTGCGATTATGGTTGTGACATTCGGTTTCCGCCCGTTCCTACTGATATTCCCGCTCGCAGCATTCTGTTCACTGATTCCTCTCGTGGGTACGGCTCTTGTCTGGGGCCCCTGTGTTGTCTGGCTGTTCTTGATCGGCAATTTCTGGCAAGCAATCGCCATGTGGATCATTGGAGTGGCAATTGTGGGCTCGGTCGATAACCTCGTCCGTGTCTTCGTGTTACAAACGAACGCCAGACTCCACCCGCTGTTGGGGTTTGTCTGCGTCCTTGGCGGAATTCAGGTCATGGGACTATGGGGAGTCTTCATCGGCCCCCTGCTCGCATCGATCCTGCACGCCTTGATCCAGATCTTCAACACAGAACTCCACCTCCTCTCAGCCCGAGCGGAGTCCAGCGAGTAAATATCCGTCGGCGGACCAGCATCGGTTCGATAGGTCTTGACCAGACGGAACACGACTACTACGATTTGCCAGAAGGAAATCGAAAAATTCGAGAAATCGATTCAATCCAACGACGGTTTCCGCCGATTATTAGTTTCACACAAATCAATCAGGCGCCGTAGCCAAGTGGCCTAAGGCAGCGGATTGCAAATCCGCCATCCCCGGTTCAAATCCGGGCGGCGCCTCTTCAACCGAATTAACCCGTAAGTTCTCATCTGACTGAGACTTGCGGTTTTTTTCTTTGGCAGTTCTCGCCAAATTCAAGCCTGTCGAAAACTCGTTTTTCGGCATAGGACGGCACTGTGGTGCTTCCGTTTTGGTCGAATGGTTGGTCAAACGATTTCCATCAGTTCCCGTCGCCGCTTGGGTTTCCATTCGCTCGGTCGGAACGTGCGGAAGTTTCGAGACCGATTCCGATAGATCGCTAAGCCGCGTGTGCGACTGGCTGTCCCGTTGCCTTCGGGACCGTTGTCGGACGAATAAAAAACGAATGTGTTGTCGCGATAAGGTGAACACACTGAGCATCCGGCATAGCACTGCGTGAACCGCATTTTTTCGCTGGCGAACTTGTCCAGGTTCGGCGACTTGATGAGGGATGGCCTTAGCAGCCAAGATTTCCTCAGCCCTGATCGTCCGTCAGAAACACAATGAAGTTGGGCCATGATGCTTCGTCGGCCACTACAATCGACGGAAGGAAAAGCGATAGAAGGGCAGCAAAAAGGTGATCTGGTTTTATTGTGGATAATCCTCGTGTCTTGTCTGCACTTGTCTTGCCGGGACTTCGCCAGAAGTCTGGATGAAGCAAAGAAATATTGGCGAACCCATTACGCGACACGTTACTGCTTTAGTTTTTGGCTCTGTAATGCGGAGTCCCTTTCAGCCATTCGTAATCCGTATACTGATAATTGTCCTTTGCTGGCTTGCTTTGACCTCCGCCCCACAACGGCTGTTGACTGTTCTCATTCATCCGGATCCATTGCGTCAACATTCTCTCTGCCCGCCTTGGCTCGGCCTTGGAGAGGTCGTTTGACTCAGCCGGGTCTTCCTTGAGATTGAACAATTGCACTTTGCCACGTTGGGCGAGCATCTTGTAATCGCCTTCCCGCAGGACTCCGCTCAGATCTTGCGGGCCGCTTCCGACGTGCCAGTAGAGAACATCGTGTGGAGCCTCCGTCGATTTTCCGGTCATGTAGCCAGCAATGTCCCGCCCGTGCAGACCAGACCTCTTCGGGTCGCCGCCAGCGAGAGCTAATGACGTGGCTCCGATGTCCAGCGATGTCACGGGATGATCCAACACCATTCCCGGCTTGATTCTTGATGGCCAGCGGACGACGAAGGGCACGCGAAGTCCGCCCTCGTAAGCGTTCCCCTTGGCTCCGCGCAGCGGACGGTTGTCACTCGTTCGTCTTAGCCCACCGTGATCGCTCAAGAACCAGACGACGGTGTTGTCGGTCAAGTCCAGGCGGTCGAGCGTCTTCATCAAGCGCCCGATGCCCTGGTCCATCTCGTCAACCATCGCGGCGTAGATGGATCGACTCTTCGCTGGTACGCCGGGCACTTGGGTCATGGATTCGGGAGAATACTTGGCAATCGTTTCTACAGGTGCTTCCAGATACTCGTGAGGGGCGTTGTAGGACACAAAGAGAAAGAATGGCTGTTTGCGATTGTTTTCGACGAAACGGATGGCACCATCGGTCAGCTCGCGCGTCAGGTATTGGTCCCACTGCACCTGTTTGCCGTTGTGTAGCAGCGGCAGCGTGTGGTGCATATCACGCGGACTCCACGGCCTAGTCTTCTTCAGATATTTTCCTTTGTACGACGGATGGTCCAGCGGGTAATACATCAATCCGCCGCCGAGGAAGCCATACCAATCGTCGTATCCCAAGGCACCTGGATGTTGGTGGTCGGCCGTGCCCATATGCCACTTGCCGACACCACCGGTTATGTATCCCTGCTGTTGCATGAGGTGCGCGACGGTCTTCGTTCCCGCCGGTAGCCCCTGTTTCGGATCTAGCGGCTGCGACGCATTTTTGTAGTAGCCGAACGTCGACTGAATGCGGCCAGTGATGAATCCAGCACGCGACGGTCCGCACATGCAACCTGTCACGTACCCCTGCGAGAAACGTGCACCGTCTTTAGCGAGCTGATCGATGTTCGGTGTCGGGATGTCTTTGCAGCCTTGAAAACCAACGTCGGCGTATCCAAGATCATCGGCCATGATGACGATGACATTGGGCTTCTGGCTAACGTAGATGTCCGCGCCACTCGTGATACCCGACGCGATGACAAGCAACAGAAGTGAGAAAGAAAACGCAGGTAGGAAAATGGCACAGGCCGATTCACGTGCAGTTATTCTTCTGAGGAAGACGAATGCTGAAGTCATGTTCTATTCTTGGCTTTCGTGCATCAGCGTTGGTTTTACGCCTAGGCGTAGGAACGAAATGACGGGCGCTTGAGCGATCTGTTCCTGACTGAAAACGACCTTTCGATCGGCGTCTAGGACTTTGATTGTGAATCCGTCCAAACGACTTTCTGTAGCATCCGTTCGATTGTAAACGACGATTTGCTCCACATTCACCATACCGCCCAGATCGACTTCCCACCATGCGTTCGTGCCGCCACTCTCGGTGTGCGAAACCGAATGGTTGTGATAGTTGCCGTCCGTGTTTCCGTCGACTGCGCGGTCGGCGCTGCCGCCGAAACCGATCGAGGACTGCGTCGCACGCATTTTCTGCGCGACGTTTTTCTGTTTCTCGTAGACCGCGACTTCGGCAAGCGACAATACGCGGTTCTTACCCGGAAGCTCGATGCGGACAAACTGACCTCGCACCTCCGGCAGCACGATCGGATTCTTTGAAACCCCTCTCGGTTTAGACTTGGCCTGCTTTCGCGAGGCTGGTACGGAGGGAAGCGAACTGACGGCGCCGTGTGCTCTGATCCGAACTTCTTGAACCGCGCGCATCTTGCCGCCGGTGTGAACCTGAGCTTCCATAAAGCCCGTTCCTTTGGCCAACTTGATATCGGACAGTTCGATTTGTGGGGGGACGCTGTCATATTCCTTGACGATTGTTTTATCCATCCAAATGAACTTCACCGTGGCGGATTGTCCTTGGTGTTGTCGATGCGGAACGATCGTGATGTCGAAGCGATCGATCAGCCCGCGGTTGCTCATTCGCCAGCGGCCATAGTTGGTAGGCCGCCAGCCCGTTTTCTCGCCCCACCAATCTTGCCAGGTGAAACGGAAGTCGAGCTTCTGCTGCGGATCCAAATCGATGGGCGAAGGCATGCCGCCGTCACGCTGCATCTCAGCGGTCACGTCATCGAACCAGGCTTCGTATTCTTGGACGAACGATTTCACCATTTCGGGATGCTTGGCGGCTAAGTTCTGTTTCTCGCCGGGGTCCTGCTGAATGTTGTACAGCTCGAAACCGGTCGGCTCGCCTCGATTGCCAATCGCTTTCCAAGGTCCACGACGGGCCATGCCATTCTTGTATTTGGTGGGGACGTTCCCGCGGTTGTGCTGCATGAAAAGAGTTCGCTGTTCTAGTTGCTGCGTCGCAGCAGACGACTCGCCTTTGAGCAAACCGAGGATACTTTTGCCGTCTACGATCAAGTCGTCGGGCAGAGCGATGCCGCAGGCATCGGCCAGTGTTGGCAGCAAGTCGATGTGCATCGCAGGCGTATTGAATTTCCGACCGCCCTTCAAGACCTCGGGCCATTGGATGACAAACGGTGAACGAATGCCGTTTTCGTAGACGCTGCCCTTTTTGGCTCGCAAGCCGGCGGTGAAGTAGGTCGAGTTCGGGCCATTGTCGCTCATGAAAATCATGATCGTGTTCTCACGCTGGCCCATCTCTTCCACCGCCTTGAGCAGGCGTCCGAAGGCACCGTCGAACTGAGTGATCATCCCGTAGATCGGCGCGACCCAGTTTCGCCCATCGGGATCCTTCAAATTCTGTTTGTCGTAGTCCGCACGAAACTCCTTCGCCACGTCGAATGGCGCGTGGGGAACATTGACCGGCAGGTAACAGAAGAACGGTTGGTCGCCGGAATCCTTCATGAACTGAATGGATTCGTCGATGAAGACGTCCGTGCAGTAGCCTTTGGCTTTTTTGAAGGAGTCGTTGTACTGCAGCATCGGATCCCAATACGTGTTGCCAGGGTAGTCAGCAAATTGCCCGATGCCGCCCCCGCCATGCACGACAGCTTTTTGAAACCCCTGGTCGATGGCCCGCATTGGGTAGTTTTCGCCGAGGTGCCACTTGCCAAAGATGCCGGTGTGATACCCCGCGTTCGCGAAGACTTCCGCGATAGTGGTTTCAGCCGGATTCATGTTGGAACGTCCGATGTAGGTGTCATGTGCACCGGTACGGAAGTGATAACGCCCGGTCATCAGCGATGATCGCGTGGGCGTGCACATCGGCGAAACGTAGAAGTTGGTTAGCTCCGTTCCCTCAGCGGCAAACCGATCCAGGTTGGGCGTTTTGATGACTTTGTTGCCATGGAAGCCAACTTCACCCCAGCCCTGGTCGTCGGCCATGATTAGAACAATGTTTGGTCGAGGGGCTTGTTTTGCTTCAAGTGCTCGCGTATAAAGTAGTTGTGACAGGAAGCCTGTCAGCGGCAAAATCGTCAGTGTAGTTATTCTGTGTAGCAAATGACTTCGGAATAACCGGCGGCGGGGGGGAAACGAGTCTCGATTGGTTGGAGTCATGTGGCGTCCTCTCATTCCGCGGGAATAGTTGTGGCGTCATTCCGCGGGAATAGTTGTGGCGGTCGCGTTGTTTCGATTGTTGTGTGTCTCAAGACCAAGAGGCCACCTGTTCAATCGGGCCCTTGGTGACCAGGAACCAACAAGCGATTCGGTTTGCATTCTCTTCCCCTGAATTTCTCCCGTCAATTCCCAGCGGCAACTGGATTCATCTCGAAAGGACCACGGAGCGATGGCCAGGAAACGAAAACAGCGTCGGCAGCAGCATGGCTCGGCTTGGCACTGGAAGCAGACCGATTGTTGGTACTACACCGAACCGGGAACCAAAAAACGGGTGCCGTTGTTCGATGAACAGGGCGAACGGATTCGTGGTTCGGACAACAAAGAGGCGGCACGTCTCGCGCTGGCTCGCATCCAGGTGGCGGACGAACTCCAGCCACCGACTCCGGCCGCATCCGCCGAGAAGTGGACCGTGGCCAAGGTTTGCGATGTCTATCTGGCTGATCTGCACCGCTCGGCCAATCCCGAGTGGGCCAAGCAGGTCGAGCGGTGGCTCAACGATTTGTGCGGCTACTGCGGCGCGTTGCGGGTCGATGAATTCAAGAAGAAGCATCTGCGGACTTGGTTGCAGCGGCACACCACCTGGAATCATAATTCTCAGCGGAACGTGATCGCTTCGATCAAAGCAGCCTTCAATTTCTGCTGCAAGTTCGACGATCTGGAAGCCAACCCGATCTCCGGTTACGAAAAACCGACGGCCACGCCGCGGGTCACATCCTTCACCCCGGAGGAAGAACAAGCCCTGTACGAAGCGGCTGACGAGGAATTTGGTTTGTTCATCAAAGCCTGTCTGCTCACCGGTGCGCGGCCGTATTCCGAATTGGCCAAAGTTACGGCGGACCACGTCGTGGAAACACCTCAGGGGATGTACTACTTACTCAAGGCCCGCAGTGCCGATGGCAAATCGGGACACAAAACCGGCAAAAAGACCGGCAAGGATCGTCGCATCATGTTATGCGAGGAAATGGAGACGATTACTCGACAGTTGATGGAAGCGGCCCCGCTAGGATCGGGGCTGACGCTGTTCCGTTCCACTCGTGGCCGAGCCTGGAAGCGTTGCAACTGTGTGCAACGCTTCTTGGAACTGAAGAAGAAGCTGGGACTGCCCAAAGACAAGTGCCTGTATACCGCGCGGCATACCTTCGCGAAACGTACCCTTTCGGGCTACTACACCGGCAAGCCGGTGACGATCGAAGTGCTGGCCGGATTGATGGGCAACACACCGGCGGTGGCCTGGCGACATTATGCTCAATGGGCCGATGAGTACAACGATCCGCTGTGGGAGGCACTTGGCAAGACAAAACCAAAGCGAGCGGCTGGTTAGCCATTGCTAAATTCAGCCTCGTTTTGCGGCAAGTAAAGTAGTGGAATCCGCTTAGCTGTTAAGCGCCGTGTCCCTCGGATGCAATCAGTCGTCGGGGCGGCCCAGTTTCGTGGTGACATGCTGAAAGGGAGTCGTTGGACGGACGGGTCGGCGAATGGATCCTGATTTTGGCGAGACGCTCATCAGGGCGAGTAGGCGTTGAATTTCCTGCGGCTCGATTTTGATGCGACCTTGGCCTTTTCGCCCACCCTGATAATAATGAATCGTTGTGGGTTTCCCGCGGATGACGAAGTTGCCCGCATCGGACTGGGAGAGCCAGTCATAGAGCGTCGCTGGGCTGATGCCTAGCCGGCGGGCGGCTTCGTGTGATGTGAGCAGTTCGGTGACCATACCGGGGCCGCAACGTTGCCTGCCGCTATCTCGGGCAGGATGGGTTTATGGATGTCCTCGTCAACGGATTCCCAAGTTAGAAAGGAGCGATCACACGCCGATCACACCGTGTGATCGTTGCTCGAACGGCGAAGCAATCACGACGGATCGATCGGCAATGCCATCGGTTGCCCTACGGCGGCAACCTGTCGTGATGCACATCAACGAAAACAGCGAGAGGCGCGATGGACCGCTTGGAAATTGCCCAACAGAAATATCAGCGGATTGCTCCCGGCCCATTGGGACTCGACGAGCCAAAGTCCGAGGAGCTCGAAGCTTGGCTGCGAGACGACGTGGTGCCTGTGGTCGCCGATCTGCAGCGAAATCCCAAGTTTCGACGTTACGTGAAATTCGGGATCGGTCGACTAGCGGCTGAAACGGACACGCCGGAGCGTTTGCAAGTCGTGGCCGTCTCAGACGCATTGGCCGATCACGCCGCCGCCATCGCGGAAATGGGACGCCAGGACGGCTTCCGTGATTTGATGACGGACCAAACACCGTTGGAAGGATTGAATCAGCGGAAATATGGGGCTTTGTCACCCCAATCCGCGTCCGATGACCCCCATCCCGAGCAGGATCGGCGTTGCATCGCGGAAAAGATGGTGGATCGCCCGTGGTTCGATCTCGTGATGGATCTCGATTTCCCCTGCGTCAACGAACATCTGTTTTTGAAAGTCGATGAGTCCTCATTGGACGAGGCGTTTGTGAAATTTCACCCGAATTTCCCGGTACTTGGGGATGGTGTGACGCGGATGATGTGGGCTCGCATCGATTTTTGGCAGCATCATTTGAACAACGCCGGGAACAAACTGCTCGTTCGCATCGTGCAGACTGAAGGCGATCCAACAGCCGCCTATCCTCGATTCTTTGCAACCAAGTTTCACCTCGACCAATGCTTGGATGAACTCCAGGCCACTTGTTACTCGGGTGACGAGCCGCGAATGCGGGACGCCTGCTGCCTCCTGACGCAGGTCTATATCGTCTACCATCCCCGGCCGGAATTGTCTTGGCTGGGACTGACGGAAGATTGTTACCGAGCCAAGGCCGGCTTGCTGAGCCTGGAATTTCGTCGGCTGTGCGAACTCATCGAATATGACCAGTTGGATGCCCTCACCAGCGGCGAGTCCAGCCGACGACACACCAGCTTGATCGTGATGGACGCCATCCAAAAAGTCCTCGCGGCCTTGGCCGACATCGCCCCCGTGTATCGGCAGGCGTTATCCCCGGACGAGATCATCGAAGAAGCCCGACACCAATACCGTCTGGTCGTTGTCACGAAACCTCGGATGGCATTCTTCGACGGCGTTCTCCTGGATATTGACTGGAATCGGAAGTCCAAACCGTGGGAATTCCTGCTGCATCTGGCGGCCCAGGGAAGCCGTCTGGCCGGTGTCGATCGCTACGCTTTGAGTGGATCACCGTCTCCGCATGGGCTCAGTCAGACCAAGTACCGCTTAAGAAAAATTCTCATGGACATCGACAAATCGCCCGCCGCACCCGGTGCCCAGCTGGCCTCCCGGATTGAGATCACGAAAGAAGGGGAGTTCTATCTGGATCTCGATTCTGGGGAAATCCAGGTACTCCACTTGGAAAATCTCGGCGCGGACGAATGGACTGTCGACACTAGCGAATTTGCGTCGGCTTAAGAGGTGAAAGGATTTCTGACAACGTAGACTCGCCAAAAAATGGAAAAACATTAGGTGTAACCCGTTATCAGTCAATGGCTTGCTAAATCCTGGTGGTTTTTGCGTCACAATAGATGATGGAGAATCTTAGCTGTCGAAGTCTCCCTGCCAGCTCTCTTGATGGCTTCTCTCATGTCGATGCGGACGACTGATCACAGTCTGTGACCGGCATGTGATCGCTGATTTCTAAGCTGCTTCGTGGATCGTTTGGTGATCCTCGTATTCCTCCATGGAGCAGTCATGACAAAGCCCAAATCCCGTTCCCACCGCAAAAGTTGCGACCCGCAACTTTCCCACACGCAGCCGACGGACGACTGGGGCGTCGAGCAACTCGGCCAGTATGCCCAGGCCCGGCACGAGGAAATCTCCGCTGGCGAACAGTCGCTGGCGGTTTCCTATTGGCGGCTTGGCTTGGCATTGAATCTGGCGCGTCGTCAGTTCACTCACGGCCAATGGGCTGGCTTTCTCAGCACGTTGAACATCGATAAAACCCGAGCCTCCAAAGCCCGCGCCATCCAGCGCTCGTTCGAGAGCGAGCAACCGTTGCATGGGCTGTCGGTGCAGGAGGCGTATCGCCGCCGTCAACGTTCCCCTCGGAAGTCGTCACCCCGGACAAAACGCCGACAAAAATTGAACCCTTCGGGGCGGAAGAGTCTGATCTCCGACTGGTTGCTGGATATCTGTCAGCAGGCGGATGGCTACCGGGGCGAAATCGACTTGGCCAGTCCCGAGGAGGCCTCCGCGCTGATTCCCGTCATCGAAAGCGTCGTCGAAGAGCTGAACCGTTTGCGCAACGAACTCCAGCAACGCAGCGATGCTCCTTAGAGCATGTCAACGTGCTCCCGTTCATTTCTTCGAGCGCACCGCCTCTCGCATCTCATTCGAAATCACACGCTGTGATCGCCGTGTGATCGCCGTGTGATCGACGGTTTCTAACTTGGCCCGTGTTTTGTTTCTTGATCGCGCAGCCGGTGAATGTGTGATTCGCCGATGGCTGCGCGGCACAATTTCTAGGAGAGTCTCACATGACTTTTCCCCTACCGACCGCGGGCGGCTCGAATCCCCAACTCGCCCGCAAAGTCCATCAGTGGTGGCTGGAAGCCGCCGCCGCCGCGAACGTCAACCTGGACGGATTCGATCCCGAGGCGCCGTTCCACGCACGGATCACTTGGGCCTTGGAGAAGGGCTTGGTCATCGGCACGATCTATGCCCGCTACAGTAGCAAGCGGCAACATTCGACGGAGGACCAGATTCGCGAGTGCATCATCTGGGCGGCCCGGAATGGCATCTGCGTACCTCCGGAACTGATTTCCATCGACGAGGCCGTCAAGGGAAGACGGGTTCGCCGCGATGGATTGGAACGGATGAAGCAGATTCTCCAAGCCCGCCAAGCCTCGGTGCTGTTGGTGTTCAAAGCTAGTCGTCTGTTTCGGCAAGCCTTCAAGGGCTACCAGTTGATTCAGGAAGAGGTCGTCGAGGAGGGGCTGCGAGCGGTGAGCGTTTCGCAGGGGATCGACACCGCCGACAAGAAAAGCTGGAAAATCCAATTGCAAGCCCATGGCTTGGTCGATGATCTGCTGCTCGATGCGATCGCCGACCATGTCCGGGCCGGACTAACCGGGTTATTCCTCAACGGTTGGACCACGGGGGCATTGGGCGTCGGCTATCGCCGCAAGGAATTGCCGCACGCTCCGCTGACTAACCGGGGACTGCCGCGGACGATGCCGGAAGTCGATCCCGACGTCGCCGACCTGATCCGGCAGCATGCCCGCTGGCTGCTGGAGGAGATGCCGCTCAAGGAGGGTGTGCGGCGTTGGAGTAAGGCGGGCGGACCTTGCGATCCCCGCTCCACCACCGGGCGGATGAGCTACGGAGCTTATCGTCGGCTGTGGGAAAATATCCGTCTGACCGGCCGCTGGGAATTCGGTCGCAAGCGGAATCAGTTTTCGACGAAACTCGATTACGTCAAGCAGGTCGAACAACCCGATGGCGAGGTAGCAATTTTCCAGTGCGACGAATTGCGAATCCTCGATGACGAGACGTTCCTGGCCTTGCAGACTCTGTTGCGTGGCTTGAAAACCGGGCCCCGTGGACCCCGTCAGGCGAAGCAGACGCAGTTGTGGGATTTGACCACGGGACTGTTTTACTGTGCTCACTGCAGCCGGCCGGATGAACCGGTTCGCCTCTATCAAACCGGCGCCAACGGTCAGAGCATGCAGTGCAAGAATGGCGATTTCTGTCCCTGCAAGTCGGCGGTGCGGCGGGAGGACGCCGTGCGGGCTGTGTGCGAGAAACTGACCGAGTTGATCGGCTGCGACGGCGAACTGATCGAAGAGGTCGTCTGTCGAAGCCGCGAGTGGGATGCTCACGGCGACGACGACATTCGTCGGCAGATCGCTGCGGTCGAGAATACCGTCCGCACTCTCAGCCGCCGGGTCGACGACTTGTACGAGTTGTCGGGCCAGGGGTCGGATGCCGATCGCCAGGAGGTTCTCTCGAAAATTCGCTCGGTCCAATCGGAGCGGGCCGCTGCTCAGGTCGAGGCGGCACGGCTCAAAAAAGTGCTGGACGGCACGGCGGCCACGCTGTCGGCGGAAGATGTCCGCGGCCTGTTGGCTGACTTCACCACCTTGCTCCAGGACGGGGCGGCTGGCCGGTTAGGCGAGGAAGCGATCTACAAGGCTCTGAGCGTCTTTCGGAGCTTGACGGGCGGTCGCATCTGGGTCCATGTCGAGCAGCGACCGGGGCGAAAACGAACGAATGTTCGCGGCGTGTTTCGCCCGCAATTGCTCCACGCCGTGCAGACCCAGGGCGACCAAACGCATTTGACCGATCCGCCGCACGAGTCCGAGGTTACCGTCTGGCTTCGTCAGCCGCCGCGTCTGGATGCGATCGCCGAACGGGTTCACAAACTCATCGACATCGAGAAGCAAAGTTACCGCGAGGCGGCCACCACTCTGCAAGCCGAAGGCCACAGTGTCAACTCGGGCAATGTCTGGTACAGCTACCGTCGCTGGTATGAAATGCAGGGACTGCCCGTTCCTGAGCAGCCTTATAACAATGGACAACCGCGAGAATCTCGGTAGTGCCTTGTCAAGGCTTTGATTGCGGGTGCGGGCTGACATATACCGCTCCGTTGTCGCTCGTTGCAATTTGTCCAACCCGAATATTTTAGTTTGACGGTCCAGTAGTCCCAATTTCTGGTCCGATCACCTCTCACAAGCCCCGTCCTGGTGACGGGGCTTTTTTGCTGCGCCACTATGTATCGGCGTCCCGATTTTCTTCTTACTCGGAGCCTACCGATGAACGATCCGCCTGCCAATTCTAACCGTTCCTCGTCGGAACAATCCCCCAAGAGCGACCGCGCCCGGTTGATCGAGGATCTGGCGTTTCTGATCGTCCAGTTTCATCGTTGCCGACGACAGTCGAGAAGTCGAGGCAATCCGCCACCGCAGTCGACCGCAGTCGCCCCGCTCGCGAAATCCAACTCCTGAGTTGTCCATGCGGGCGTGATGCTGCACCACCTTCGGTTCCTGTTCTCTGTTCCTAAAAAGGAGGCGATTCCTTGACCTATGTGATTCTGACATTTGTGTCCATGACGTTGCTGTTGGCCATCCTGGCATTGCTGAAAGAACGCCGCTGGCGGCTGGCCCTGCAACACCTCCTCAAACGCCTGATTGAACGCTGGAGATCCGATGCCTCAACGCAAAATCCACAGGCTGCCGATCGTGCTCCTACTGGCCCTGACGACGATCGGTTGTGAACCCCACGACAACCAACGCTTGGTCGAACTGGCCGAAAAACAGATGGACCGACAAACCGAGCAAAGCCGCCAGGTTTCCGAACTGCAGCGGGAAGTCGCCGAGGGCTCGCGGCGGCTTGTCGAAGCCGATGCCCAGGCCCGTACCGAGATGGTCGCTCTGCAACGGGAGGTCCAAGCCGAGCGGACCGAACTGGGACGGCAGCGGGACTCCTTGGAACAGGAGCGGCGCGAGCTGGCGACCGAGCGGCGGACCGCTCCCGTGATTGCTGCGGCGATCACGCACATTGGCCTCTTGCTGATCTGTACGTTGCCGCTGATTCTCGCCTGGTATCTGCTGCAACGACCTCAGCAGCCGGCCGATGACCAGGCGGTGGCCGAGATCCTACTGGACGATCTGGCGACCGATCGGCCGTTGTTCCAGCCATCCTCTGAAAATCCGCATCGGATCGGCCTCTTGGAACCGGGGGACCACAAACGGTTGCCGCATGATCGCGATTCGTCCAGCGAAACAACCTGACCATCCACACCACCTCATTCATGGAGATTTCTGCATGTCGCACATTGTCGCCATCGAAACTGAAATCCGCGACCTCGCGGCCTTGAAAACCGCCTGCTCTCGCTTGGGTCTACCGGAGCCGGTTTGGGAAACCACCCGCCTCTATAGCGGCACCGCCACCGGCTACTGCGTGCGATTACCCGAGTGGCGATACCCCGTGGTTTGCGATGTCGAGCACGGACAGGTCCAATTCGACAATTTCTCAGGCCGCTGGGGAGCCCAACATGAACTGGACCGTCTGATGCAAGGATATGCGATCGAAAAAACACGAAACGAAGCGTGTCGTCAGGGGCATACGCTCACCGAGCAGCCGCTGGCCGACGGCTCCGTCAAACTGACCATTCAAGTGGGAGAGGGCTCATGAAGATTGTCGAAATCATCATCTCGCCGCAGGGTCAAGCCCGGCTGGAAACCAAGGGCTTTGCCGGTGCGGAGTGTCGGGCGGCCAGCCGCTTGTTGGAAGCGGCTTTGGGCCGCACCACCTCCGAAACGCTGACATCGGAATTCCACGAAACGACTTCCCATCAACAGAACCAACTTCATGAGGAGACCTGACGTATCGATCCCCATCCTCCGACTCCTTCCGAACCACCGAGTGTGGGAACCGTGCGGGTGATCGTCGTGGTGGAAGGCACCAACGATATCGAATTTCTCCGCCGGATTTCTCTGATCCTACGGACCGCTGACCACACACTGCCGCCGCTTGCCGAGATGGAACAACAGGGCGAGTTGATCTTTCTCCCCTTCGGCGGCGGCAGTGTGGCGGCTTTCACGCATCGACTCGCTCCGCTGGGCCAACCCGAGTTTCACCTCTACGACCACGAGTTGCCCCCGGAAACCGAGTATCGCCGTCAGGCCGCCGAGCAGGTCAATCGTCGACCGGGTTGCCAGGCCGTGCTGACCAGCAAACGCAGCTTAGAAAACTACCTGCATCCGCACGCGATCGCGGCGGCGGGAGACATCCCAGTTGCATTTGATGACTTTGATTCCGTCGCGGAGAACGTGGCGAAACGAATCCATCAGCGGGGCCTGGACGACACGCCCTGGGAGCAACTGGCTCCGCGGAGCCGCAAACGTCTGGCCAACCGCGCCAAACGCTGGCTCAACACCCGCGCCGCCGAGCGGATGACGCCCGACTTGCTACATGAGCGAGATCCCCAGGGCGAAGTCCGCTCCTGGCTGCGGGCCATCGACCGCTTGGCAAAACGGTCCTGAAATTCACACAGGCAGTTTGCCTGACTTCTCCATTCCTCAAACCATACGGAGTTTTCCATGACACTTGCGGAACGATTGGCGGAGACCGTCCGTGCCTGCTTTGCCGGCATCTGGATTCAAAGCTGCGAACATGAAGACGCATTACTGGAGATCGCCCGGCTCTGCCGTGATGAGCGGTGGGATCTATTGAACTGGGACATCGATCAAGGGCTCTGGTCCTCGGGATCGTCCGAGAACGCACTGCCGGAAACGACGGGCACCGATCCCTTGGCCGCCGTGCGGGCTTTGGGGACACTCGGGAGCGACGGCGGCGTTTCGCTGCTGGTGCTGTCCAACTTCCATCGCTTCCTGAACTCGGCGGAGATTGTCCAGGCGGTGGTCCGGCAAATTCAACTAGGCAAACACCAGCGGACATTTCTCGTCGTCCTCTCTCCGGTAGTTCAGATTCCCACCGAGCTAGAGAAGCTGTTTGTCTGCCTCGAACATGAACTGCCGACCCGCAACCAAATCACTGAGATCGCTCGAGGAATTGCGACCGAGGATGGGGAACTGCCCGAGGGCGTCGAACTGGAGCGGGTCTTGGATGCGGCGTGTGGGCTGACCCGCTACGAAGCCGAAGGTGCATTCAGCCTCTCGTTGGTCCGGCATGGCTGCGTAGAACCCTCAGCGATTTGGGAACTGAAATCCCAAGCACTGACCAAGAGCGGTTTGCTCTCGCTGCATCGCGGTGGTGAATCGTTCGCGGACTTGGGTGGACTGGCTTCGCTCAAGGCATTTTGCTTGCGAGCGTTGCAGCCACGACTGGGCGAAGCCTCTCGTATCCGACCACGCGGCGTGCTCTTGCTCGGCGTTCCTGGTACAGGCAAAAGTGCTTTTTGCAAAGCGCTCGGCAACGAGACCGGCCGCCCCACCTTGACCCTGGATGTGGGAGCGCTGATGGGCTCGCTCGTTGGACAAACCGAGTGCGCCGTTTAACGGCAAGTTGAATCCCACGCTCAGCGTGGGCAGGTGTGGA
>NZ_CFHRBF010000027.1:0-55000 GCF_984380535.1 Thalassoroseus sp.
GACATTCAAACATCGCTGGCCCATGCCCACCCCAAACGGTGGGCATGCCACCCAAATACAAACCGCATTGAATGTTACGTAATCTTGTCTTTAATACATGCAATTTCCTGCAGTGGCACACAACTTCTTTTACTGTAATAGGGTGTGTTATTTGCGATCTCGCAAAGGCAATTTCCTACACGATGCACTCTACATCTCGCAGTTCTTCCCGTCTCTACGTATGTCTCTCGACCTCCACACCCGACGCTACAACAGCTTCTCGATCTGCCCGTATAGACCCCAGATACCGACGATCAGCAGTCCGAAGAATGAGACGACGAGTGCGATATCCCATGCACGCGAGGGTTTCAGACGCGGGTCGGTTGCGGTTTTGCGGAAGTAGAGGGCGCCGAAGCCGATCATCGGCAACAACAACGATTGGGCCACGCCGGAGAGAATCACCGCAGCTACCGGATTCACACCAGCCCAGTAAATCGCCAGGCACGTTAACGGCAGACCGATACCGAAATTTCGAATGCTCTTTTGATGCGTGGTTTCGCTGTGCTTGTTGATCAAGCCGAAGACTTTGAGGCCGTCGGTCAGCATGCGGGAGTGACCGGCGTTGGCGACGAGGAATGTCGAATACAACACCGCGACCGCGCCGCCGAGGAATAGCCACTTTGCGTACTCGCCGAACACCGGCACGTAAGCCGTCGCAAGTGTGCTGACCATTCGCATGTCGTCTGGATCGCGTCCTTCGCTGTAGAGGACAGCGGCACCCATCACGAAGAAGGCCAACGTTGCGACGGTGTAAACCACCATCGACAGCAACGCGTCGTAGTGCATCACCCGCATCCATCCGCGTGCCCGCTTTGCCCAACTTTCATCGTCGGTGCGTTCGCCGGTGAATTTCGCGTAGCCTTTTTCGAGACACCAATAGGGGTACGTGATGAGTTCCGTCGCTCCCACGCCGATGATTCCAAACGTCGCCAGTGCGGTCACGAGCGGATTGATGCCACCGATCGATTCGGGCAATCGGAACGAAAGTCCCTTCAGGAATTGATCGGCCGAGATGTGGAATTCTTCCGTCGACTGTAGAGCCAGCACGTTGCCAATTGTGATGAATGTGAACGTGACGACCAGCACCAACGACACATTCTGCAGCAATCCATACTTCCCACGATACAACAACGCCACCGTCAACAAGGCCGCGAACGCCGCCCAGTATTTGTCGTCATTCGTGGACGGATTGAGCAGGGCTCTCAACTCGTTCCGTTGCGTTTTGACGTCCTGTTCGAGTGCGGGATTCTCTTTCAACGCGGCTTCGTCGGTCAGCAGTTTCTTGGTTCGCGTTAATGCTTCATCGACTGGACGACCACTTGCCCGCAGTTCCTCGAATTGGACCTCCTGAATGCGTTGGCCGTTCTGGATTCTAGCTTGCTGATCCGAGGAGAGTTCCTGAAAGGCGGCCGTATCTGGTTGCCATTTCAGATAGTTTCGCAGTTCCTTCTCGGAGGGCATTTGAATCGCGTTGGCATAGTCACCGGAAAGCGGTACGGCGATGGCCATCGATTGCCCGACACCGCCCACAATCCCGCCGAGTTGGCCGACGCCGCAGACCATCATCGCCAGCCAACACCACACAATCCAATTCGCTTTCAATCGCGGACCGGGCACGCGATCGAGGGCGGAGAGTGTGGTTTCGCCATGCGTAATCGCATACCGGCCAAGTTCGACTTGCACGAACACTTTGATCACGCAGCCAATCAGAATCAGCCATAACAACGTGATGCCGGCTTGAGCACCGGTCTTGGTCGTGGCGATAAGTTCGCCTGAACCGACGATACTGCCGGCAATAATCAACCCGGGACCGAGCTGCTTCAGAATGCCGCCAAACTCTCGTGGCGGTTCCTGCACACCGCCTGCGACAGCAGGGTCTTGCGAAGGGGGCAGGGTATCGTGACTGTCGAGGGGCGATTGATCATCGGGGTTCGTCATCGGTGGCGCATCCGAGTGGCAAGCAAACAACGGGTGAAATTCCGGGAGAGAATCCGCCCGTTATAACCCGCCTGTAGGCCACACGCAAACCACGTCCTTGCAATCCGTTCACCGACGCGGCTGTCGACTTCGCATAAAGACGACACTTGCGACCACGATCGCCGTCCCCAAGATTCCAGCCGGAAACACCCAGGGATTTCCCGCTTGCGACGGTTTAATGGTCGCTGAGTTCTCGTCATCACGCCAGTCCACATTCCGGGATGGCTCTTGACCGATTAATTGTCGCGCGGACGGATCGATGAGTAAATCTCGCGGCGAGTCGATCGACTCCGAAGGCAATGGCGGTTCAGGAGCCGACGGGGTCAGTGGCACGAAATCGATTGTCGGTTTTTCGACAGCGGCAAATTCCGAGGCCTGATCGAAGACCGACGGAGTCTTGGGGCTTCCTTCAAGCGGAAGTTGCGACGGGAACGGTGGTGCCTCGCAAATTTCTGAATCCGGTGTGTTAGCCGTCTCCAGTTCGATGATTGACCCTTGATTCGCTTGCACGCGTTGAGTGACTGGCACATCTTTCAGCAATCCCGGCGTCAACTCACGACTGGCAATTTGTGGATCGGTCGGTGGTGCGAGGAAGGGATCTTCCGAACCCGGTTCGGTCTCGACAACTTCTAGCATTGGCTCCGCGATTTCCTGAGGGAATGGCGAAGCGTCGGCTGGTGCCGGTGTCTCGGTGGTCGAAGCGACATCGTCGACCGGCTTCCATTCGTTGTCGGTACCCGGTTCCAATTCCGTTGGCGTCGGGACGAGATCAGAGGGGTTTGCTTGCGTGATGATTGGCTTGGCCTGACCGACCTGCTGACGACGTTTGATTCGGTCCCGTAGATTGGCGACCAAGTCGGCTGGTTTTTGTTCTTCCGGGCCGAAGAAAACACCCGAAGTATCCACCAACTGCTGAGCAGCCATCGCCATGCGTAATGCAATGGCATATTCGCCGCGAGTCGATTCGTGGTTTGCGATCTGCATCATTTTATCAATCCGCTTGCGGATCAATGCAGGATCGGTGGCCGGCGGTTTTTCGATAGTGCGAGTCTTAGCGTCTTCTTGGAGTGCGTTCTTTAATTCCGCCAACGAGGATTCCTGCCCGGAAGTCGGCGTTTTCGACGAATTCGGTTGGCCCGGTGTGATGAGGGGCAACTTGTTCTCCGTCGAGGAAATCTCACCAACATTCTGTTGATGCTGCGCCAATTGCACCGCTGACGAATCGGTCGATGGCCTCGACTCCACAGGCGGTTCTTGGAACAGAGTCTGCACGACCGGTTCCTGCGAAGCGTCCGAGACCGCGCTGACTGTGCTGCTTTCCGTCGGATTGGCGTGCGTGCTCGGCGTGAGTTGCATGTCCAAGAACGGATCTTGACTGCAATCCATAGCGTTTGGATCACCGTTGATCGAATCCACCATCGACTCGAAGGATTCCGCCATCGCATAGGGGGCGGACTTCAACGTCGCAGATGCCCGATCGAACCCCCAGAACCGCGAGAACGCCGTCTGCCAAGGTCCGTGCAAATTGCTGGAGCATCCCGTGAACCCGACGAGCAAACTTGCCACGCACAGGGCAATTCCATGCCTCGATCGAAGACAGAATTTGCGGTTCCTGCTCATGGAGTTTCCTCGGGCATCGTGTCGTTAGAGGCAAAACCTGTTTACGGACGCCGCACGTCGGGCATGCAAACGGTTTCCCTGTCTCTAAGTCGTCGGCATTTCCAAGCCCAAGCCGTGAGTCCGATGATGCCGCCTGGTGTGGATTTGACGATTCATCAGATTATTTTACCGCCAGATTTCCGCATGGTCGCAGAATTCGCTCAAGTCAACGGCTGATTGTCGGTTTTTCCAGACCAACGTTGTCACGCTCCAACCGGGTGATTCCCGCCGTTCGGTGGGGCCAAGCGACTCGTAAGAAACGGTCTTGGCGAGGTGGCGAAGTTGTGCTAGAAGCCAGTGGGCTGTAATGCGCGGTGAACATTGTTGGCTCGCTAGCCACGCGTGATGCGAGCCACTTCGAAGGGACAAGGAGGTCCTTATGGCGGGGCGAGTAATTGGCGTGATTCCGGCTCGGTTGCAATCGACCCGATTGCCGAGGAAGTTGCTGCTGAACGAAACCGGAAAGCCTTTGCTGCAGTACACTTGGGAGGCAGCGTGTCGAGCATCCTCACTTTCCGAAGTGTTGGTGGCGACCGACAGCATCGAAATCTCCGCCTGTGTTCGGCGGTTTGGCGGGCAAGTCGAGTTGACGTCGAATCACCCCAGCGGAACCGATCGCGTCGCGGAAATCGCTCGTCGATATCGTCCGGACGCTGACATTCTCGTCAACATCCAAGGCGATGAACCGGAAATTGATCCCAAGGCGATTGATATCCTCGTGCAGACGTTGCAGTCTTCGCCGCATGCTCAGATGGCCACCTTGGCAACACCGATCACGAACAAGGCGGACCGTGACGATCCCGGTTGTGTGAAAGTCGTCTGCGGAGCTGACGGTCGGGCGTTGTATTTCAGCCGATTGCCGATTCCCTACGTCCGCGATGTCGACGACGATGAATTGCTCAAAGCCGATTCACCGTGGAAATTGCATCTCGGGATCTACGCCTATCGTCGAGCATTCTTGATGCGGATGACCGAACAACCGCCGTCGTCCCTCGAACGACTCGAAAAGTTGGAGCAGTTGCGGGCACTCGAAACGGGCGCCACGATTCAAGTCGCGAATGTGTTACACCATGCGGCCGGAATCGACACTCCCGCCGACTACGATCGCTTCGTCAACCGCAAGAGACAAGCCGCGTGATTTGTCAGAGTGAATGGAAGATAGCGGATTGAGGATGGCCACTAGCATTGAATGCTTCAGTTGCCATCCTCGATTCTCTATCCTCCATCTTCTCTGCGAGAATCAGGCTCCGTACTTCTCCAGCCGTCCCGCGTGTGCGAGGGCATGCAGCATGAGGTACTTGGCTTCGAACTGTCCCAAACCGCCCCGCAGACACTCTTTCTCCCCGAACGCAGTCAACCCGTCGAACCGGGCGATGTCGGCCACCAACAATGTCGGCACCGGATGACCGGAGTGGCTCTTCATTTTGCTAGGCGTGGAATGGTCGCCGGTCACGATCAAGACCGTCGGATCGAGTTCCATGATTTTCGGGATCGCTGCGTCGAGTTCTTCGGTTCGCTGCACTTTCGCGTCGAAGTTGCCGTCTTCACCAGTCGAGTCGGTGTACTTGAAGTGCACAAAGAAGAAATCGTAGTCGTTCCAATTCGCCTTCAGACAGGCCATCTGATCGTCAAGCGTCTGGCCGGCATCGAGCACGTCCATCCCGACCAATCGAGCCAACCCGCGATACATCGGATAAACCGCGATCGCCCCCGGTTTGGTGCCGTAGACTTCTTCGAAGGTCGGAATCGGCGGTCGTTTGGCGATGCCCCGTAGCGTCAAGAAGTTCGCAGGTGCGTCGTCTTTCAACAACTCGCGGGCTTGTTTCAGGAACTCGCCGGCGATCTCGACGGTTTTCAAAGACGCCGAATCGCTGCTGTCGTTCGCCTGGGGATCGAGTGGCGGAATACCGGTGCGTTGCGGGTCGGTGTCGGCGAGACTCCCGCCAAGTCCTTCCGCACGGAAGACGATGACTAACCGATACTCCTTGACCGGTTTCACGAACACTTCCACGCCAGGAATGGTGATCGTGTCTAACTTTTCGCAGAGTTTCGCACCGATGTCGCTGGCGATTCGCCCGGCTCGGCGATCGGTAATGTTGCCGGCATCGTCGAGTGTGCAAAAGTTCCCGCGGATGGCGACGTCGTTCGGGCCGAGGTCGAAATCAATCCCGAGTGCTTCGAGTACACCCCGGCCGATTTGGTATTGCAGCGGATCATAACCAAACAAACCCAGGTGCCCCGGACCGCTTCCCGGTGCAATCCCCGGCAACACGGGGGTGCTGAGCCCGCTCACGCCGCGAGCAGCCAATGCGTCGAGATTAGGTGTATTCGCGGTTTCGAGTTCGGTCTTGCCGCCCGGTTCCAAAGGCAATCCGCCCAGACCATCCGCGACCAACAGCACGATTTTCGAATCGTTCTTGCGTTGCAGTTCTCGGGTCAGCGTGTGAATATCGGTCATGACGGTGGTCCGTAGCCAGTCGGTTGGAAGGGCGCTTCAAGTCTTAAACAGTTAACGCCGGATATCATGGCAACTCTCGCACAATTCGCAAGTCTTCCGAGATTCAGCCAACAGAGCACGCCGATATGATCGGCGAACTCCTTACCCGTTGGACGGTTCGCATTGCGATGGCGTGCTACTTGGGCCGCGTGACCTTGGACATCGTCGGTCAGCGATCAGAAACCGCTGCGAAGTGGAAGCGAAGCCTATGGACAATCGGGTGTATTTGGTACCTGATTCATGTGGCATGTGCGTTCGAGTTCTATCACGATTGGAGTCACACCGCTGCGTATGAACACACCGCCAATCAAACCGCCGCCGTCACCGGTTGGCATTGGGGCGGCGGACTCTGGGTCAACTACGCATTCACCCTCGCCTGGATTCTCGATTGCATCGCATGGTGGCGAACCGACCCCACAGCACACCCCAAACGCCGTTGGCTCTACATCCTCACCCAATCTGTGTTCGCCTTCCTCGTCTTCAACGCCACGGTCGTGTTCGGCCCACGCGGATGGATTGCAATCGCGACAGGAATTGGGGTTTTCTGGACCGTTTTGCTGTGTTCGAAACGTCGAACTCCATCGGAATAGCGGGAACCATTACTTGTCATCAGTGACGAGTCGCGTCTTCGTGGCTTCCGCCGGTTTGAGGTGAGTGTCCATCCAGCCGTAGATGAGTTGGCGGGATTCGTGGGCGACGGAGTGGCCTCGGCCGTGAACGTAGAAAGCGAAGTTCTGTGGCGCTTCTTCGAGTTCGTAAACTTCCATGATCTTTGTGAGCATCAAAACACGTTGGCGTTGAGTTGGGCCATGACCGTCATTGAGACCAGAGAGATCCAGAAAAGCGCGAGGTGCTATTAACGCGATAATCTCGTGAAAATCAATCGGCGGCATCTCTTGTTTTAATAGTCCTTCGCGGATGGGTTTAAAGTAGACGTACCAACGATCGCGAGACCACGAAAGCACACTAGGGTTATGTCGGAAGAAAGACGCACCGCAGTTACAAGCTGCTGCTTTGATGCGTTGATCATACGCGGCTAAGAAAATTGATCCATGACCACCTAATGAATGGCCTAAGACTCCAATGTTCTCGGTGTCGACATTGTCGAGAGTCTCTAACACATCAATGGCAATCGAATGCTCATAGGTAAACTTTCCGACGGCTGTCCAATTGGGGTGCTTCTTGTGAAACTCGCCGGTCTCATAGGCGCCTTGAGTCGGTGTGCGATGCCCAGAAACAAAATGTTCGGGGGCGATGACGACATAGCCTCGTCGACAGAGATGGTCGAGATAAGCTTTGTCAGGATTGTCGACGAGTCCCGCAACGCGTTGCTTACCTTTCTCATAAGTGCCATGTAATGCCACGATTGCCGGTGCTTTGTCTTTGATGTCTAGCGGAAAGCCTAAATAGGCATACGCGCGTTCGTCGGACTCAACCGCATAACTAATCAATTGACGACGATAGACTCCTTCAACTTCGACATCTTCATGGACTTTCAAGTCGAGCGGCGGTTTCTCGGGTTTGAATTCATCGCGGATGAGATCGAGATATCGCTGTCTAAGAATCTCTTGTCGCTTCTCCCAATCCTCACGCGTTTTAATGCCGTCGGTGAGGTCATCCCACGACGATTGAATTGCAGGGACTTCAAACAGTTCCGGCTGTTTGCGGTTCTGGGCATTAGTGGTTGAAGTCAGCAATAGGAGAACGATGGAAATCGCAACATGCTTCATAGGTAGACTCATAAGTCGAAATGTCAATTGCAGTTCGGTGCAATCCTTGCAAAGCTTAATTGAGCGGCTTTGATCTATGTTCGTAAAATGCTAGACGCGGTTATCAAAGGCCTGTTTGAGCATTTGTAGGCTCTTGGGAATGCCGGTTAGTGGGTTCTCTTTACCTTCGAACTCTAAGGAAACATAGCCTTTGTAGTTGTGTTTCTCTAGCATCGTGGCGATGCGGGGATAGTCGAGATCGAGTTGATACCACAGACCGCCGCCGTAGTAAGTTTTTGCTTGGACTAGGACTGTTTTGGGAGCTAGTGTTTCCAGGCGATCATAAGGGTCTTCTAAGAAGTTGCCAGTGTCCATGGTGACTTGCAACCATGGTGAATCAATGGCGTCGACAACTTTCATCACACCTTCTGGAGTGCGGCCGAGTCCCCAATGGTTTTCTAGTCCAAGAACCACACCGCAACGCTCGGCCGCTTTGAGACAGCGTTCTAAGCCATCGATGACCCATTTGAATCCGTCTTCATCGGTATAGCCTTCGATAGGCGGTTCGATGCCGCGGTTCTTCATAAGGTCGTCAAAGTCTTTACTAGTTCCCCATGTCCCGGTGTTGACGCGCATCGTAGGAATGCCGAGTTGGTAACAAAGTTCAATACAATGGATCGTGTGTTCGACATTCTTCGTACGATACTCGGGTTCAGGCCGGAGAAACCCTTGGTGTGTGGAGAAGCCACACAAGTCGATGGCATTCACGAACGCGCGACGCTTGAGGCGTTGCAGGTACGCGTTGGACTCGTTCGTCATTTGTCGATGCAGAATCTCCACGCCATCGAATCCCATCTCGGAAGAGCGGTCGATGCACTGTTCGATATCCCGAAGTTCTTGATGACGAAACTGCCAGAACGAGTAGGTAGAGATCGCGAATCGCTGATCACGTTGCCCCTTGGACTCGGTGTTTTCAGCGGCGTTGGTCGTTGCCGGTCCCGAAGTCAACGGTTGCAGTAGGCAAGCCGCGGTTGCCGTCTTGATGAAAGCTCGTCGGTTCACGATAGGCGTCCTTGTTGGGACCCGGCTGAGCGAGTCTGAAAGAGTTGATACGCAAAGAGCGTGGGCAGATCCCATTCTGACGTCACGATCCATGGGATGCTAGACACTCAGACGGTGAGACAGAAGGGTGATGATGGCATGTCGATAGCGGGTGCCTGGCACGCGATGTAACGCCTCAACAAGGAACGCTCCGCTGCGGACAGCTTTTTGATATTCGACAAGAATGTCCAGAATTGACAATCGGTCTTGACCGATTTCCGGAAATTTTGAGAATTCGCTCGGATTTCTCTCAAGTGAACCCAGGTTGGATGCCGGGGGGAGTTTGTTCAGGGACTTGTTCGAGCGTTGATTTTGGGGCGGATTGATTGAGCTCGCTCCATTTTTGTTCCTGATGACTTCATTCACCGAAGTTGTTCCATTGACGGTCCACCAAGGAAGGTGCCTGTGATGAAGCGTTGGCTCTGCCATTTCACGATTGTCGCTTACCTCTCGTGTTTGGGGTGGGGGATTGTGTCGCACACGTTGGGGGTTGGTGTTTCCGTGCACCCCGCGATGTACTACGTGGTGTGGGATATGTTTTGCGGTTGGTCGGCTTGGTCGGCTCGCACGCATGTCATTGCCGAAGGCGAGAGTGGCACCTATTACGCGATCACGCCGACTCCGTGGGGACAGTATCACCCGTATGGCGATTTGCCTCGCGAGGACTACGATCCTTGGCATCATCATTGTTACACCATCGCTCAGAACACGCTGAAGCACACCGAGCATGAACCGATCACGCGGATCTTGGTGATCGAGGAATTGTGGGCCAAGAAATACAACATGCCCGACCCCATCTGGCAGCGACATTTCGAAGACCCGAAGGAACGCTACAGTTACTACCATCTACGATTTGCGTTCGATAACGAAGGCACCGTGCTGACCCAGAATGCCAACTGGCTGAACCATCAGCATGCATTGGTGATGTCGTCAAATCCTCGTCTTCGACAAGATTTTCAGAAGGATCGCTCGTTTGTGGTCTCGCCGGCGAACTATACGGTGAGCGAGCCGACACCTTCTTCATCCGCTCCGTGGGACTTCTCGCTGCGACAGTAGTTGGTCGTTGCGTCGCACAGATCATCGCGAACGACTCTGTCGAGCATTGGCGAGCCCCGTGTCCCCGTATTGTTTTGACTTCCACCTGATGACCCCCGCTTGATGCAGGATGCCCAAGCTATGATGTATGAACCGTTAGAGAAGAAGCCGAAGCTTCGTGATCGCATCAACAACTTTTTCTACGCCGAGGAAGTTCCGTTTAGCTTGGCGTTGATTCGGATCATCATGCCGTTGGTGTTGATGGTTCCGCTGTTACCACGTTGGCCGCACGCGCGAGAACTCTACTCGCTGGATGGGGCACCGGCACCGCTGTGGGATTCCTACAGTCACTACGAAATGTTGCCGATCCTGCCAGGTGCCGTCGTTGTGTTGATGCACTCGACGATGATCGTTTCGTTCCTGACGGCGGCGATCGGTTGGTGCACGCGAGCGTCACTCATCACTGCGACGGTATTGTTCACGTATCTCAACTTGTGCGACTCGATCAGCACGATCACGAAATATTCTGTGGTGGCGACCCATGTCTTGTTGTTGCTGAGTTTTTCGGAGTGCGGTGCGGTTTGGTCGGTCGATGCTTGGTTGAAACGCCGTCGTCGATCGAATTGCCCTGGAATTGACGGTTTGGATCAACCACGATCGGCAGTTTGGCCGCGTCGGCTGATGCAACTGATGATCGGAATTGTCTACTTCGGAGCGGCTGCCACGAAGATCCATACACCGGCATTCTTCAGCGGCGACCAAATGATTCAATGGATGCGAACTTACATCAATCATCAGCATCCGCTGGGTGATTGGATGGCCGAATTTCCGCTGATGGTGGTCATCTCGGGATACGTCGCGATCACCTGGGAAGGCACGTTCCTGTTTATCGCATGGCGTGGGATCAGTCGTTTTGTCATGCTGAGCTTGGGCGTGATCTTCCATCTGATGACGTACTTCCTGTTGGGACTGCACGTTTTTCCGCTCGTGTGCATCACGGTTTACCTGAGTTTCTTCAACGAAGCCGAAGTTCGTCGTGCAGCGGCTTGGTTGCGTCGAGTTCGGCGGCGATTGGGAATGTTCGCGAAACGGTCCGTCGCGAAGCCCGTCTGGTCGCGGACTGAAGAAGAAGTTTCTCGGCGAGTTTGGCAAGGCCGAACCGCATGGGTCGGGGCATTGGTCGTGTTGGCATGTGTCGGGTTGGTCGCGGAACACTGGTTGGATCCATATCAAAAACGCGGGCCGGACGGTCCACGGAAATTGGCAGAATTGGATCCTCAAATTGTTCGTCGGATGATTGCTCCGAGCGAGCCTATTCGTCCGCAGGACAAGGTTTACTCATTCGATTTGGGAGAACAAATTGTGGGCGAGCATTTGCTTGCTCAGAAGCAAGAGTTCCGCCACGGCGATAAACTGATCGCTCAGGCGAACTTCATTCCGCCCCATGGTGATATGGCGTTGACCTGTACGATCGAAGATGAGTTCGGCCGAGCGGTGGAACGAGTTCACGTCACCATGGAACGCGAACGATTTCGTGCACACTTCCTCTTTCCCGTGCAGTTCGCTTACCCCGCAGGAAACTACGACGTCGTGCTGAGCACCGGCGGAAACGAAATGGCGCGACGACAATTCCGAATCGTCGGTGACCCGGCCGTTGTAATGACGGGCCGTTAAACCGACCCCTTGCTTCTACACCGATCATCGAAAAAGACCGCCCCATTACGGTGGGGCGGTCTTTATTTTCGCTTGGTTGTTAGATCAAGGGCAATCGGCGTTGCCGTCGAAGTAACGGTCGCTTTCAGTCGGCTGTTATCAGGATCACTGAAAATCCAAGGCAGCGTTTCGGTGGCTGGGGATTCAATGGGCGGCGTGTCGTCATCCGCAGGGACTGGTGAGCCATCGGGCATCAGTCGTCGGCTCACCTGGACGCGGTAGACCCCGGCCGGCGCACCCATGCCGCCTCGATTGTATTGTAGCTCGAACTTGCCCTCGGCATCGGTTCGGCCAAATCCCCCTGCACCGAGAGTGTCTCCGGTGGGGTAGAACGTGACATCGGCATCCGCGAGGGGTTCCGAGTTGAGTGTGACCGTTCCCGTGACGGGGAACACCTCTGGGCCTTCATCGGAAGAGCCGCAACCCAACAGCCAGACGGTACAGATTGTCAAAGACACCAAGTATTTCATGATTCGGGATTGTCCACGTCGAGTCGATTGTCAAAAGGATCACCCTGAAGGTTTGCATGTGTTGGCAAACTCAGGGTGATTTGAAGTCAAGATGTTCCCACGGTCTCGCGGGGGATTATGGAACTTCGACGACTGATCCATCCCCCATCCGGGCAAGTTGGAGCAAAACCGTGTTGCTGACGCTTTCGGAAAGGAAGCGGACCGAACCGTCCCCCATTGCGAAGTGGGCACCACCGGGATGCAAGCTGCCAGCCTGGCCCCAACTGTTGAGATTGCCTCGCGTGGGAGTGGTAGAACCGCTGGGGATGTCCCACACGTTGAGTCCGCCGTTCGGATCGACACCGGTTTGGACCCATCCGCGATATCCCCAAGGGTTGGCCTCTCCGTTGGCAACTTCCAGCGTGGTTTCGCCGACCATCAATGTGTTCGTCGTCCCGTCACTCACGTCCGCCACGCGTGTCGTACTATTATGACCGAACATGTAGCGATTGACGCCCGCATCCTCCCAATAAGTGCAGTTTCCCAGGACTCCACGGGCTGCGATGAAGTCGTAACATGTTTTGGCGCCGCCTTTTCCGGATGGGACGCCATAACAGGTTCCTGTCCCCAAGTGCGTGCGACCCGCATCTGAGGGGCAGATAAACGCATCGATCAAGACGGTCATTGCTGCTGCGTTATCCGATGGGGCACCCGCTACTGTTCCGTCGGTATTTCCGGCGTAGCTGCAGCAACAGCCAGTGCTCAAACCCTGGTGAGCTGAGTTGCTGTTGATCTGCTCGCTGAGGTTGTTTTGCTCAAGGAAGGGCAGCAAAAACGACATGCCACTGGCATTTGTGATATACTGATCGCCAGGGTTGGAACTGCTGACACTGCACCAACCATAGCCAACACCCGCCGGGGGAAACCGTCGAGAGGTGTCATGATAGTTGTGCAACGCCAGTCCGATTTGTTTCAAATTGTTCCGACATTGGGTGCGACGAGCTGCTTCCCGAGCCTGCTGAACGGCGGGAAGAAGTAACGCAATCAGGATCGCGATGATCGCGATCACGACCAAAAGTTCAATAAGAGTGAATCCACGACGCCGATAACGCTGAGAGATTTGCATGAGAATTCCGATGCATTCTAGAAGAAAGAGAGTTCACTCTGTCGAAGTAGCAAGGCAAATGCCATACCCATCAATGTACACGGATGTTTTGGGCAAACAAGTCTAAAATCCTGTAAGATAGTGAGTTACACGGACTTATAGGCCAGATAATTTCCATGTTTTCGATCGGCAGTCGCCCGAAGTGGATCGCTGTGATGAGTTTGTGTGCATGTCTGCCGTAATCGGAGGCGGCAACTCTCACCAAATTCGAGTCGAAAAAATCGAGCGCATTCAGTCCTTTTTGACGGTGAAGTGAATTCACATTGAGGGCAGGAGGGAAAGCATGACCGATTCGGATCACAATCGCTCGCAAGATCAAAACGCCAGACCGTGGTGGAATGACGCTCCGGTCCGTTCGCGGGAATGGCTGATCTTGCTGCTCACAATCGGACTGGCCGATGTCACGGTGTATCACGGATCCGGTTTTTCGGGGTGGGCGGTCTTGTTCGCGGCGATACCCTTCCTGTTGGCTGGCGGTTCGCCACGTCCACGATTCGGTTTGGATTTTCTCATCGCGACCACATTGCTACTGATTGCGGCGATACGTCTTGCGTGGTTGGGGTCCGTGGGATTGGTGCTGATGAGTTGCGGGTTGGTCGTGGGCGTGGGAATGGCCTTGGCGGGAATCGTTCCGTTCTTCGCTCAGGTCTGTCAATTTTGTCTGCAAATACTGCCAGCCGGGTTGCTTGGACTCCTTCAATACCGGCCACGTTTCGGAAAACCAAACTCAAGCGTTTCACAATCGGCGATTCTCGGTGTGGCAATGCCCATCGGTATCGTGTGCGTATTCGGTACGATTTTCGTGATGGCCAACCCCGACTTGGCCAATCTGATCGGCGAGAAGGTGGCTCGGTTTGTCGAGTGGTTTGGCGATTCCTTCACCGATTTTCTGCCACAACCGCTGCAAGTGCTGTTCTGGATCGCAGTGGCTTGGGTCACTATCGGAATCTGGCGACCGTTGCCAGTCGCGCTCACAGTGACGGAGATTCTAGACGACGAAAACGCTGATTTATCAGATCACGCGAAAACCCAGACGCATGAACAATCGCAAAGTCAATACTACTCGGCATACCGCAATAGTTTGCTAGCAGTTGTGATTCTCTTTGCGGCGTATCTCGTCTTCGAGTTCAAGACGTTATGGTTTCGGGAGTTTCCGGAAGGGTTTTACTACTCTGGTTATGCTCACCAGGGGGCAGCGTGGTTGACGGTTGCGTTGGCACTGTCGACAGTCGTGCTTTCAGTAATCTTCCGCGGCCAAGTTCTTCGCGACCCCCGCTGTCCGACGTTGCGTAGCTGGGGGTGGTTATGGTCTGCTGAGAATGGATTGCTCGCATTAGCAGTTTTCAATCGGCTGGGAATCTATATTCAGTTTAATGGCATGACGCGAATGCGTGTTGTCGGGCTTCTCGGAATCTGTTCGGTCATCGTCGGATTTCTACTTGTCTTGCGAAAGGTTACGAAGAACCATAGTTTTCTTTGGCTCGTCAGGCGGCAGGCTTTGACTGTGTGTTTCTTCGTCTGGTTCTATCTAGTGTTGCCGGTCGATTTACTAGTTCATACTGCCAATACACGTTGGGTACTGGCAGGACATCCCGCACCTTCAGTACAAATTAGTGAGCATCCGCTCGATGCGAGTGCGCTTTGTGCGATCTCGCCATTGTTGCAATGTGAGGACCCGATCATTCGAGACGGAGTTCGTGCTCTTTACGCGAGAACCGCCATCGAATGGTTCGATTACAATGCGACCGCTGACACCATGTCACTTCCACAGCACTGGACTGCCTGTCAGGGGGCAGAGCAATGTCTTTACGATCGATTGCTAGAGACAAAAGCTCTCTGGGAACCTTTCACACCTCAATCGCGACGCGGTGCTGCACTTTGGCGGTTTCATGAGTATTCGATGCAGTGGTGGTGAGCTGTCACTCGATATGAGGTCGTGATGGGACGCGAAAATGCTGTTGCTTTCCAACTTTTGCAACAGAGGTCACTTCGCTCGGAAGTCGACCACACTAGGAATTCGACTGTCATCATTGCATAATCTTGAGAACTCCCATGAGTCACTGCTGGCTCGCAAGTTTGATGTCTCTTTCAAAGTTGGAACTGTCGATGAAATTGCTGTTAGCTGCGTTGCTACTTACTTTGGCCGCAACACAAAGTCTCGCTGAGGAACTGACGACTCTCAAGAACGTTCCTTATGGAACACACCCGCGACAGGTGATGGATTTCTATCCCGCGAAATCAGATCAACCCACGCCAGTTGTATTCTATATTCATGGCGGCGGCTGGCGTGGTGGCGATAAGAAAACGAATCCGAAAGCCTTCTTGGACAACGGTATATCGGTCGTCGCAATCAACTACCGCTATGTGCAAAACGCCGTTCAGGAGGAGGTGGTTCCGCCGGTTAAAGCTCCATTGAGTGATGCGGCCCGCGCGTTGCAGTTTGTGCGTTCGAAGGCCAAAGAGTGGAACTTGGACAAAACCCGCATCGGTGCCACTGGCGGATCGGCCGGTGCATGTTCATCGCTCTGGCTAGCATTTCACGATGACTTAGCCGATCCCGACAGCGACGATCCGATTGCCCGCGAGTCGACCCGCTTGTATTGCGCCGCCGTCAATGGGGCACAGGTTTCACTAGACCCTAAGGAACTTCGTGAGTGGATGCCGAACTATCGTTACGGAGCACATGCATTCGGACTACCGAACATTGATAGCCTCATCGAAAACCGCGAGAAAGTACTGCCTTGGATCAAAGAGTATTCGCCGATCGAACACGTTTCGAAAGATGATCCACCGATTGCTCTTTTCTACGGCGGCGAAGTTCCTGTTGTTGGGGCGTCGCCCAAAGACCCGACACACTCCGGCATCATGGGCGTCAAGCTTGCTGAACGTCTTGAAGAAGCCGGTGTTGATGTCGTGCTCGTGCATCCCGGTCAAAAACACGAGAAGTATAAATCGTCAACCGTCTACTTAATTGATCGGCTGTCGAAATAGACTTGGATATCAATCGCAATCTGAAGATATTCGTCGCTAAGTGTTTTGGCACGGATGCCAACTCATGATGAGATCCACTAAGGACTAGTTATCCAATCATAAACTGAATTTCAGTGAGATACTTCTTCGGGTTGCCTTTGAAGATCATACCAGGACCTTTGATATAGACTTCTCGCGTCGGTAACTCGGTGCTGTAGTTGTGTTCTTGTAGATAGTCGAGAATCTTCGCGTAAGATCTGCCGAGTGAGTCGTAGGGTCCGCGATGGATGAGTGACACACATCGCCCACCGGCGAGTTCGCGAACGGTGATGCCATCCTTGGATTCGCCTTTGCGGATCGGCATGCAAACTTCAAAATCGGCGTCTTCTTCTTTGTATTCACTGTCGTAGTGTAGCAAGAATGGTTTGCCGTTGATGTGGCGTCCAAACTTGCGTCCGATTTGTGAGAACCCTTGACCACAATCGCTGTACTTGCCTTTCATTCGAACGCACGCAATCAACATACTAGCAACGTCTTTTTCTTCAATCTCAAAACTCGTCGTCTGCATGGTTTGCCTCGCTTCGTTTTCTTTAGTAATGATTTGATCGAGCACGGCATCGATCTCTTGATAAGATCGCAGTTTTTCTTGAATGCTGTGACGCTGTCGTTGGAGAAAACTGAGGATATCTGATTCGTCTTCGTAGCTGCTTAAAATTTCCGCAATATCTGCAATGGGAAAATCGAGCTTGCGTAACTCGGCGATGACGTGGGCTATTTCGACTTTGCTGGTGTCGTAGTAACGATAGCCACTGTGTGAATCGACATGCGACGGTTCTAGAATGCCCTGATCATGGTAGAATCGGAGCGTTTTGACCGTCAGCCCGGTGATCTTAGAGAACTCGCCAATGCTATACACGCGCACGACCTCAAGGGGAAACTGTTGAACCTGCTTCGTTGCGACAAGCATACGGCCTCCCCTAACGGGAGAGTCAATCGTGAATTCAAAAAGTTTTCGAAGCCGTCAAAGACGTCGGATTGAGTCAGGGACACGACATCTGCGATAATGGGGGAAAAACGAACCAAGGAGAATAAGTGTGGCCACAATCGAGAAGGCGGTTGAGATTGCCGCGAGAGCGCACGCAGGGACAAAAGACAAGAACGGCATGCCTTATCTCTTGCACCCCTTGCGAGTCATGATGGGTGTGGAAGGGGAGGCGGCTCAAATTGTCGCGGTGCTGCACGATGTCGTCGAAGACACGCCGATAACCCTAGACGAAATTCGAGCCGAAGGTTTTCGAGACGAAATCGTCGAAGCGTTAGCGCTCGTAACGCATGAGTCGGATCAGTCGTATTCCGAGTACGTCATCGCTTTGAAATCCAACCCGATCGCTCGGCAAGTTAAACTCTCCGACCTGCGAGACAACTCGACACTCGCCCGCGTCATGCTACGGCCCCACAAAATCGACCGGGACACCGCTCGCATTCAACGCTATGTCCTCTCGTATCAATACCTCACCGATATCATCACCGAAGATGAATATCGAAAACTGATGAGCGATCGTGAGTAAAGTTTCTTCAGTTAGGAAGGTCGCTAGTGACGGGCATAGACCTTGGTCGTGATGACCTGTCGCGACTATTTCTCTTGCGAGTGAATCAAACCGAGTTCGACCATCGTTTCGACCGTTTGTTTAGCGACGGGGCCGGCGGTTGTTCCGCCGCTGCCGGCGTGTTCAAGGATCACAGTGAAGGCGTAGCGGGGACTTTCGGCGGGGGCATAGCCAGAGAACCAAGCGTGATCTTGTTTGCCGCCGACTTCCGCGGTTCCGGTTTTGCCGGCGATCCGCACTAGTTTCGACCGCACCGATTTGTACCCCGTTCCGCTTGGATGTGCGACGACGCGTTCCAAGCCTTCACGGATACGAGCGAGCGTGTCCGGGGTGAGACCGGAGATTGGCTCGGTCGGGCTTTCCTCCGTGGTGAAGCTGTCGCCAATGCGTTCGACGAAATGCGGGGTGACGAGTCGTCCATCGTTAGCGACCGCAGCCATCATGCGGGTGATTTGCAACGGCGTAACTGCCAATCGACTTTGACCAATGGCCAAACCGAGCGTGTCGCCGCCGTACCACGCACCTTCGTCGGAGGGTGACGGCACATGTCCGGCCGATTCACCGGGAAGATCGATTCCCGTTCGGCGTCCAAAACCGAATCGATCCGCCCAATCCACGATCGGGTCCGCGCCGATGGTCCTCGCTCCGTGGAAGAAGTAGACGTTACACGATTGCGCGATCGCGTCCGCCAGGCCGATGTGATTGTGACCGACTCCGTAATGCCGGTAGATATAACACCGATGACTCGCCGGGCTGTCTAAAAAACCTTGGCAGTAGAACGGGGCATCGGGATCGATTTGCCCGCTTTCGAGCAATGCGATGGAGGTGACTGTCTTAAACACCGAACCGGGGGCGATGGCCATGTTCGTCACACGGTCGAAGAACGGACGTCGGGGATCGTTCGAGAGTTTCTGCCAACGGTCGGCGTCGGGGGAAATCAAATCTTGCAAATCGTAGTCCGGTGCCGATACAGCGGCGACGACCGCACCCGTGCGGACATCCATCACGACAATCGCGGCACCAGCGGCGGGATCGGCGTCTTCCCGCGTTTCTGAAGTGAGCGTGTCGGCGAGCAGGGTTTGAAGTTGGCGTTGAAGCGGGGCGTGTAGCGTCAGTGTGACATCTTGGCCGGGACGCGGATGCCGTTCGATCTCCGTAGCGATGATTTCGCCCTGTCGATTCTTCACAATCCGCTTACGTCCCGGCATACCATGCAAAACGAGTTCGCGATGTCGTTCAATGCCATTTCGCCCAACACGATTATTTTCCCGATACGCCAGCGGATCGCCGTCCGGAAATTGCTCTGCTCGTTGTCGGATTTCGTCGCCCTGAATTTTCGTCCGCACGCCAATCACATGCGGAGCGAGTGAACTGTCACGATAGTGGCGGGCACTTGTGCGTTGCACCAACAATCCGGGGAATTGATCGGGGTTGGATTCAATTTTGGCCGCCGTGTAGAGGGTGATCGAATCCAAAAGCGGGTGATAGTCCAATTCCTCACGGATGACGATTGGCCCCCGTAAATCCCGAGAGGGTGCGGTCGTAAGTTCATTCCAGACTTGCGATAGGACCCGCTGCCACCAGGAACTGTTCGCTGACACTTCCGCTTTCGGTGGGGTAGGGCCGTCTCTCCGCTCTTGGTTTTCACGCACATGATTTGCAATGCGTTCGACCCGCGTTTGAATAGAACTTCGTCGACGTGTGAGTTCGTCGAGCGGGGTGCCGGTTTCCGCTGAGATGCGTTGCCAAAGTTCTTCCCGCTCCGCCAGGACTTGTCGTTTCGCCTCTTCGACTTGGATCGGATCGCGGCGTGCCAAACGGTCCAAACGATCGAGTGCCTGCTGCCTCAGCCACGAATCGTTCGCGGGTTCTTCCAACCAGCGGTAATGCACGTGCAAGCTGAGGCTAAAGGTGTCTTCAGCGAGTACTTGTCCGTCGCTGGTCAGGATTCGCCCATCGGATGTGGGGATATCTTCAAAGGATTCGGTGGTGTGTGTGAACTTCGCGACGAAGTCGGCTCCGATGGCGAATTGCAAATAGGCAAGCCGCGTGATGATCAGCAAAATCGGAATCAAGAACGCTGCGAAGAGCCAGTAGAGCCGCCCGATCGGACGAGCATCGACTTGCCAACTCGATTCCGTCGCGGGACCGGTGGCATCGTCGAACAGGCTCCGTGGTTGGTTCAGCACCGTCAAACCTCACGAGTCGGTTGTTGAACCACCAATCGCCGAATGAGTGACTGGCCCCAGAGAAAGACCATTACGACGGCCAATGTGCAGAAGCCGGTCGCGGTGACCGCTAACACAACTTGCGCATGATCGGATTGCTGTCCGGTGATGAGTAACCGTGCGGTTTGCGAGCAGAACAATGCGACAAAGATCGCGACCGCCGCTGCACTCGTCGTTGACATGACACCTCGCGTGAATTCTCGTTGCGACTGTGTAGCGTGCCATCGTCGAAGACCGAAGACCGTCCAAACCGCAACCAGCATGTCCACACCTAGCGGACCGCCGACGAGACTATCACTGAGGAGTCCTGCGATCGCCGCCCACACATAAGCCGTCCAACCACGAAGTGTCAGACCGGCTGTGACCACCGTCAGCAAAAGGTAGTGCGGACCGACCGGACCGGTGAACACACCCGACACTTGGCAGACCAAGGCGGTATAGATCAGAAGTAAAAATCCAAGATGCTGCATTTCGATTTTGCCAGTCGAAAGATTGTTCTGCTGGGCTCTTTCGAGCTAGGATCAGTTCCTGCGGACAAGTGATTCGGCTTACTTTTCGGCCGACGCGGTTCGAAGCGGATTTGGTTTCTCGCGAAGGACTGTAACTTGGCTACACGATTCAGTCCTCGTTCCCGGTTGCACCTGGATATCCCAGGTTTGCCGGTCCGCGGATAACTCGGCCTTGACGATTTGCCCGTAATACATCGGCTGTCCGCCGGTTTCATCGAGATTGGCAGAAAAGACTTCGTCACCCACGCTCACAGGTTCCGTGGCGGGAACATGCTGCAACGTGCAGGTGTTGTTACCCGTGCCCGCAAGAATTCCTTCGGCTCCATAGACGAAACCGTCGGTTGTGCGTCGGACGATGCGGGCGAGTCCGCGATATTCCGCATCGGTCACCCGTTGCACGACACTCACGGATTGGCCGACTTCCATCAACCGGCCGACGACACACCGTCCTGCAAACACCGCCCGACCAACCTGCACGCCGGAATCTTTTCCTTGATCGATGATCGTCGAATCATCCGCCAACACGATTTCGTCGCCGATCAATCCGTGAGTCCGGCCTAGATTGACCAAGGTGGCAGACTTCCACAAAGTCCCGGATTCACGACTGAGCACGTTCGCGGAAATGACCTCGGGCACGAACAGCGGTTCCGCCTCGGCCACCGGCCATGGAGCCACGCCTCGAGTTTGGGTGAGCTTTAATTGCTCGTGCAACTGAGCGGCTTCGGCTTGCCAACGACGACTTTGTTCCTGCCAATGTCGGGCTTCAGCAGTGAGTTCTTCGACTCTCGGATCTATACCACTAGGCCGCTGCCAATTCTCGATCCATGCATTGACGGTTTCCCGAGTCGAGCGAGACACCTGCAGTCCCGGTTCCAACGCATCATAAGTCGATTGCCGAAGCGCGTGACACCACGATTCCGGAGCTACCAATAGCCCCACTGCGACGATCGTGAGCAGCACGACGATTCGCAGTTCCGTTTTCATCGGTCACGTCTCCGATCTCTTGAGGGTTAGAAATGAGGGGCTAGGGTTTTGGGGAACAACCATCGTCCGCCCTGGTTTCCGGCTCAATCCGAATTTCTAACCCCGAAATCCTATTGGCCAACTGCTTACACATCGCGGTCGCCGGAATCTAAGCTGTCTCGCCATTGTGAGAAGTGGTCTAGACAGATGGCCGTTCCTCGGGCGACCGTGGTGAGTGGGTCGTCCGCCGCTCGCACCGGAATGCCCAGCCGTTCCCACAGGAATTGGTCCAGATTTCGCAAGAGTGCCCCGCCACCGGTGAGGATCAGCCCATTGTCGGCCAAGTCCGCAACGAGTTCCGGGTGACAACTTTCGATGGTCGATTTCACGCAGCCCAGAATCGCTTCAATCGGGTCTTGCAGAGCTTCGCGAATTTCCTCGCTCGTCACGATGGCCTTCCGAGGCACACCGCTGATCGTATCCAACCCATTGACTTCCGCCGTCAATTCTTGATCCAGCGGATACGCACTCCCGATGGCGATCTTTACTTGTTCCGCGGTTTGATCACCAATTCTCAGCGAGAAGTGTTGTTTCAAGTAGTCGATAATCGCTTGGTCGAGTTCGTCGCCGCCGACACGAATCGAGCGGGACGATGCAATATCCGCCAGGCTGAAAATCGCGACTTCCGTTGTGCCACCGCCGATGTCGCAGACCATGCTCGCCATCGGTTCGGAGATCGGCAAACCCGCCCCAATCCCGGCGGCTTTGGCTTCTTCAACCAGCCACACACGACCGGCTCCCGCCCGTTCGGCACTGTTGAACACCGCTCGCTTTTCGACCGGTGTAATCCCCCCCGGCACAGCGATCACCACCCGTGGACGCAGACCCCGGCTGTTCTTGCGGGCTTTCTGAATAAAGTACCGCAGCATCGCCTCGCAGAGTTCAAAGTCGGTGATCACACCATCGCGGAGCGGGCGAATCGCGGTGATAGAATCCGGCGTGCGACCAAGCATCTGCTTGGCCAACTTCCCCACCGCCGTTCCTTTACCCAAAACCCGCCGACTTCCCTTTTGCAACGCGACCACCGATGGTTCGTTCACCAACACACCATACCCTTGCACCGCAACTAGGGTATTTGCGGTACCCAGGTCGATGGCGAGATCAGGGCAAAGCCATTGTCGCAAACGATTCAGCATCCGTGCCGGCTCGCAGAATAGGCGGAAATATAATCAATGGGTCAGAACCGCAAGTTGTACTTAGCGCGCGGATTTCTGACAAGACGAGGTTCTTGGGGTATGTTCAAATGTTATCTGTTCGGTTGAGGACTCACGTGAATTTGCCCACACTGGTGGAGTCTCCGTCCGTCGTGGAAAGCAAGCTTACAAACTTCGAGATCAGGACCGGAATCGTTATGGCGCTCTTCGACTTCTTACGTGGGAAAAAGGAACGTGCGGACATTGAATTTCCGCTAGAGCAGACACCCTACGATATTGCTTACTTCCTACTGCCCGACATCATTTTTAACGACGTTTCGCGACTTGTTGAGCACTGCCAAGACAAGAGATTTGCCGGACCATTTTTCTACGCAATGGCATGTAAGGCCCGCGGGATCGAACCGCAAATCGAATCTGCGAAACTGTATCACTGGCACTCTGGGGGATTCGACGAAACCCGACAATATTTGCTTCTTGAGTATCCAACACCGCAACCGGTCGAACTGGATGTAGACGATCCGATGGCCCTCTTACGGTCGGACACGAAAATCGTGCTTGCTCCTTACTTTTCGCTAATCCTCTATGGAGATGGCGAGCCAGTTTACTACATTCTCGGTCAGTCTCCGATGGGCGGCCAAACAACATTTCGGCAGATTTTAGCAGAAGGCGCAAATTGCAATCTGGGACCCGGCCCTTCACCAACAATCGAGGAATTCCTTAAGCATGCCCGAAGGGCGAGCACTTAATTCGTAGCCGAACAGACGCGGCCGAATGGATGTCATCTGGTGTTTGACGTGCACGTTAAGACTCGTTCTTGCCTCGCAAGCTAAGCCCGGTAGTAGGATGTCATGACCGAACCGAAATCATTGATCGAAGCAATTCGTTTGCGGCCTGCAATGTACATCGGCGACAAATCGCTTCGGTCATTTCAAAGTTATCTCCATGGGTTCGAAATGGCTTGTCGTCTCCATCAGATTGAGGACAATCGACTAGGCCTAACAATCCCACCCGATTTTCACGACTGGGTGGCTTACCGAACCCACTTCAAAGAGTCGACGTCGGGCTGGTGCAACATGATTGTCGCAACGACGAATTCCGAGCAAGAAGCATTCGATCGATTCTTTGAGTTGATCGAGGAACACTCACAGCGTGTTCCAAAACTCGTGGCTGAAATTCTAAACTCAACCTCCAAGACAACGAGAATCTATCCGGATGGTCGGGAAGTGCACATTTCAGCTCCCGAGCGAGTTCGGCTGGTGCAATACACTGATGATCCAGGAATCTTTGCACTGTTCGATAGTCGAGATTGGGCTGATCGTTTCTATCCTTACTTAAGTTGGATGTGTGAAATCGAAGGCGGCGAATTGGTGATCCACGATGAAGAGTCCTATCGTGCACTGGTTTGAGACAACGAAGAACGAGCCAAACATATCGCTTCGCAAGTTAGGTCAGGCGACCCTGCGAAGTTGGAATTGACACTTGTTGACGGTACGTTGAGCCCAGTCCAACTCGTATTCAACGTTGATCGCGAAAGTCCTTCCATGTGTTTGCAACAATTACTGCCGATGTTCTTCGTGGTATTCATGACGACCAGTCTCTTCGCGGACGATTGGCCGCAGTGGATGGGGCCGAAGCGTGATAATGTTTGGCGGGACGAGGGGATTCTGGAAGCGTTTCCTGACGACGGTCCTCGCGTGGTGTGGCGGGTTCCGGTGGCTGGTGGGTACTCGGGACCGGCGGTTGCCGACGGCCGGGTTTACCTCACCGATTATGTGACGAAAGAGAACGTCAAAGTTGACAACTTCGATCGTAAGCAGTTTTCCGGAACCGAGCGTGTCTTGTGCTTGGATGAAGCGACCGGGAAAGAAATCTGGAAACACGAATACCCGGTGCGGTATCGCATTTCCTATCCTGCCGGTCCGCGTTGCACGCCGACCGTTCACGAAGGAAAAGTTTATACGCTCGGAGCCGAAGGCGATCTGTTGTGTTTGGATACGCAAACCGGGAACGTCGAGTGGTCCAAGAATTTTCCGAGTGACTATCAAGCCAAAACACCGCTGTGGGGATTCGCGGCTCATCCGTTAATCGATGGCGATAGACTGATTTGTATCGTTGGCGGCCGCGACGCTCATGCGGTGGCGTTCGACAAGGATACGGGCGATGAAATCTGGCGAGCGCTTCGAACACTAGAAACAGGCTATGTGCCACCGTCTATCATCGAAGCCGGTGGCGTTCGACAACTCATTCTGTTCCACCCGTCCGCAGTCGCGTCTGTCGATCCCGAATCCGGGAAGTTGTACTGGTCAGTGCCTTACGAAGCGACTAACGGTGCAGCTATCATGACGCCGGTCCATGAAGACAATCTACTGTTTGCTGGCAGCTTCTCGAACACCAACATCCTGATTGAACTCGACCAAGACAAGCCCGCTGCAAAAACGCTCTGGCGAGATCGCTCAAAGAAAGCCATTTCACCAGTCAACGTGCAACCGTTTTTGCAAGACGGAACACTCTACGGCTTCGATCAAAATGGTCTGATGTACGGCGTGGAGCTGAAAACCGGCGAGCGGCTGTGGCAGTCCGGGAAGCCGGTCAACACGGAACGCCCCTCGAACTCCGCAACGGCGTTTATCGTCAAAAACGGTGAACGATTCTGGATGTTCAACGAACATGGCGAACTACTCATCGCCAAACTCTCCCCCAAAGGCTACGAAGAAATTGACCGCGTCAAAGTCATCGAGCCCACCAACAACGCCTTTGGAAGAGACGTCGTCTGGTCACCTCCCGCATGGGCCAACCGCAAAGTCTATCTTCGCAATGACAAAGAGTTTTTGTGTCTCGACTTGGCCGCGAACTAGTTAGGAATCAAATAGGCCGGGTTAGTGGAGTGTAACCCATACTTTGGTATTCGTGCTAAGATTTCAAATGCCAGCGTGTCATGACTTTAAGGCTTAGTTGACGAGTTCAATTTCGCTAGGTTGCCAGCTCTTATCGAAGAACGATGGCAGCGGACTATAGAGCCTGAGGATTGTAAACCAGCCCTTCTTGGGATCGGTTTGAATCCAGTTGCCACGCTTGACGTTTTCAGGCTGCTGAGGTGCAAAGTAAACGGTGGTTGAACCGTCCGCCTCAGCTTCCGCCGCGGGCGACGGGTATTCCTGACTACCGGCACGAGGGTAATGTTGTGGCGTTGCCAGCATCGAACGGGACTGGTTGTCGTACAAAGTCAGGGACCAAAACGCCCGCGCGGGAATGCCTTTGGGGAGGGTCACTTTGTAAATCTTGGCACCGTCGAATGGGTTGCCATCAGCGTCTAAGTTAAGTAGGTCAGGCTGCGTCTGTCAAAGTACTAGACAAGGTTTGGAAGGTGCCCCCACCGCCGAATTCTTGCTGGGGAGGTTGGAATCTATCATTGTTGGCAATAGTTAAGTAGGTCAGGCTGTGCCTGACGAGGCACTAAACGTGTTCTCTCCGCTGAGTGCTTGCACGCGAAGTTGGAATTGACACTTGTTGACGGTACGTTGATCCCAGTCTAACTCGTATTCAACGTTGATCACGAAAGTCCTTCCATGTGTTTGCAACAATTACTGCCGATGTTCTTCGTGGTGTTCATGACGACCAGTCTCTTCGCGGACGATTGGCCGCAGTGGATGGGGCCGAAGCGTGATAATGTTTGGCGGGACGAGGGGATTCTGGAAGCGTTTCCTGACGACGGTCCTCGCGTGGTGTGGCGGGTTCCGGTGGCTGGTGGGTACTCGGGACCGGCGGTTGCCGACGGCCGGGTTTACCTCACCGATTATGTGACGAAAGAGAACGTCAAAGTTGACAACTTCGATCGTAAGCAGTTTTCCGGAACCGAGCGTGTCTTGTGCTTGGATGAAGCGACCGGGAAAGAAATCTGGAAACACGAATACCCGGTGCGGTATCGCATTTCCTATCCTGCCGGTCCGCGTTGCACGCCGACCGTTCACGAAGGAAAAGTTTATACGCTCGGAGCCGAAGGCGATCTGTTGTGTTTGGATACGCAAACCGGGAACGTCGAGTGGTCCAAGAATTTTCCGAGTGACTATCAAGCCAAAACACCGCTGTGGGGATTCGCGGCTCATCCGTTAATCGATGGCGATAGACTGATTTGTATCGTTGGCGGCCGCGACGCTCATGCGGTGGCGTTCGACAAGGATACGGGCGATGAAATCTGGCGAGCGCTTCGAACACTAGAAACAGGCTATGTGCCACCGTCTATCATCGAAGCCGGTGGCGTTCGACAACTCATTCTGTTCCACCCGTCCGCAGTCGCGTCTGTCGATCCCGAATCCGGGAAGTTGTACTGGTCAGTGCCTTACGAAGCGACTAACGGTGCAGCTATCATGACGCCGGTCCATGAAGACAATCTACTGTTTGCTGGCAGCTTCTCGAACACCAACATCCTGATTGAACTCGACCAAGACAAGCCCGCTGCAAAAACGCTCTGGCGAGATCGCTCAAAGAAAGCCATTTCACCAGTCAACGTGCAACCGTTTTTGCAAGACGGAACACTCTACGGCTTCGATCAAAATGGTCTGATGTACGGCGTGGAGCTGAAAACCGGCGAGCGGCTGTGGCAGTCCGGGAAGCCGGTCAACACGGAACGCCCCTCGAACTCCGCAACGGCGTTTATCGTCAAAAACGGTGAACGATTCTGGATGTTCAACGAACATGGCGAACTACTCATCGCCAAACTCTCCCCCAAAGGCTACGAAGAAATTGACCGCGTCAAAGTCATCGAGCCCACCAACAACGCCTTTGGAAGAGACGTCGTCTGGTCACCTCCCGCATGGGCCAACCGCAAAGTCTATCTTCGCAATGACAAAGAGTTTTTGTGTCTCGACTTGGCCGCGAACTAGTTAGGAATCAAATAGGCCGGGTTAGTGGAGTGTAACCCATACTTTGGTATTCGTGCTAAGATTTCAAATGCCAGCGTGTCATGACTTTAAGGCTTAGTTGACGAGTTCAATTTCGCTAGGTTGCCAGCTCTTATCGAAGAACGATGGCAGCGGACTATAGAGCCTGAGGATTGTAAACCAGCCCTTCTTGGGATCGGTTTGAATCCAGTTGCCACGCTTGACGTTTTCAGGCTGCTGAGGTGCAAAGTAAACGGTGGTTGAACCGTCCGCCTCAGCTTCCGCCGCGGGCGACGGGTATTCCTGACTACCGGCACGAGGGTAATGTTGTGGCGTTGCCAGCATCGAACGGGACTGGTTGTCGTACAAAGTCAGGGACCAAAACGCCCGCGCGGGAATGCCTTTGGGGAGGGTCACTTTGTAGGTCTTGGCACCGTCGAATGGGTTGCCATCAGCGTCTAAGAAACTCATAAGATACTGTGAGCCGACACCTGGAATCCGCATGATCATTCCGGGCGAATCAAGTGTGTAGGCATAGTAGAATGCAGTCCGCGAATCGAGCGTTCGCGCGCCAGTCGGTGGATAGGGCTTGAACATGCCTTCGGCTGTAAATTGTGGCGGCGGGGTCTCGAAGAACGCTCCACCTTCAAAGAGCATATTGCCCCATTGTGAATTCTCGTAGTATGCCCAATCGGGATGCGATACGCGAAACCGCCAGTTCAAACAGCGTCCCGTCGCATTGCCAATAGCCGCCGCATCGGTCAGGATCTTCTTTGTGTGGGCATCGGGTTTGAAAGGTTGTCCATGGACAATGCCGATCGCCGCCATCTGACCGGCTAGTTCGACGTCGTAACTAGTCGCCGGTTCCTGCTGCACGGTTTCGTTAATCAACTTAAAGAAATTGTAGTCGCTTGGGGGAATCGTGTTAAACGATTTGCCGCTGCCCTCGATGAACTTGGTTTCAGGGGGTGGCGGAGCTTGGCCAAGTTTCACCTCCCCTTGAAGGGCGGTGGCAATGCTGGTACCAAAACCGCCGGGCTTGTACGGGTAAATCTTCAGGTTTTGTTTGATGTTCTTGACGGCCGGTGCCGGATCGTCGTCCACTAAGAACGAACGAGCCGCGTACAACACCCGGTTCGTTTTGGAATGTGCGACGAAGTAACCACCTTCGGGGAGCGGACCATCGTATCCCGGTGGAACGAGTAGGTATTTCCCACCTTCGCCGCGATCAGGTCCAGGGCGACCGATGTCAATAATCCACGAGAACCACATGTCATTGATGGTGCCCAACCCCAACGGCGGTTGCTCAATGACCATCGGTCCTTTAGTGAGATTCACGACCGACATGTAGTAAACCGTGTCGCAGTTGGCCGTGAGAAACAACGAATTCGCATCCATCAATTTCGAAAAGATGACGACGCTATTGTCATCAGCACCGATGCTATTCAATCCCTTGGCAATGGCTAATGCCGAAGCACCCCGGAAACTATTATTGTAGACATCGATAGCGCGGACGAGGGTCTGATGGTCCTGAACACGTCTGGCGGTCTCGACGGTTGGCACCCCATCTTGAAATTCGAGCATGCCAATTGACGACTCAACGGAATCCGGTGTCGACAGCGATTCAGGAATCTGGGCGACTAGTTCCGGTCCGGCATGAATGGCAAATATCCCCAAACAGACGGCCAACCAAGTGTTTCCGACGTTCATGAATTTTCGCCCAATACGAAGTCAGTAGGTGAGAGATCGATACGAGAAGCATACCGGTTTCTCACCTCAAAGCGAAGCTCTTTACAAAGAATTCATGTTTGTGGCGAAAGAGTCGGGTCTGTTAGTGGGCGTTCCCTCAGAAATGGATGATCGCTGCGCAAGGCTGCACGCATATCAGTGTGCATACACAAATTACTGACGTGTCAATTCAAATCTGACGTTCCACTAGTTTACAGGTTCGTTGTCGAGCTTTGCTTCAACTTTGAGCATTTCTTCGGCGTAACGCTGGCCGAGCTTTTGCATGCTAGGCGTGTCGAAGTGCCAACGGTCCATGACTTTTAGACCTTCGGAACTTGCATAGCCTGTATACGGGACGGTTTCAGGAAGTTGGGCGATTTGATTGTTGATCGGCGGAAGTTCATGAACTTGACCGGCGACAAACGGTAGATTTTCAATGTCTAAGTCAGTGCGAAGGTCCGTGATTAGAGTTTCCAGCTTTTGTAGGTAGCCATCCGGGTTACCACCGTTGCCTTCGCCTTGGTGCCAAAGAATGCCTTTGAGTGTGCCCGTCTTTTGCGCTTCCTTGGCTCGTCGGACGGCTTCTTGATAGAACTGTGTGCCTTTGGCCCATTGTTCAATCTTCGTGCCGCCTTTGGCGTTCACCACGAGGCCGATGGTCGTATCTTTTTTCGTCTTCCGCATCGTCTGGACAAACCCATAGCCAGGGTTCATCTTCTGCATGTTAAGTGCCTTGCGAATTGTGGAATATCGGTTGAACGGATTCTTCGCAGGCTCCCATTGGTCATCGCCGTTGAACAGATAACAACCCTCGATTGTCCCGGATTGCTCGGCACTAAACGGCGCCCGTCCCGCCATATTCGATTGGCCGATCAACAAATAGACGTGCAGCTTCTCTTGTGGGCCAGTGTACGAGTTTTGATTGTCATCTTGGGCCGGGAGATGAACTCCAAGTAAACACAACGTTGCTGTGAGCAAAAGGAAAGAAAATTGTTTGCGGGCTTGCATGAGTGTTGTCTTTACTTGGAGTTAGAAATCGAAAGTATCAGTCTCTTGACTAAAGAGTTACAAGACCGCATTACGGTCTTTGAGATCTGTAATGTGCCTGTTTGATTCGATAGTCAGCGTTATTCACGAAACAGAGACTGCTACGATCCTAAGTATACTACAATCGTCTTCTATTCATATGTTGCAGAAACGACTTCAATGTGGAGAGCGGGATGTTCCTTCTGCAGTTTCTGCATCAAATCGTTGTTGACTTGATCTTCATCGACATAGATCGCCGTTAGCGACTCCTTAGCTGAAAGCGATTCAATTCCCGAGCCAGTCACTTTCGTGCCGCCAACCGAAACTCGCTGGAGTTTCGGCAACTGTTCGAGAGTTTTCAGGCCAGCATCTGTGATTGCAGTTTCGTCTAAGAGAACCTCATAGAGTTCCGTGAGACCTTTCAGGTGATCCAGCCCTTTATCCGTGACTTTGGTACCCATCAATGAAAGGCGACGAAGTTTTGATAGGGAACTGATCGACTTGAGTCCTTCGTCAGTCACTATGGTTTTACCGAGGCGAAGTTCTTCGAGATCGGTCAACTCGGAAATCGCTGGCATGGCTTTGTCGGTCACACGCGTCCCGTGCAAACTCAAGCGACGCAAGTGCGGGAACTTCTTCAACACGTCGGACTCGTCATCAGTCATGTTTGTTTCACGCAATCGCAACTCAAGCAACCGGTGAGCACCGCTTAGGTGATCCAGCCCTGATCCGCGAATATCCGTGCGATTCAAGTTGACTTCAATCAGATCAGAAAACTCAGCTAAAGAAGCGAGGCCTTTGTCCGTAATGTGCGTCCCCGCGAGACTGATCGCTTGGACGTCTTGGAGGGTCTCCAAATGCTTCAGGCCAGCATCCGTAATGTTGGGACTTTCTAGGAACAATCTCATCACCCGTGTTTTCTTCGGGATTTTTTCCAAGGTTACGTCGGTAGCTCCAGTGTCGACAAAGGAGGACCGTTTACCCGCGACGACTTGTTCGAGTTGAGTTGAAATCCCAACTGGATCGCGAGTGATATCCTGCTCGGTCACGTCTTTGTTGTTTGTTGACAGGAACCAGCCGGCCGCAAAAGTGGCGGCCATGCCAACAATTGCAAGTAGAACGCCTGATTTGTTCGAGGTGGGGGGATTGTTCGTGGTAGCTGCATCGGACATGGGTAGACTCCTTGGGCGAGCGGTGACAGGAGGCGAGATTGGAACAGTTCCCACAATTAACACGCATGTTCCCAAAGCGGTGCAGTTATTTTCGAAAAATTCTCCTCTAACCGATTTTATTGGATTGGCGTCAATGCTCGTTGGCAGTAGATGGCGTTAGGAAGAGCAAACGCTGAGCTCCGGCACGTCGCCGTATTTGAGTTCACCCGCTAAGAAAGTGGCGATGGTGTCGAATGATCCGCCGGGTTGCCAATGGAAGAGGACAAGGTCGGCTCGGGATCCGCGACGGAGACGACACTCTTCGTAGCCGAGAAGCAAGGCCGGGTTGCGGCTGGTCATATCAACGGCTTGACCAAGCGTGATCGGGGCCATCTTCATCGCGGTCGCCACACAGTGGTCGGTTTCTTGTCCGGAACCGGCCAGGTATTGTCGTTGACCGGCAACCACAAGCCGACCGTCTTCCAACACCTCCATCGCGACGGCACCCTCTTGATACACACCCGGGGGACAACCGGCGAGTCCTGAGGCATCACATGTGATGATCGTGCGATCGACGCCTTTGGCTGCGATGATTGACCGCACGACACTTGGTGGAAGGTGATGCCCGTCGGTAATGATGCCCGCCCACAGACGTGAATCACCGAGTTGTTCCCACAGATAATTCGGGTGACGCTTTAACGTCCCGTGTGCCCCGTTGCCAAGATGGGTGCTCTTGGTTGCGCCGGCATCGACCGCTGCTTGAATCTGTTCCGGGCTGGCTCCGGTGTGGCCGATAGAAATTACAACGCCTGACTCCACCGCTTGCCGAATGAACGGGATGACATTTTCCTGATCCGGTGCAACCGTGACCAATCGAATCCGATTGCCAGAGGCTTTCTGCCATTCGGCGAACTCGTCCCAATTGGCGGCTCGGACATGTTCCAACGGATGGGCACCGCGTGGGCCGTCTTCGGCGGAGATATAAGGACCTTCCAAATGACATCCGGGCACCATGCGGTTGACCCAATCGTGTCGCTCGCAGGCCTCGGCGACGGCAGAAAACCCATCGCGAAGGGCTTCGTACGAGTTGGTAATCAACGTGGGACAAAGACGAGTCACGCCGTGCGCCAGATACTTCTCGACCACAACACATACGTCATCGGCGGTCAGATTCTCTTGGCTGAACCAAGTCCCCGAGTGTCCGTTGATCTGCAAGTCGAATAGCCCGGGAGCAATCCAAGGCCAATCGGTGGCGGATTCGTTCGGCCAAACGGGGTCGACGCGTTGGATCCGTCCAGCGTCCAAGGTGACTCGAATCGGTTCACCGTTCTGATAGTGCCGACCAAAAACCTGCATTGTAAACCTCGCGTCACACTTCAAAAATCAGGTGGTGTTTGATGGGGTGGTTTGTTGTATTTTTCGATGTCGTAAAGACTTACGGTCGTAAGGTCGAACGGCGGAAATTCGTGCGGGCCAACTTGGCCGGATTTCCAGCCAAAAGTGGTGCAAGAATTGCACTGTTCGCCATCGAACCTAGACTTTCTCCTTAGACATCAGAAAGAAGGACAAATAATGGCGTTTTTGTATTGGGCTATCTTTGGATTGATCGCCGGAGCAGTCGGAAAATTGTTGATGCCGGGCGATGATCCAGGCGGATGCTTGGTGACGATTCTCCTTGGGATTGCTGGTGCATTCGTCGGGGGATTCATCGGCACGCGACTTGGATGGGGAACCGTGGAAGGATTCGATATTCGTAGCTTCGCAATGGCAGTTGGCGGCACCATGTTGCTGTTACTGGGGTATCGATTGCTCAAAAAATCGAGTTAAACCTATTACGGTCTCCGATGTCCGTGCTGCATCCGGGAACTCTCGCGTTCTCTAATCACGAGCATCGCGAAGTACGCCGACTGGTTGTCCCATGCGATCCAGGACGCAGGGCAATGCTCACGACATGACCCATGATCACGAGCAAGTCTTTCGGCGAAACGGAAGTCCGTCACGTCGCCGGCTTGCTCGTTCATGACGAGCGATCTAGGCAGTCCCCGAAGTCCGAGACACTAACAGGAGTGAAATCAGCGCATGTTGATGTGCTGATGCTACGAAGGTCATCGGGGACTTGCAAGCGTTGTTAGTTGATGACTTGCAGTCGGCGGAGTTCTTTCGGCAGCGGGAAGTGGACGTGTTCCTCCCGAATGACTTCTTCTCGCATAGTCGCGTTGTAAGTTTTGACGAGGTGATCGACCACTTCCTCAACAACGACTTCCGGAGCACTGGCACCGGCGGAAATCAGAACTGTTTTGACATCGTCGAACCATTCCGATTGCAGTTCGGAAACGGAGTCGATGAGGAACGACGGTTTGCCGAGACCTTCGCCGATTTCTTTCAAACGGCGACTGTTCGAACTGTTCTGGCTGCCCAACACCAACACCAAATCCGCGAGCGGTGCCAACTGAGAAATCGCGTCTTGCCGGTTTGTGGTGGCGTAGCAAATGTCTTCTTTGGGCGGTGATTCGATGTGCGGATAGCGTTGTCGTAGGGCATCGATCACGGCTCCCGCTTCCGTCACACTAAGCGTGGTCTGTGTGAGGTACGCGAGTTTATCGTCCGGGCCAAATGAAAGTTCCGCGACTTCTTCTGGAGTTTCAACGAGGGTGATACTCTCCGGTGCTTCACCCATGGTGCCGATGACTTCATCGTGGCCTTCGTGACCGATCAACAGAATGTTGTACCCATCACGTGCGTAACGAATGGCCTCCATGTGCACTTTCGTGACGAGCGGGCAAGTGGCGTCGATGGTTTGCAGTTTCCGTGCACGCGATTGTTCACGGATTTCCGGCGAAACCCCATGAGCACTGTAGAGCAGAATGGAGCCTTCCGGAACTTCGCTGACATCGTCAACGAACGTCACTCCTTGCTTCGTAAAACGTTCGACAACGTACTTGTTGTGCACGATTTCATGGTAAACGTAGATATCCGACCCAAACATGCGGATCGCCTCGTCGAGGCAGTCAATCGCCATGTTCACACCGGCACAGAAGCCTCGTGGGTTGGCTAGAAGAATGTCCATGAAAGTTCCTCAGTGGTTTCGCGGTTGGGTCTCACAGTGTAACCGCAGCCGGCGGGAAGTTTAACGGCTGGGGTGAGGATTTAGAGGATAGAGATGAGGATTTCGGGCAGACCGGATTCGTTCTTCTTGCGTCTGATACCTAATTCCTAACCCCAAATCCTGCCCTACAACTCCTGGAACGGTGCTCGAATCGGCAAATAACACGGGAGACGTTGAGGAAGCGACTCGAATTCCAAATGGGTGCCTTCGCCGGGTTCGCCGTCAAGATTGAACTGTAATCCCTTGGGAGCTTCGATGATGAGTCGATCCGTCTGGTGGTACATTAGGTGTTCGCTCTCGAAGTGAGTGGTCATTTCCTTCAGCTCGGCTAACACCCCGAAATACTGCGTCAGTGGGAAGTCTTTGACAATGGTGACATCGAGCAGCCCGTCATCGATGACAGCGTGTGGCGCGAGTTTGTAACCGCCGCCGGATTGACGCCCGTTCCCCACCGTGATCGCAAGGGCATCGCCAGTCCACTCGAACCCATCCGCCTTCACGTGAACATGTCGCGGTTGAATGTTGGCCGCTTGAGTCACTCCAGTGAGGAAGTACGCGAATCCGCCGAGCAGTTGTTTCAATTCCGGCGGTGTTTCGGCGGTGATCTCCGCGCCATAACCGCAACTGACCATGTTGATGAAGTACTGATCGTTGATTTTGCCCACGTCCAACGCTTTGCGGGGGGCTTTGTCGAGCATTTCGAACGCGACATCTGGATTATTCGCCGGAATCCCGCATGCGGTGGCGAAATCGTTGGCGGTACCGAAGGGAACAAGGGCGAACGCGGCTTTGATCTCATCCGCAGCGAGCATGCCCTGAGCAACTTCGTTCGCAGTGCCGTCACCGCCGATGGCCACGATCGCGTCCCAATCGGTCGTGCAACGATCCTTGGCGATTTCAAAAGCATCACCGGCTTGCTGAGTGACGTTGACCTCGATCCGTCGCCCTTGCGACTTCAGTAAATCGACGACGCGGACGAGTTCCTCATCGTCTCGACATTTTCCATTGATGATCAAGCACAGCGAACGGTCGGGCGATGGCAATGTCGACATGATGGCCGGGTCACTTTGCGGGGTGTTGAAGTTCGCTCAACTTTGTTTTGGCTTGCAGAACGACTTTGTTTTGCAGGTCGCGAACTTGTAGACGAATGGTAGGGTCGGCAACCTGCCAGTCAATCTGGATCATGCCAAAATTGACCGGATTGTACACTACGCCAACGCGGTGTTCGTTGAGTTCGTTCCGCCATTCGCTCGGTGTGTTCAAACTGCTGGACGTGACATCGTAAATCGGGTAACCGACGACGACGGTAGGCAATCGGGAAATCTCCGCATGATGTCGATCGCCGCTGATAAAAATCACGCCGTTCGCTTTGGTCTTCTTGATCAGTTCGAACAGCCGTTCGCGTTCGTGGGGCATCAACCCCCATTTTTCCCAGCCGTGTTGATCGGCCACGACTTGAATGCTGGACACAATAATACGCACCTTTGCCGGCTTCTGAAGTTCCTCTTCGAGCCACTTCCATTGGGCTTCGCCGAGCATTGTGGCATCGCTGTTTGTGTTCGGCAGATACACGCCGTGCTCGCCAGCACCGGGTTCGGTTTGCCACCGCTGCGGAATAAGCGGACTCCGGAAGTAACGCGTGTCCAACAACAAGACTTGCACCCGCTGATCCTCGGGGCCAAACATCTTCGCCAAATACACGCCTTCGCGTTTTCGTCGAGGGGAGTCGGCCGGCTCTTCGAAGAAGTCGAGAAAGATTTGCTGAGACTCCACTTTCTTCAGGTATTCACTTCCGGCATCGTTTTCGCCGTAATCGTGATCGTCCCATGTCGCCAAGATCGGCACATTAGCCTTGAGTTTCTGATAACCCGGTTGAGCACCCAACTTCGTCCATTTCGATTTCAACACCGCCATATCACGGGTGTCACCGTAAATGCTGTCGCCGACGAACAGAAATAGTTGCGGATCGCTGACCTGAATGGCGTTCCAAATCGGCTGTGGTTGGTCCTGCTTCGCACATGATCCAAAAGCGATCTGACTCAACGGCTTGTCATCCGCATGTGTCGTTGTCGCGACAGTACACGCGACCAACATCGCGAGTAGCGATCGGCGAGACAATTCACAGGCAATCATTCGGCAGGTTCCTTCGTTGGGGCAGGGGTGGAACGAGGCGGGCGCGGGCCGTGGAATTGGTAGTAGGTGCAAGCCAAACGACCGTTGTAGAGTTTCCGTCGTCGGTCGGCTTTGCGATTGATGGTTTGCTCGAACTTCGGATTCGAAGCCAACACGTAGAACGACCACGTTGGCAACGAGTCGAACACTGCGGGCATTTCGCGATAAGTCGCTTCCGCTTGACGCTGCGAACTCGATCGCTCTCCGTAGGGCGGATTCGTAATGATGCAGCCATACTCGCGTGAAGTTTTTAACTCAGCGAACGGTTTGCGTTCGAAGTGAATGAAGTCAGCAACACCGGCAGCAGCGGCATGGGTGCGGGCCAATTGAATCGCACGTGTGTCGATATCAGTCGCCAAAATCGGATGTTCGAGAGTTTCGATTTCTTGCAACTTCGCTTCCTCTTTGGCGGCCGTCCACAAGTCCGCGGTAATCTGCGGCCAAGTTCCGCAAGCGAATTCCCGGTGCATGCCGGGGGCACGGTTGAGACCGATCATTGCGGCCTCGATCGGGATCGTACCCGAACCGCAGAATGGATCGATCAACGGTCGCTCTCGGTTCCAGAAACTCAACTGCACAAGTGCCGACGCAAGTGTTTCCTTGAGCGGTGCACTTCCCACCAACGTGCGATAGCCGCGTTTGTGCAGGCTGGCGCCGGTGGTGTTGACGGCCAGCGTGACCTTGTCTTTCAGGATCGACACATCGATCTCGTAGGTTGGTCCCGATTCATCGAACCAAGTGCCGCCGAATCGACGTTGTAAGGATTCGACGACCGACTTTTTGACCATGGACTGAATCGTCGGCGTGTGATGCAACTGTGATCGCACACTCTTCGCCCGCACCGGAAACGCGGCGGTCTTACCGAGGATGTTTGGCCAATCCTGCAGCGTGGTGATCTCGAAGAGGGTGTCGAAGTCGTCCGCATGGAACTCGGCGATCTTCCAGAGGACACGGTCGGCACTCCGCAGCCACAAATTCGCCCGACAGATCGCCGACCAATCCCCCCGAAACTGCACGCGGCCATCGCTCGTGGTCTGATCGGTATACCCAAGAGCCGCCAATTCACGCCCGACGACGGATTCCAATCCGAAAGGCATAGTCGCGATGAGGTCGAGTTGTGGTGTGGTATCGGTCATGGGTGCTCTGGTGTGGAAGTCAGCTTTTACCAACGGTCATAACAGATTGCTACCCTCGAATCGAGCGGCCCGGTGGAAACAGTTCCTGCTGATGTGTTGGTGGAAGTTTCGACATCGAGCAGGTTACGATGAGTCGGGTTCCGAAACATTTTCAGGAGTATGACCAATGACGCAGCGTTCCCGACTCAATCGCCGTGAATTCCTCACTACTACCGCAGCGGGACTGACGATTCCACTGGCAGCACCGGCGGTTCTTCAGTCGGCGTCACCCAACGGACGCGTGAGACTGGCGAGCATTGGCGTCGGCGGAAAAGGTTGGTCCGATCTCACAGGGGCGGCCGAGTTCTGCGATGTCGTGGCGTTCTGTGATGTCGATACGAACACCACGCGTCGCGGCGGGTTTGCACAAGCCGCCCAGAAGTATCCGAAAGCCCGACGTTACAGCGATTGGCGAGAACTCTTCGATAAAGAGGCCGGCAAGATCGATGCCGTCACCGTGAGTACGCCCGACCACATGCACGCGCCGATCACAATGACCGCCCTGCAAGCCGGCATCGCGACGTACACACAGAAACCGCTTACACGTACGATTCACGAGTCTCGTGCCCTGACCAAAGCGGCCGCCGAAGCTGGTGTCTCCACGCAAATGGGCAACCAAAACCACAGCGGAGCCGGTTATCGAACCCTCGCCGATTGGGTGCAGAAAGGAGTTCTCGGCAAGGTGAAAGTTGCGCACACCTGGTCTAACCGTCCGATTTGGCCCCAGGGCATTGATCGCCTGCAAGGTTCCGACCCGGTGCCAAAGGGATTGGACTGGGATGCTTGGCTGGGCGTTGCTCCTGAACGTCCCTTTGTCGACAACGTGTATCACCCATTCAAGTGGCGGGGTTGGTACGACTTCGGCGCGGGTGCTTTGGGAGACATGGGATGTCACATTATCGATCCGGTCGTGTGGTCCTTGGAACTCGGACCGGCTCTGTCCGTGAAATACGATGGTCCCACGCCCAACGCGGAAACATTCCCGAAAGAAGAAACCATTCGTTACCGGTTTGGCGGCACTCGTCATACTGCGGAAGACACCATCGAAATGACCTGGTACGACGGCGGACGACTACCAAGCATCGAAGGCTCGCATCTTCCGCCCGGTACCAAGTTGCCCTCGAACGGCGTATTGATGATCGGCGAAGAACGCACGCTTGTTTGCCCCCACGGCGGCATGCCTCAAGTTTACCCGCCTGCACCTGTTCAACTCATCGAAGTCCCGAAACTGAACCACTACGAAGAATGGGTTAAAGGCATCAAAAATGGTAGCACGCCGAATAGTAGCTTTGCCTATGCAGGACCGTTGACAGAGACAGTGTTACTCGGTGTTGTCGCTTCGCGTGTTGGTTCCGAAGAACTCAAATGGGACGCCAGAAAACTTCGCTTCACCAACTCTGAGAAAGCCAATAGCTTCGTCAAGCAAGACTACCGCGAGGGTTGGGAAGTTGAAGGGCTTTAGACCGGGTTGCACTCGTCTAGGTTCGTGCAAGATGCGGCGAAGACATTGTCTTCCGACTTCCACAAAATAGAAACCACTACATTGAATAGTAGACGACTTTAGTTAACAAATCAGGCGTGCTCAGTCTCGATGAGCACGCCTGATCTTTGCTAGTTTCTTATTCGGGTATTACGATTTCAATTGTGTTCTCACCGTCGATGACTTCTTGAGTTAAATCAGAGTTCGCTATGTCGAAATACTTCTTGGGGACTGGGAACTCGTCGGCTTTTTGAGGCGGGCTTCCTGGGGGCAATTGTTTTGGTTCTGGAGGTGTAAACGAGATCGTGTAGGTGCCGGTTTTTAGAGGCGTTGCCAACGCAAAATGGCCGGTTTCGTCAATTGGGATCGACGCTGCCTCGCCAGTCGATCGCTGATAGAAGTTGATGTCACCAGTTGTGAGTGGCTGACCCTTGTAAGTTACTGATCCAGAGATTTCTCCCTGGGGATCTTCACTCGAAGAACATCCCTGCAACGTGCTTGTAGCAATAAGCAAGCATAAACAGCCAATAGGAAATTGGAGACCGCAGTTATTCATCAATGGTCGACCTTCGTACTCGACGGGTTATGAGTGAGAAACTTCGTGGCAGAAAAAACGCGGCGACTCGAATTGAAACCTCGAATCGCCGCGAATCTAAAAGAACGGTGATGTCGTTGAGACTGTATTACAGTCTTCTGAATCCGCGGTGAGAGCGAATAGGTCTTTGCTTTCTAACTTCCACAACACAGAAACCGCACCGACCAATCGTCAACGACTCTAGAACTCCTTGATGACTTGGCCGTCGTCTTTTACACAGAGTTGTTGAAAGGTCAGAAAGTCGATGTTGTCGGAAATGAATCGGATGGAACCGTCGGTTAGGCAGACTTGAATACCACCGGGGTGGAACGAATTCAGGAGCGTGTTGCCCTTGTAGGAAGTGCTCCCGCCTGTGAGGGCTGTTTTGGCATTGGGCGGTTGCATGACTGCTGTTAGACCACAACCCCATAGGTCGCCGCAGCCACCCGATCCGCAGGTACTGACGCCACGCGACGAACCATTCGTCACACCACCCCACGGAGTGTAATAGCCATTGCGTAAATCTTGTGTACCGACAAATCCTGATTGCTCGGCGACGATGATGGTATTTGTGGTTCCATCGGAGCAGGCCGAGAAATCAAATGCTTCGTTCCAGGCTAGCATTCCATTATTCGTCCAATAGCCACCATAGTTAGATGCGGAATACGTTGATGTGCGACCCGCGGGATCAGGATACGTTCCCATAATCCCAATGTAACTTGGTACCTGATGTTTATAGTTCGTCCACCAGGTTGTCCAAGAGTCCGGTTGTGTCACTGGGGCGGCCGACGATGGGCACTCGTAAACGGATAGAATCAAATCTCGTAACAACGGGTCGGCTTGAAGTGCTGTCAAGTTGAGTTGTTCGTACAGATTTTCTTGTTCGAGAAAGGGGAAAATTCGCACACGCCAGTTTGGAGTCCCAATACCGTTCGTTTGCCCGAGCGGGAACTTCTTGTTGACGTCGGCATAGTTGTGAAGCGCAAGCCCCACATTCTTGAGGTTGTTCTTACACTGAGTTCTGCGGGCTGCTTCACGAGCTTGTTGCACTGCAGGCAAGAGTAGGGCAATGAGGATTGCGATGATCGCAATCACGACTAGCAGTTCGATGAGCGTGAAGCCTCGACGACGATACCGAACCATGCAATTCCCTTTTGGCGAATTAGGGCGGAGAATGAGAGCCGATGAATGGAAGAGCGTCGGAATTTGACCGAAGCAATCCGAGTGCCAAAGGGGAAGAGATTTTAGTTTTCAGGGAATCCCCTGTAAGTTACGACAGGTTCGATGCGAAAATGTCTTGAAGCACACGACTGGTTGCATCAAAACCGAGCGATGAATGCCGGGTTCCCCAGCAAAACTTGAGATTCTCGGAGTATTTGCTTGAGAATACAACACGCATTTCGCAAAACGGTCACTTCCACTCCCAGAGGTTTTGATCGTTGAGGCCGGTCTTGGGAATGACTTGGTTCGACTGTAACCACTGTTTGGACGGGGCATCGTCTTTCAGGTAAGCGTCCCAGAAATGCAGGCTAATTTTCTGGATGGCAGGGTGGTGTGTGGGGTCTTGTCGCCCCGCTAGTCGTCGTCCACCGTCGCCGAATGCGGAGTGTTCCGCGTCATGCAAGACCAACTGGTATTTGTCACCCGCCGGCAAAGCAGCATAGACTTTGCGACGATCTTCCGGCTGCATGCTCGGATCAATTGGGCTACCATCGCGGGTGCCGGTCATGCAAAGAATCGGTTGCTGTAAGTGTCCAAAAGTCTCAGAGACATCACCGGCTTTCCCCGGTTGAGGACTCATTGCAAGAAACGCATCAATTCGTTTTTCGTGGTAAGTCTGATTGAACGGGAACTTGCGTCCGGCAACAGCTAGCGTGGTGACGGCACCATAACTATGTCCGCTCATTCCGATGTGTTCCAAGTCGAGTTTGCGATACAGCGGATGATCGACTTGTTCGTTCCATCGTTCGAGTTGGTCAATCACGAACGGGACATCAGCAAACCGTTGTAAGGCAGTTTTCATGCTCGCTGCGGCTTTGAGGGCATCGAATCGCTCGCGGAGTTTGGCGGTCTTCCACACGGTTTCGTCACTCCCCGGATGTTGCATGAACACCGCCGTATAACCAGCGGCTGCCCAGTACGTTCCCAGATAGCCATTGTTCTCTCGCGACCCACCCAGCCCATGTGAAAACAAAATTACGGGTTGCGGCAGCTTTGAATCCGTGCGGTAGATTTTCAGGGGAACCGTTCGGTCGCGTTTTCGGTCAACCGGTTCGAATCGAAGTGTGTGGACCTCATCTGACTTCGCAATTCCTGGGGAGACGCAAAGAATCAAAGTCAGAAGGAGACACACTTTCGAAAGGCTTGACATGACGGGAATCCCGGAGTTTTGGAGAAGTGATGTCGACACGGCGTGAGAGAGGCCTTGTCATCAGAACTACCTGGGTTGCCCGACGATGGTTTCGATGAACTACTCGAAAGTGTCTCCGGTTCTGCTGATTTCGTTGTTGATGACGATTACGAGTTCGAATTCGGTAACGGAGCCGTTTTGATTTTCCAGTCGTCACCCTGTTTAACTAGCGTCCATTCCGAGGTCGGTACCGATTCCGGGTCCGAGACTTCCGCTCCGGTTTTCGTAATCGCGACTTGAACGGTAGCGGTGTCACCTTCAATTTCAACTGACTTGGCTTCGCAGGTGAGTGGTGCGTAGCTCTTTGGCGAATAGCCCGCGGGGATTTGCCCGTCCACAAACAGTTTCGCGAACTCGGCGGGGAGCATGGCCATGTCCGGAAGGGAATTGACTTTTGTACTGACGAGGTTCTCGGGAGTGGATTCCGGTGGGCCGGATGGTTCGCTGCCACAACCGACTAGAAGAATGAAAAGAACACTTAAGCATGTTGCAATGGAACGAGCTGGTTGCAAGTTCATGACTTTGAAACCTGTTGAAGGAGGGTGTATCGAGTCTCTACAGCGTCGAAGCTCAGTCATGAGCTTTCTACAATGTCAAACACGCCCGGCAACGAACGTACGTAGAACGCATCTCGCTGCCTAGGCGTTGGCTTGATGTTGGATTTCACGTCTCGTTGAGACGTTTTTGCGGTGAGTTGCGATGGCGTTTGCTAGAACAGTTTCTTCTTAGTCGTTGTGGTTTCTGTCTCATGGATGTCAGAAAACAACTTCTCCTTGGGACTTCATGGCATAGAAGACGGTCGTGCAGTCTAGGGCAAACAGGTCTCGCAATAGGTTAGGGTGGTAATGTAGTTTCTTGGCAGGATGGTATGTCCGGCATGAACACTGCGAAAATGAAGTGCTATGCAGACGTCAGGTCTTAGAACTCTTGGATGATTTCCGAACCGCCGCGTGTGCTGAGAGATTGCCAGATGCTGAGTTCAATGGAATCGGAGATGAATCGGACACTTCCGTCGGCCATGGCTGCGTTCACGCCGCCAGGGTGTTCGCTACGAGCTGCGGCCCAGGTGTTTTCATCGGTATAGTTTTCGGTACATCCCAGTCCGCTGTTCGCGTCGACAGCACCGTTGTCACAACCGGGGACAACGTCCGTGTCTTTGGCGTTTGGGCCGTCGTGTGCGGAGAATGCTGCAGCACCCATCCATCCACCGAACCACACGCCTCGACTGTCGCGTGTACTATCAATACCGATGACTTCACTAATCATGACGGTGTTCGATGTTCCGTCGCGGACGTCACGAAAGCGGGTCCCTTTGCCCCGTCCCATTTCCGCCAGACCATCGGTGGAAGCAACTTCGGTGATCCCGAAAACGCCTGCGGTCGCAGAGTTCTTGAATGAGTAGAGGTTGTGTGAACCATAGTTGGCGGCATAGTTGCCTTTGGATTGTTCGTCGGTGTTCCAACCGGTGTAGAGGGCTTCGATCAGGTCGGCACTGGGGCAAAGGTACATCTTCGGTGTCCAGGTGCTCAACCGCGATGGCAGGAATTCGCAGTAGTCCGACGTGTTGTTCCAGTTGTTGACGCATTCCCAGATATCCTCTTCCAACGCTGGTTGTTCCATCTCGGCGAAGATGTTGGACGCCCAGTTCGGTCCATGATAGCTCGGCTCTTGAATTCCCCCGAGATTCCACAAAGTGGATGCTGGGTTGGCCGAGGTGATGCCCGGCGGGAACGATCCATTGTTCGAGTGATGATTGTGCATCGCGATGCCGATTTGCTTCAGCTTGTTCTTGCACTCGGTTCGGCGAGCGGCCTCGCGTGCCTGTTGCACCGCCGGCAACAACAGAGCAATGAGAATTGCAATGATCGCAATGACCACAAGCAACTCGATCAACGTGAACCCCTGACGACGCAACTGCTGTCGACTTCCAAACATCTGAGAAAACCTTCTTCCAAAAGAGATACGGAATCTGAGCGGTGTTTCGCTCGTGCCATCACATTAGAGAGACTTAAGTGAAGGTTTTCGGAAGGTGAAATGAGTAATGCCGAAAGTTTGACTTTCGAGCAGGACAAGGGGAACAGATCAACGAATGGTTCCGAGTGTCGGGGCAATCGGACGCTTCACAGTCTCGCAGACGTCGATCCGGTGGCCGCATCGGGTTGTAGACCGGGATGGCGTGTATTACTCTGCGGATTCGTTTCTGACCGACCGTTTTTTCCGAAATGATTTGCCGATATGAGTTCGCCAACCGATCCGCCTGCGTCCTCGCCTGTACCGACTCCCACCAAAGGAGCGTTACTCGCCGTGTTTTTGACGGTGTTCATCGACCTGCTGGGGTTCGGCATGGTCATTCCGTTGGTGGCCATCTACGGCAAGGAACTTGCGTTAGGTGAGAATGGCACATTCATCGTCGCTCTCTTGGCGATCACGCACCCAGGGATGCAGTTTTTGTTCTCGCCGTTGTGGGGGCGATTGTCGGACCGTGTTGGTCGTCGACCAGTGTTGTTATTAGGGCTGTTGGGGTCGGTCATCTTCTACACCATCTTCGGTTATGCGACGGCAGCTCGAAGTTTGACCTGGATGTTCGTCAGCCGCATCGGAGCCGGACTGTTCGCCGCGACGATTCCGACCGCTCAAGCGTATATTGCCGACGTCACGACGAAAGAAACTCGCACGAAAGGCATGGCGATCATCGGGGCGGCGTTTGGGTTGGGCTTTACCTTCGGGCCGTTACTCGCGGCCGGTTCCATGTACATGGCCGGTGCGGACGGAATGAGTGCAGCTCCCGGTTACGCGGCAGCGGTATTGTCAGCGATGGCGTTGCTCTATGCCTTCTTCAAACTTCCAGAAACCCTGACGGCGGGCAGCAAGAATGCGAAGAGTGAACTCCTCGATATTCAGGCGCTGCGAACAGCGGTTAAGTTGCCGACGGTGTTCGGATTGCTGATGACCTTGTTCATGACGAACTTGGCGTTCTCGAATTTCGAGGCGATCATGGCGTACCTGTTGCAACGCCCGGAAAGTGAAGGCGGATTTGGGTACGACATCAAAATCGTTTTGATGATGTTCGCCGTGGTCGGGTTGGTCAACGCGATTGCCCAAGGGTTCGTTCGGCAGTTTTCCAAACGGGTTTCGGAAGCCAAACTCGCGGGAGCGGGTACGCTCGCGGCTGTGATCGGCTTCGTGATTCTGGCGGTGGGAACGTCGATGGGGTCGCTTCCAATCTTGATCGTCGGAGCGATTTTGGAAGCCAGCGGCATTGCGTTTGTGCCGGCACCGATTCAGTCGTTGATCTCTCGGCGAAGTGATCCGCAACAACAGGGCGGAATTTTGGGCCTGAATCAGAGCCTTAGCGCATTGGCTCGGATTATTGGCCACGGCGTGTGTTACTTGTTATTCGCGGTGACGGCCCCGTTGCCATTCTGGACCGGAGCCGCGTTGATGGGCATGGCGTTGGTACTTGTGATGATCCACGCCCGAGGCGGCAGCGACTTTGTGGAATCCACACCACCAATTCAAACCGCCGAAAGTTGAGCAAAAACTGTCGAAAAAACGGCTTCCTGGCTCCGTCGCTCATGCGAGTTTCCTGGGAGAACGGAGGATGACGGATTGAAGATGACAGTATTGCGATCCGATTCGGCTTGCCATTCTCCCGCCTCCATTCTCTATCCTCGAATCCGAGTGGGGAAAGTGTCGCGAAGTTGCTGACAGTTTTGAGGACACCGACGACTGGAACCCGAATGCGGGTCGCGTTACGATACGTCTCCGAAAACTTCCGATGGACCTGTTCACGCGGATTCTCGATATGGCCAACACGACGACCACGCCTGGTGAAACTTCAATTACCGTGATTTACCCGTCGATCGCGGCGGGCGGATTGGGGCGGTTGATCGGCTCCATTTTGAATTGCTGCCGCATTGGGAATCTCAACGTCTCGGCGATTCTGTTCGGTTTGCCGTTGGCTCCGCTTGGGGCGACGATGTATCTGCTGCAAAAGGTTTTCGGTCAACGATACGAATTGACGACGCACGCCGTCAAAAGTTGGGGAGCGATCGGTCATTCTCTCCACGGCGAAGCACCGCTTTCGCAGATTGGCTCCGTGGAAGTCGATCAAAAATCCGGCCAAGCGTTCTTTCACGCGGCCGATTTGGTCATCCGCGACAACGGCGGCAAAGAATTATTGACCTTGGAAGGCGTGAGTCGTGCCGATGTCTTCCGTCGTACGATTCTCGAAGCCCGCGACGCTTCGGTTCAAACGCTGTCGGCATTGCAAACAATCACCGCACGTCAACCGGCATAGATTCAGCCGGGCTTGAGATCGACAAGAAGTCGGGTGACCCCGGATTGCACGAGCGAGTCACGAATCAGTGTGCCACGGCTCTGTGAGCCGTGTTTTCTCGGGTTCATTGCTCAGCACGGCTCACAGAGCCGTGGCACCCTTGTCAGGTGGTCAACGGTTTGTGGTGTTCTTCGCCGAACGGATGCAATTTCCGGCAGTAGCACACCACCCGAGAGTGTCTTATCGTGACAGATACTGTCGGGTGGGCCAATCACTCACTCATCGCGGACTCGGTAGTCCAGGGTGTGCAGTTTAATCGTCGATGCCCAGGCGATATTTCAGTTGCTCGAATTCTTCGAAGTGGTGATCGCTGGATGAATGGACGTGCTCGGCTTCGGTGATGAACCGCATGTCTTCATGGCATTTCAAGTTGAAATCAGCCAAGACGTTCTCGAACCCTTCCAATTCCTGTCCGTACATAATGAGCAATTTGTGCTCGTCGAACTGCACTTCCAGCGGAATTCGCGGGTTCAGCACGGCGATGCCTAGGCAACCGTCGTCGAGTAATAGGTCTTCAAAGTCATAAAGAATACTTTTGAGGACCGGCAAATCGATGTGTTCGCGGTATAGGTCGTCGTGTCCGCCGCTGGTTCGCTCGTGACTGGTTTCCAGAACGACATCCACATCGTCACCGAGTGGATCGAGCATATCGATGAAGACATCCATGACGCATTCCCGAGAGGCGGCTGCCATCAAGACGGGAATCTGCACGCCGGAATCGCGATCTTGGTACATATCGTGGCGATAGCCGGCTCGGGGCACGATTTGCAAATCGTAGCTGGGCCGGACGGCATCCGTCAGAACAAACTGACCGTAGCGCGCGACTCCCAAGTGGGCTTCCAAGTCCTCGTCGCTGAGGTGCTGAAAGCTGCTCGGTGTGACGGCAGTTGGTTCTTCGCGTCCGGAATTCTTCAGGAAACGCTGTAAAAACCCCATGTGACCTTTATCCCCTTGGCAGCCCCGATTCGTGGGGCCTTCGTCCGTTGTCGAGTTCAATTCAATCTGAACACGACGTTCGATTTTCCACATACACTGCGAACCGGACGCTTCCGGTACATCCCTTCGCAGCTCACGACCTGCGAGCGATTTCGTCCTTCCACACGCCACAATTCGATCTGTCTCAAGAGAGAGTTTGGATTGTGCCGATTGGGTGGATAAAACCGGTCTTCAATGACGAGACTCCCAGCGGTTTGCATGACAAGCCGCCAATCGGAAGTTTTCGTCTGCAATGAGGCCCGTCGACATCGGCTCTGTGAGAATCTCCATAGAGTGATGTCGTGAGAACTGTAGCATGCGCCGAGAGAAGGCTTCTGTTCGAACCCGTGAGGTCGGGCAGAAAACTCGGGAGACGTCCGGCTTACGACTAGCGTTACGGACTGCGCAGAAATAACGGGTTAAATGGATGAAGCGGGCCGAGCAAGCGTGGCGAATTGGGAACTTTGTCCGCCTTTGACGATCAGGAAAGATCGCTCTGGAAGGGGAAGAGCGGGCCTATCGGATCTTTGGCCAGTCGGTCTTGACCGAAATTTTCGATTATCGTAAAAATCCGCCCGCCCTGAGCAGTCAGCGGGCCGGTGTTCTCCCATCGGAGTCGTTCAGGGGCACCCATCACTCTCTCCATCTCGGAACGTCAGACAGGATCTTATCCATGTATCAAAGCGTCCCTCGCGCGATCCGCGCATGCGGTGTCTTTGTTTGGCTTGCAACCGTGAGTCCAGCAATGGCCCAATTCTATGGTGGTGTGGGCGGAAACGGTTCGTATGCCACGCCCGCCGGTTACGGCAGTTCCTGCGATTGCGGGGTCCCGCAGTACTCGCAAGCCGTTGTTCCCCAGTACACACAAATGGTTTCCAACCCCTGTGTCCAGCCGGTCGCGATGCAATGCGTCCAACCGGTTGCGGTCCAATGTGTGCAGCCAGTCGTGCAACGGTTGGTGCCGGTTCCACAAACCACCTATCGCAACGTCCCAGTGACGGAATACCAAGAACAAAAGGTGACTGTGCAACGTCCGGTTGTGGAAACCGAATACGTTGAACAACCAGTGACGGAGTACCGTCCGGTCGTGGAACAACGCACTGCACAAGTCCCGCACACGACTTACCAAACCGTCTCCGAGTGTCAAACAGTCACCCGGGACATGGGCCAATGGGTAACGCGACGCGAGGCGGTCTGCAAACCTTCGCCATGTGAGTACGATCCGCGTCCTGGCTTCGCTGGTTGGTGGAACCGAACCGCCTACAACATGCGGTCATCGTTCACGCCTAACGTTCGTACGCATCGTGAATACGTCCCCAACATGGTGACGCAAACCGTTCCCGTGAACCGTACCGTCGCAATCCCGGGAACTCGCCAAGTTACTTACAATGTGACGAAGTATGAACCTCATCAGACCACACGTCGCGTGGCGGTCAACAAAGTCCGTATGGTTGCTGAAGAAGTCACACGCCAAGTGCCGGTGACGGTTTACCGCAGCGTCCCTTCGACTTCGGTAGCTTGGGTCACTGAGGAACAAGCTACCGCGATGGCGGCTCGTTCGGGCAATACGTCGACCGCTTTGGCTCCATCTTCGGACCCGGCTTTCCGCTCGGCTGACGCTGCCGGTTCAAAAGTTCCCACGCGGAATGGCGAAAAGTTTCGTCGTGATACCGACAACGGCACCTTCAAGAAAGACCCGGAACCCTTCAAACCGGGCGCGTCAATTCATCGCGATCGCAACATTATGCCGGCTTCCGGTGTGACCTTGCCGATCCCTATGCCCGAACCGCCCGCATTGGACGTGATTCCTCCCGCTCACCACGGAGCGTTGGAACGCAAGTCGAACACCACACCTGCGGACACGAAGCCAGTTCAGGAATCGATTCAACGACCGAAGTTCTCCGATCGGATTCCGTCCTTCGTGCGGGCAACTCCCCGAGTTACTCAACCAGCAAACACCACCGGACCACAACTCACCGGCCCAGCCCTGTCAGTCGCCGGTTCGCGGTAGTTTTCTTTCAGTCACGACAATTTCCAAGCCCCGAAGGATTACCCTTCGGGGCTTTTTTTATGCAATCCACCGGTCGATCACGTTGCCGGCGACGTCGGTGAGGCGGAAATCTCGGCCTTGGAATCGGTAGGTGAGTTTCAGGTGGTCCAAGCCGAACAGGTTGAGCATGGTTGCTTGGAGATCGTTGACGTGGACGGGGTCTTTCGTCGGGGCCCAGCCGATTTCGTCGGTCTCACCGTAAACTTGTCCACCTTTGATTCCACCGCCCGCCAGAAACATGCTGAACGCAAACGGATGGTGATCGCGACCAGTGGCGTTCGGGTTGCCGTTGCGGTTCTCGCCAAGTGGCGTTCGTCCAAATTCCCCGGCCCAAACAACGAGGGTTTCGTCGAGCATGCCGCGATCTTTGAGATCTTGGATCAACGCGGCAATCGGTTGGTCGGCCATGCCGGCGTTGTATTGCAATTCGTTGTCGAGGTTGGAGTGGTGATCCCAACTGGCATGGACAATGTTCACAAATCGCACGCCACGCTCAACCATCCGCCGAGCCAATAAACAATTGCGGGCGAAGATTCCATATTGCCCGGGACCGCCACCGCGTGACGCTTTGACTTTCAGGTCTTCGCGGTCGACGCCGTATTTTTCGAGCGTCGATTTTGTTTCGCCGCCCAGATCGATCAACTCCGGTGCGGCCGACTGCATGCGGAACGCGAGTTCGTAACTGGCAATCCGACTGGCGATCTCCGGATCTCGCATGGTGTTGTAACGCGACTGGTTGACTTCACGAAGTGCATCGAGACCGGCACGCTGCAGTTCTGGAGGCAACCCATCAGGATTGCCGAGATTCAACACCGGGTCGCCTTCGTTGCGGAACCGCACACCGGAATAAACGCTGGGTAGGAAACCGCTTTGCCAGAGTGTCGCACCACCACTCGAGCCACGTCCCGCTGTCAGCACCACATATCCCGGAAGGTTTTGCGATTCGCTACCGAGTCCGTAGGTTAGCCAACTTCCCATGCAGGGAAGGCCGAACGCGGCTCGTCCGCATTGCATCAGCAGTTGGCCAGGATGATGGTTGAACTGATCGGTGTGCATACTCCGCACGAGGAGGATGTCATCGGCTTTCGAACCAATATGTGGCAACAAATCGGAAAACTCTGTGCCGCATTCACCGTACTTCTTGAACGTGCGGTTGGTGCCCATCAGCTTTGCGGAGTCTTTCTTGATGAACGCAAAGCGGACGTTCTTGGTCATCGACTCGGGCAATTTCTGCCCGTTCATTTCGTTGAGTTTCGGTTTTGGGTCGAACAAATCCAGATGGCTCGGGGCACCGGCCATGAATATGAAGATGCACGATTTCGCTTTCGGCGCAAAATGCGGAGCTTTCGGTGCCAACGGATTGACCGCTGCGTCGTCCGCCAAAACAGAACGCGGACTGAGAACGCCATCTTGGGAGAGCATTGCTCCCAGTCCGATCGCTCCCAATCCGCTGGCGGTTGTCGTTAAGAAATCTCGGCGAGCATGATCGATAAATGGCGAATCGGCAGACATGAAGCAACCTCATAAAAAAATCGAGATACTTCAATCTAAGCCGCGAGCCAAACTGATGCAAATGCTCGCCGCATGAGGGATCATGTCACGAGGCGGTTCGATCCAGGTGTGCGACCCCAGAAGAAGAGCGAGTCGAAGCCGGAAGAACCTTCCAAAGTGACGACCGCAGCATAAGCACCGTTCAACGCACCAGGAGCTACGCAGTTCGTTTCGATCGTAAATGTCGGGTTGGCAGCTGCGTCAGAACCAGTCGCCAAACGGTTGCGACCGGTGTCGGTGTTCCAGAAGAACAAGTCTTCTGCGTCATCGGAACCATCGAATTCGCCCACGGTCAGGCGATTGAAGTCATTCCCGTTGAGTGCCGACGCAGAGATCGTATTAGTAAATAGCCCCAATTGATTGATCGTGCCCAAGGTCACCTGCATCGTAATGGTACGATTGCGACCGGAATCGGGATTCCAGAAGAAGAGGTCGTCAACGTTGTCATCATTGAACTGCCCGACAACGACGGTGAGGAAATCATTCCCGTTGATTGCACTTGGGGAAATTGCGTTCGTTTGAACCGTGTTGACGGCGGGGGCAGCGTTCGTGTCGTTAAACGTCACGAAACGGTTCCGACCCGTAGACGGATTCCAGAAGAAGAAGTCACTCGTTTCTTGCGACGAGAAATTGCCGGTCACGATTTGGGTGAAGTCATTCCCGTTGATCGCTCCCGGTGCGATCACGTTCGTGAAAATCGTGCTCAATGCGACCATGCGATTCTCACCCGTCGACGGATTCCAGAAGAACGCATCATCAATGCCATCACCATTGAAATTGCCGGCGGCAAACAGCGTGTAGGCATTGCCATTGATCGCTGTCGGAGCGATGGGATTGACGGTCACAGCGCCGGAGTCTGTATACAACAAGTTCCGTCCACTCGGCGGATCCCAGAAGATCAAGTCCGCGGAACCGTTGCCGTTGAAGTCGCCGGAAATCACTCCGAGATAGATGTTATTGCCAATCAGATCGGTCGGCACTGGATTGGTGTTGATCGTGGTTAGTCCATCTGCCGAAAGCAGCACCCGACTTTCCAAGACTTCCGCCGCCATTGGAAGACGTGTCTTCCGACGACGCGACGGTGAAGTGGAGGTTAAACGATCCCAAGACTGTCGCAGATGGTTAAACATGTCAATTTCCGTGGTTTGATTTGAATCAATTTATGGCGCCTGGCAAACGAAGCCGGTGGCACTTCCCGAGGTTATCTATTGAATTAGACGTGATCGCAAGTCGGATTCAACACGTGACTTCAAAGAACATACGCATTCTTACTGCTCCCGATAATCGCGGCAATCGGTAAATTGGGATAAGTTACTACATCTTGCGAGGTCTTGCTGGGTTTCCAATCTTCTCTAGCCTTTGCCTTTTGTGTGGTCGTCTTGGTGGACGATGACAATTAGGTGGTTTGGGAATTCATGTGAAACTTTTGCGGGGTTTGGTGAGATGTCTCATGATCTAATTGTCATTGGTGGCGACCCGATCGCGCCGCAAGTCGCCCTGGAAGCGGCTCGACAGGGATTGTGGACAGCATTAGTTCACAAGAACGACCTGAACGATTGGTCCGATTCGATGACGGCAGATGCCCGAATCGATCACTTCTGGGGAAATGCCGAGTTCATCTCGGCGAATCAAGTTGCGATTGGGCAGGGCAAGGATCGGGTAGTTCTCGATTCCGCACGCATTGTCATCGCGACTGGTTCACGTCCACTGCGTCCGCAGGGGATTCCCTTTGATGGAACGACAGTGCTTGATGCAAACGAAGCGCGGCAGGATTTACCTCCGCGGTCGGCGATTATCATCGGGGCCAGCCAAACCGGGTTGGAAATCGCTCAAGACTGGACCAAAGCAGGATGTACGGTGAAGGTTTTGGAACAGCATCCACAGCGGTGGCTCTCGAGGGGGGCGACCGAGTTGGCTCGGAAAGCCCAGATTGCCGGTGTGGATTGTCTGTTCGAAAGCGAGGTGGTTGGAATCCGCTCGCAAAAAGGGCGGGGAGTGTCTGTGTATGTTCGCAATCAGTTGCCGATTCGCTCAGAAGTTGTTGTTGTCGCCGTGGGACGCGTGGGCAACATCGAAATGCTGAATCTTGAGCAAATCGGACTGATGGCAGACGAGCGGGGTCGTTTGTGGTGCGATCCTCACGGACAAACTTGGGAGTCGTCGGTATTCGCCATCGGATCGGTGGTCGGTTATCCGGAGACGATGCGACATGAGACCGATATCAATCGGTTCGTGCGACGGATGGCTGGAAAGCCCGTCAAGCATCCCCATGTTCCGACGCCTCACTTGCGTTTGTTTGCGGGGGAAATGCTCGAAACCGTCCGGGTCAAAGCGGACTGAATCAGCTGTTCTCGAAACGATCGCATTGAATGAGTTAGCGCCTTAAGGATTGTCGAATCGGCAATTCTCAAGGCGTTTTTTTCTCGGAAGACGGAGCATTTCGAGTTGAGGCCTCTGAAAAAATGGCGACGTTAGTCGTTTGATTGTATTAGGTTATGGCGTTTGGTGTTTTTCGGTGTCTCGGTCGGATCAGGTTTGGCACGGTGGTTGCTTTGCTGCCAGTCGTTCCTGTTCAACTTCATCTCCATCACCAAGGTTCGACCCATGCGATTCTCCGATATGAACACCCTGAACTGGTCCGTCGCCCAAAAAGCCGTTCGACATCTCGTGGCTGCCGAAGGGTATTTGGAACTGGAACTTCCTCAGCGAGCCCTGGCTGAGTTGGAATGTATCCCACAAACGGAAGAAACGAACGAACTTCAGCCGTACGTGCATTACCTCACTGGTGAGTCGTTCAAAGACCTCGGACTTTTCCCAGATGCAATCAATTCGCTTCACGAAGCCGCCCGGACCATGCCGGCACCGTTCAATCGCACGGTTTGGTCGTCGTTAGGTGAGTGTTTTCGACGAGACGGGCAACCCGTTTTGGCGGAAGTCGCTGAAATGTTTGCGGAAATGAATCCCGAACTGGTCGAAAACGAGTCACTGTTCGACTCCGAAGACGAAATCGATGACACCGAAGAAACCATCGAGTTTGACGTCACCGAATGGCAAGCTGGTTTGGAAGATTGGTCGCTCGATGCTTGCCTGGATTCGATCGACAACGTGAAGCCTGCGAAAAAGCCGCGATTCTAAGTCTTGTCCGTTTCCATGACTGTCGCTGTTGAACTCGCATTCCGCCGATATCGGCAATTCGCTATAAACCCGCCGTATTTGAAGTCCTCAACTCACGGAGGAGATAGGCGGTGGGCCGGTTGAATGTCCAACATCACACAATCCGAACCAGAGTCCAAAGGACGGGCCTCGGGTTGATGTTGTGTGTAATTCTTGGGTGCGGCAATAGCTTGCAACGCACCGCGACCGAGCAATTGCTCACGTCCGATGCTGTCGACCAAACAGTATCCGGGTTCGACTTTACCGATCTCGCGGGACAATCGGTCTACTTTGACACGACCTACCTGAATAACGTCAAAGGAACGGGTTTTGTTAATGCGGATTACATTATCAGTTCGATCCGCCAGCAGTTAGTTGCTGCCCGTTGTCTGCTCAAA
>NZ_CFHRBF010000028.1:0-55440 GCF_984380535.1 Thalassoroseus sp.
TCGGGCATTCCCCCCCAACACAAACATGCTGAGCGGCGAAAACGTGAACGCCAGACAAACGATGAGGGCTGCGATCAACGTATTGTGTGGCGACCGACGGAAGAGAAATGCGGAATCTTCGCGAAGTCGCTGCACGGGCTTCGTTTCGCTTAACTGTTGCAGCGTATCCCGGAAGTGGGGTGCCAACATGAGCATCCAGACCGGCCCGTACCACGCTACCATCCGCACTCGTAACACAACGGCCATCGTGAATACTGCGAAGACCACAACGTCGGTCGCACGCATTACTGCCCGACTGTTCCGCAGAACGACAAGAGTGATCACCCAAGACGCCCCCACTGTGATGCCTTCCAAAGAAACCATCTCCAGGGAGAACCATTCCATGATGTCTTTGAGATTCGGATTCTGCGGGAACAACAGGGTGTGCATCAGCAGATCGAAGCCATACGGATTCACGCAAGTCGCGAGAACAGCCAGTTCCGTCAAGATCACCCAACGTCGAAACGCCCGATCGCCGAGGGTCGCCCAACCGTTCCAGGTGGCGAACAAAACTTCAATGCCTCGACCGACTGCATAACAACCCAGAAGAACCAACCCCACGACAAACGAACCATGCAAGTTCGCCCAGAGCGTCATCACGAGTGGGACCGCCAGCCAGATGAACCACGGGGTTAGGCCGTCGTCTGTTTCTGCGGTATTTCGACGACGACGCGGAGCAGCGGACACGATGCACGCCATCAGAATCGCAAAACATAATCCGCCGAACATTTCCGGACGGATCACAGCATGTCGACCCCAGTTGACTCCCCATACAAGGAACGACGCCAAACACGCCCAGCCGAATCGCCCCATTTGCTGTCGAAAAGCGAGTGCGTAAACGGCGTAAGTGAGTGTCGTGACAATCGCAAAGAGAGCCGAATATCCTTCGGCACCCCCGCCTCGTCCGGCCAGCGCCAGCATGATTTGGCCACCCCATGCGGTCGCCGTTAGTTCAACGCCTTCGGCGAGCGGCACGAAGGGTTCTGCAGTTGGAAGTTCCTGGTGGTCGAGAATCCAATTGCCATACGCGACATGTCCCCACACATCGGAATAGAACAATCGCATGTAGTTGTGATACATGAAAAACATCGCACACGCGAAGACCAAACCGACTTGCCAAACCTGCAACTGCCATTTCTCCGGCAAATGCACCTGGAGCGGCGGAAGCTGATCAGTTTCGGTCTCGACGGTCTCTTTCGGTTCCGTCGGTTGATTGATGACAGCGGTCATATCCGAATTTCTGGCGAAGGTTCAAAATCGTGCTAACCAAAAAGGCAACGCGTTAGCGCCAAGTGTTTCCGCTGGGAAACGGCTGGGGTCGCACCGCTGACGAAGTCGCGGATTGATGTCGCATCGGCTCAAACTCATTGTCAGTGAGTGTGGAATCTGCGGTTGTGACGCGATCAATGAGAAAGGTCGGACGACCGCGGACTTGGTCGTGAATCCGCACGACATACTCCCCAAGAATCGCCACCCCGAAGGCGTTCAACGCACCGAAGAACGAAGCGGTCATTAGTCCGGATGTCCACCCGGCAATCGCGTCGCCACTGAAGAATTTGTGATAGAGCGCGAACCCCGTCAGACTGAAACACACAACGCACGAGACGATTGCGATCAAATAGAACAGCGAGAGCGGAGCCGTCGAAAACGAGAAAATCGCAGTTTTCGCCAGGCGAACAAGTCCCCAGAAGGATACACGTGGGTTCTCGTCGTGACGGTCCAAGCGTTCGACCGGCACACCGGTCTGTCGCAAACCGACCCAACTTCGTAGGCCGGGGAAATAGCGATCGGTCTCGCCGAGTTGCAACAACGCTTGCACCACGCGTTTGTCGATCAGCCCGAAGTTTCCGGCGTCGAGTGGGATTGGTGTTCGCGAAATGCGGTTCAATGTGCGGTAGAACGCTCGGAACAAGAACCGTTTGACGGCGTTCTCTTTGCGTTGCACTCGGACTGCGTAAACGACATCGAACCCTTCCCGCCAACGCTCGACGAAACGCATGATAGCGGCGGGATCGTCCTGGAAGTCGGAATCCATCACGATAACCGCATCACCGCTGGCGACACTCAAACCCGCCTGCAACGCGGCTTGTTGACCGAAGTTTCGCGCTAAATGCACGGCCTGCACGCCGGGAGTTTCCCTAGCGATTTGGTCGAGTAGATCTTCACTGCCGTCGGAACTGCCGTCGTTGACGTAGATGATCTCGTACTCGCCGCCAGTTCTTTCCAAATTCTCGACAAGTGCTTCGGTCAGCCGGGGCAGAATCGAGAGTTCGTTAAACACCGGCAGCACGACCGACAGTCGCGTTTGACTGGGTTCGGGACGCGAAGGAAGCGTCAGGCTGGCGTTCTCGATCGGCATGTTTCAGCACTCCGGCAATAGACAATCCACATGGCATTCCCATCCTGAGAAGCAAGCTCCGTTCCACTTTGGCACATCCCAGAAGTGTGGAATTCACCCAGTTCGAGACGCGTGGGAACTCGGCGGCGCCGCGTTTGGGCCAGATTCGTTCCTTCAGTCGCAGACCCATGGCGATCGGCAGCGTGAACGAATTCCAATGCTGACACCACGAAAGTTCGAAGCCCGCTTGCTCTGCGTGTTGCCGAAGTGTTCGCCGGGTGTATCGCCGATGGTGGCCTAATATCTCATCCCACTTCCCGAACAACATCGGATAGGCGGGCACAGTGAGAATCACCACGCCGTCCGGCTTCAGCACACGAGCGGCATGTTCCAACACCGGCACCGGTTCGGCCATGTGTTCCAGCACATCGAGCATGACGACCGCCGATGCAGACCCGTCTTCAAGCGGCCACGGGGCGTGTAAGTCGTGTGTCTGAACGTGTTCCAAGCCGCGATTCTTCGCCATTTCGACGGACGCTTCAAGCAGATCGTAGCCATGGGCTTCATACCCAAGTTCTTGAAACTCTAGCAAGTTGCGACCGGAACCGATCCCACCTTCCACGACGATTCCATCAGGAGTCGCATGTTTCTTCAGCAACTCGACAACGAGATTCCGTTTGGCGACATGCCACCAGTAGGTGTCTTCGAGGTGAGCCATTTCCTGAAGGTGGCGCTGGTCCATGGTAACTGTTTCCATGTGGAATCATTCGGGCGTCATCGGTACGAAACTCGACGCATCAAACCGGGATTACGCAGTTTTCGTTCCGAAGTTGCGGCATGCGATTCGCATTCATTAATCGGCTGTGATGTTGCTTCGAGGACGGAAAACCACATGTCGAACGTGATTGAAGAACCCCGCCCTGCAGAATCGGCAGGTTTAGCCAAGTTCGTCCTGGCCGCCATCTTGGTGGTGGCAATTCCGCTGTTTATCCGCACGCCGTTGACGACAGACGCGATCTATTACGACTTGCAAGCCCGTCATCTCGTCGAAGGCGGTAAGTTGTATGAGGACATGTTCGAACCCAACCTGCCAGGTGTGGTTTGGTTGCATGTCGCGGTGCGGTCGATCGCCGGCGATTCCTGGGAAGCCTTGCGGGTGTTCGACCTTTTGATGTTCTCGGCGGCTGTGATTATCGCGGTTGGCTGGATCGTGCCGAAAGAAACTCCGAGACCGTCGCGTTACTACCTCGCGTCCGCGTGCTACTTGTTCTACTTTTCCCAAACGACATGGTGCCATTGTCAGCGTGATGTTTGGATGCTGGTACCTGTTCTCGGTGCGTTGGCGTTACGGATGCGGCAAGTGGATCGAATCCGCACCGATGCCACTCTCGCCTCGACAATCTTCGGTTTCGGAGTGATCGAAGGTCTGGTGTGGGGGGCTGGGGTTTGGTTGAAACCTCATGTGCTGCTGATGGCAGGTTTCGTTTGGTTTCTGAGCGGGATGATCACGCGACAATGGCGTCGGATCGCGGTGGATGCCGGCGGAATGTTGTTTGGCGGGATTGCGATCGGGGGAGTCGGTGTTGCGTGGATGCTGTCGGTCGGTTGTTGGCCCGCTTTCTGGGAAACGATGACCCAATGGAACCCCGAGTACGCAGCCAACGGCCAAGCTCATAAAACATTTATCCGCTACGCGAGATTAGCCTACTTCATGTCACCGTGGATCTGGTTGCATCTGGTCGCAGTTCCCTGCGCTTGCGTGCAGATTGCCCGGTGTTGTCGCGGCAAGCAGGTTCCGAATTCCGGAGTCGCGTTGATCGCAATCTGTTATCTTGTTTGGACCCTTCAGGCATTTCTGCTGCAACACCTTTTTCATTATGTGCATGTTGCTCCAATTCTGTTGGCCGGTGTGGTGATTCTGAACTCGACCGTGAGTTGGTCGTCATCGGTGACACGGTTCGGTTTCGTCGGATTTGCCACAATCGCGATCCTGTGCTCACCGCTTCTGAAGTCCGAGCGTCTGGCCCATTGGTGGGAGTCCATTCGGTCACCGGTTTCTTGGGAAGTCGGAGATCAACTCGCGGGGACGACAACTGATCGCCAACTCGGTGATATCGAGCGAGTGGCCCAATTCCTGGAGGGTTCACAGGTTGGACGGCAGGACGTGTGGTGTTACAACTCGGAATTGGTGGCGATATACGATCGGTTAAATCTCATTCCGCCGGCTCGATATGTCTACACGCTCGAATTGTTGGTCTTCCTGCCGAGTCGACGTCAGGAAATCATGAAGACGTACCGAGAAACACCGGCTCGATATTTGGTTGCCAATGTGACAATGTCCTTGATACCAGCGAAGAAACTTGAGTTGCTCGAAAAGCGGGCACGTCAATCGGCGAGTGGAGCGCAACCTCCGGACGCCGATTTTGGGTTGCCTTACCCGTGGAATCAGCCGGTAGTGTATACGGCTGGAAACTATTATGTGTTCGATCTCGGTGCAAAACCGCAAACGCTGGTTAGCGATCGCTCACAGGGAACACTCCAACGCAAGCAACCCGATGGAAACGAGTTTCCATCGGGTTGAGAGTTTGGTCGTCAAGACCGTCTTGCGGTCTCGAGTGTCTTCAGTGGAGCCGAAGTTTTCTTCGACTTGCGTGAGACAGAACCTACTAGATTCCTGGCCCGTCTAGTGGATTGAGCGGAGCCGGTGCGGGTGGTTCGTACATCGGTGTTTGGGGGGCCGGTGTGGTCTCGATCGAGTTGCCTTGTCCGTTCACAAGGTCTTCCAAGTTCGGAAGTTTGGCATCGAAGGGACGCTTGACCGCCTGTGGGGGAACCGGATTCGTCGTCGCAAAGCTGGCGAACATTGGCTTCAAGAAGTCCGTGCTGTACGGGGCACGTACATCGCCACCCATAGCTGCTGCGAGGGCCGCGTCACGTTCGACATGCATATGGTTGTACGGACGGAAGTAGTAGTAGCCATGGAATTTCGGATAGTACGCATAGTGCGGATACAAGTCCCCTGGGCCGACACAGTATCGCATGAGGTGGTCGTTCCAACATTCGTCTAACCAGCAACAGCCGTTGTTGCAGTCGTCGCCAGCATATCCGTACTGCCAACCGTTTGACGATTGCCCATTGCAGTACTGGCAAAATCCGTTGCCGTCACAACATTCGCAGCCATAGCCGCCGGACCGACAGCCTGCCTGGCATCCGCCAGCGGACCCACATCCGACGACACAATGACAACCATTGTGAGGCCCCTGCGGTCCACAAACCGCTTGCCCGCAGGAACTTGTTACACAGCCGGAACCGGTCACTGCACATGACGTAACTGTCGAATGGCCGGGTGTGCAATGGCTCGCTTGCTGAATGGCGGGGTGAGCGACGACGTAATTGCTGGCCCCGTTGTAGGTTGCAAAGTCGATGACTTGGGGCTGAACAGATTGAGTTGATTCCGCGGGTGCGTTGTGAAAGACACCAACATCCGCTCCCAGGGAGGCTCCCACCAGGACAAGAGGCAGTAGATACATGAGCGGGATTCCTTTCCGTGCTCAAAGTGGGTCAGGGTTTGTTTCCCTTTCGGGCACTCGACCGTGTTCCGGTCTGGCATCTCCAACGCATGCGAAGAGCCGGATGGGGTTCGCACGTCTGAGAGATTAAGCACACCACGCATACTCGTAATCTGCTCTAGAAATGAACATCGGTCAGGAGTGATCAATGAATTCGATATTACGAGACGCATACCGATAACCGGTATAAACGGAACAATAGGAACCCCTCAGCCGATCGGCTCTCCCGACACATCGGCATGCGACTTGCATCGTGATGCCATGAAACTTTCCATGAACGAAACAGGTCGATGCACGATGAATCACCTTGTTAGTCGGTTGTTCCCCATATCTTCGCTCGCCAGCGTATTTGCCGTCGTCCTCGGTCTAAACGGTTGCGGGCAGCAGGCCGCTTTGTTTGACGTTGCGAACTCGGGAGATCAGTCGGCAGCGGAGTCCGGTGTTGAGTCCATCGGTTTGGATTCCGTCATCGATCAGTTGCAAACCCTTTCACCGATTGCGGTTCCGGCAGAAGTTAAAGACGGATTGCAACAAGCGAACGATGCGCTACGCCGGTTACAGAGAATCAAACGCGACAATACGAGAGCCTTAAGAGACGCGAATCGGCAGGTTCGAGTGATGAACCCGGCACGGTCGCCTAACATCGTCCTGATTGTCACTCCGCGACTCGCTGCGAACGATTTAGGAATCTACGGGCAAGACCCGTCGGTAACGCCGAATCTCGATCGTTTGGCTGAGAATGGCGTGCGGTTCACGAGTTTTCACGCGGCTAGTCCCGATCCTTTGGCATCGCGATGGTCGCTATTGACAGGGCAATCTCCCTCCCGAGTCATTGCGGAACCAGCACCACGCTACGATCTCGAAGAACCGCATTGCACAATGGCGGAGACGCTTTGGCAAGCCGGTTATGACACGGGTTTTATCGGCGTCTGGGGAGCACCACCCAACGCGCCGCTGGATACCCCATTGAATCACGGGTTCGACGAATGGATGGGCGTGCTGCCGTTCTCGGCCGGTGCCGATCCTTCCCCAGAGAACATTTGGCTCGGCGAGGAACAACCGCTTCAGCCAATTGCTCAAGACAACACCCAACCGAAATTCACCGCCGGAGATCTGTACGTCCGTGAGGCATTGCGGTTCATGCGAGCTCAACGCGGTGGGCGTCGACCATTCTTCCTGCAATATCACCTGCCGGATTACATCAACTACCCAGCGGCGTTCTTGGACCGTATCCCGATTGCCAGGGACGGGTTAGATCAAGCGGCGCGACGTTACTCGGCCGGTTTATATTTGATGGATCAAGACGTCGGAAGGCTGCTGAGTGGATTGGAACTGCTTGGTTTGACCAACCGAACGGCCGTGTTTTTCACTGCGTTCACCGGCCCGAACCCGAACAACATTGCCGCGTTGAACGGATTGGGTAGTCTCGGCCCCTATCGTTTCGGGCAGCATCAATTGGGGCAGGGAAACTTGCAGATTCCGTTACTGGCCAGGTTTCCCGGTTTCTTCCCGCCCGAGCGTTTAGCGTTGTCGCCCGGCGTGGTTTGGGACCTGCACCCGTCATTCGCCGAATTGGCCTGGGCCATTCAACGACCACGGTTTATGGCCGGAACCTCATTGATGCCAGACATTTATGGGCGGAACGCACTCGCACAACGGATTCTCTATTGGCGGTATGAAGCTGCTCAGGCGGCATGTTGGGGGAACTGGAAAGCGGTGCGTCCGGACGGTCTATCCGAAGTGTTACTCTATGATCTTCTGAAAGATCCCGGCGAGACGACCGATATTGCTCGCGAGAATCCCGGAATTGTGGATCGTCTCACCATTGGTAACTAGCCGAGTGGGTACGCAGTCAAGCGTCAAATCGGAACGGGTCGGCATGCATCTCGTAACCGGGACGCATGCCGATGTTAATGAGCAGGCCAATTGAAAAACATGTCGCGACCAGACTGGAACCGCCGTAACTGAGGAGTGGTAACGTCAGTCCAGTGATGGGCATGAGGCCGACTGTCATGCCGGCGTTGATGATAGCCTGTGTTGCGAATTGAGTGACAATTCCCACTGCGACCAGTCTTCCGAACGGTTCGCGAGTGGCGGCCGCTACGGCGAGTCCGCGGCCGATCAGGGCAAGATACAATCCGAGCGTCAACGCACATCCGCCAAACCCCCAACGTTCGCCGATCAGACAGAATACGAAATCGGTCCGGGCAGCCGGCAAATGGTACGCGAAGGGATCGGTAACAGCCATACCGCCGACCTCACTCCCGAACGGTCCACCCAATGCCAAGACTTGTTTCGATTGATGCAGATGATAACCGTCGCCCCGCGGAGCTGGCCCCCCATCGACCTGTGTAAACAACGTGACCACACGCGATTTCTGCTCGGCACTCATGCCCATCCACAGAACCGGGATAAGACACACGCCAAGTAATACCAAGGAGATTAGATGTCGTGGCCGAGCACCGGCAGCGAACAGCATGGCAAACAGCACCGGAATAAAGACCAATGCAGTGCCCAAGTCCGGTTCACGCAGAATCAGCCCCACCGGGACCACAGCGACCGCAAACGGAACCAGTAGGCCTGGCAAGTTTCGGTAATTCCGACGGTACATCAGATACCGCGACAATGCCAAAATGAATGCCAGTTTCGCCAGTTCGGACGGTTGTAAACTCACCGGCCCCAGTGGAATCCAGCGTCGTGAACCATTCCGGGCTGGCAGGAAATAGACGGCGACGAGCAACACCAGACTCAGGAAAAACAACGGCCAAACGAGGGGTTTCAGTACCCGGTACGGAATCCAAGTGGCCGCCAGTAAAGCTGGGATCGCGAGCAGCATCCAGATCGCTTGTCTCGTGAAGTATTGCCCGCCAGAGACCAACGCATCACCACGATCAATCCCGGTCAGTCCGATGAGCATCAGCGCAAGCGGACAGACAACCAGCATCCAAGGCAGGCGTCGGTATTGTTCCTGGTGCACCACGCGTGACATGACTTCACAGTCCCTAGCGAAACATCGGCTCCTCAAAGGTGTGTGTACCGGAAACGTCCCGCTGCGCGAACAGCGATTTCCAACTGCCTGCTGCAATGGAACGTAACTTGCGATTTGGTCTACAGTTCGCCACAATCGAGAAAGTTTACGAAATCACATTTGTCTCAAAAAACTTCCTGGGCCTCGCTATGAGACGACAACTCCAGCCCTTTATTTCCGCGGTATTTTTCTCGCTCGTCTTTGGCGTTCTGAGTGGATGCCCATCGTCAAAACCTACCGATGAAACCGGTGAAACCAAACCTCCTCAAGAAGATTTGGGAGGTCCGTTGCCCGGTGAGCCGAAGGTCGCGTATCGACCGTGGACTGAAATCGTCGCCGGGATCGAGTCATCTTCGGGGGCGGTGACTGCGGTCATGTTCTGGAACGAGGACAACGAATTCAACGACGATGAAATCAACGAGTTCGTACGGATGGCGAAGATCTTCCGTGACGACAAAGTGACGTTCATGACCGTCAACGTCAACTCGGGGTTCAATGACACTGAAGACCGCGAAGCTCGAATGGCGGCGGTGCGGAAGTACGTCATCCAGCACGAGGCCAACTTCCAACACTTTCTTTCTGTGGTCCCGGAATTCGAATTGTTGATGTCGACCGGATCGGTACGTTATCCGTCGATTTTTCTGTTCGACAAGACCGGCAAACTTCGACACACCGTGAGTGTGTCACTCGACAAAAAGAAGGACAACCCGCTACCGATTCGACAAGCGGTTATTCCGAAAGTGAAAAAACTTCTCGAAGAGAAGACGGCAGCCGTGACCAAAGAAACCGACACCGAGCAACCGTCATCACAGAAGTCGGATTCCGAGAAGAACCCTGCCCCGAAACCGAGTGTGGCGAAAGGCGAAGTCAAATTGCAGACGCTCGACTGGGAGAAAACGCAAGAGATCGTGGCCCAGCATCGTGGCCAGGTCGTTGTTCTCGATCTGTGGTCAAATCATTGTCTGCCGTGTATGCAGGAGTTTCCCAACCTTGTGAAACTCCAAGCGACCTATCCTGAGAAGGTCAAATGCATCTCGTTCAACATGGACTACCAGGGCAACGGCGAGCCGGAAGAAAACCGCGAGTTGGTCATGGAGTTTCTCACTTCACAAAATGCCGTGCTTACAAATGTGATGTCTGCGGTTGCGGACGAAAAACTCTATGAGAAACTCAATCTAGGATCGCTCCCGGCGATCTATGTCTACGATCAAGACGGGAAAGTTGCGAAACGATTCGACGCCAACAGTGCCGGTGAATTTACCTATGAGAAGGACGTGATTCCTTTGGTAAAAGAGCTGCTGACGGCCAAGTAGTCTCGGCGAACAGACGACTCACGAAGACGCTTCGACCGTTGTCGCGGTCATTGTTTCCCAAGCCGGGAAATCTGATACTTCGTCCGTTTGAGGAATTCGAAATCAGATCACTGAGTTGATTCAATCATTATTCTTGCTGAAGGAGTCCGCAAGCGATGTTGGAGACGCCACCCGAAGAGAATTCGGTTCCGCTCACCGAACTGACTCGGCAACAGCGGCGAGTGCTTGGCACATTGATCGAGAAAGGGTTAACCACTCCCGATTCCTACCCGTTGACTCTGAAAGCGCTGACAACTGGGTGCAATCAGAAAAGCAATCGCGATCCCGTGACCGGCTACAGCGAAGACCAAGTTGCCGATGTGCTGGAAAAGTTACGCGAAATGGGATTGGTCGGGGAGCTTCACACAGATTCGGGACGAGCCGCACGTTATCGCCATTACATCCGTCATCGCCTGACGATCACCGAACCGCAACTGGCGATTATGGGGGAACTGCTGCTACGGGGTAAACAACGTTTGGGCGAACTGCGTGCTCGCGCCAGTCGGATGGTTCCGATCGAAACGCTCGAGCAACTCCGCGAAGAGCTAGCCAGCATGATGGAGCAAAGTTGGGTCCAGAGTAGCGGCGACCTCGAGCGGCGTGGCACATTCGTCGATCACAACTTCTATCGGGCCAAGGAAGACATGGTTCTTCAGCCCACCGATGATGCCGACGAACCGGCTAGCGAAGTATCCGTTCCGTCGCCCTCACGTCAGGCATCTCCTGGGGCATCGGTGAACGCAGAAAGTGTTCAAGAGATCGCAACGCTCAAGCAAGATCTTGCGGCTCTCCGAGAAGAAAACCAGAAGTTCAAGGACGATATCCTCTCGCTTCGGAACGAACTTGGGCGGCTGAACGACGACTTTCAACGTCTGCGTCAGGAACTTGGTGGTTGATTTTTGGCAACGTCTCGCACCGACCGCTACACGTCACGAGCGTTTCCATGAAATCCGTGCGTTTCAGTCATCAAAAACTTGAGTCTTCTTTCTTCCGCTGGTAATTTGGGAGTGTTGCGGAGGATATTGCGCCGCGAAATTCGCTCGTGTTCGCAAGACAAGAAAGAACATTCACCAGGGGGATTGGCATGAAACATTTGGGATGGATCAGTTTAAGTGTATTCGCGTTGGTTGTTTGCACCACGCCAGCAACGTTCGCACAGGAAGCCGATGCTCCAGTCGCGCCGGAAGTTGATCCCGGGCCGAGTGCGCATCCCGATCTGAGCGCTTACGGATGTTGTGGCGTTTACGGGTACCAAGGCTGCGCAAGTGCCTGCGGTTACTCGATCTACGGTTACAGCGGCTACCCTGCTTATTGGACCGCTGGATATCTTTGGGCACCATACGTCGATTACTACGCCCCGGTCTTCACGTACTCGAGTTACGCACCATTCTCACCGTTGGGCTATCCGGTCTATGCATATCCGCCTGGATACGGCGGCTGGGGTTGGGCTGGCTATGCTCCATACTACCCATACGGTTACGGTTATGGGTATGCCGGCTACGGTGCCTGCGGACTGGCTCCGGTTTATCTCGGCTGGTGATTCCCGAAAGCGACTGCAATCACGAGACCACATACGAAGCCCGTCGACTTCACCCGTTGAAGTCCGCGGGCTTTTCTGCTTTCGCAGGAAGTTGAAGCGGGATGCGTTTTAACAACGACTCCAACTCGGTATGCAGTGCTCGAAATTCGGGGATCTTAAGGGAATAAGGTTCGATGTGAGTGAGTGTCTGCAGCAACAACTCCAATGCTTCCGTTCGCGTGTGCGTATCGAGCGGTGTTCTTCCGGAATCGGATTTCACAATCGATTGGCCTAAGTCCAAGCCAATTGTTCCCCGATGATAGCTCATCCGTAATGCATCTTCGTCAGTGTGCGGAACCTGTGCGAGTAGCTCGATTGCGGCCTGATAATTCTTGACGACAGGGACGGATTCCCCAAGTTCGTCAAGGGCGTTCGCCATGTCATGATGCAACCGAGCCCGGTCCCAAATATGTTGGGGCGAAACGAGCGAACCGGTGTGCTCGTGTTGTCGCCAAAGTTCGAATGCTTTCTCGAACTGATCGACTGCCGCACTGAATTGTCGTTGCTGAGACAGAACATATCCCAACGAATGATGAGTTTGGGCGGCCGCCGTCAACAGCGATGTCGATCGTGTTCGCTCGAACAACGGCAACAGCATCTTCAGGGCTGAGTCGTAAGCGACACTCGCCTTGCGAAAATCCCCGATGTCGCGATGCAAATCTCCAAGCATGAGTTCGGTGATGACATACTCTTGGGCGTAACTATCGACCTGCGGATTTTGAACGGCGAGCATAAAGAACTCGGCCGAGGCCTTCTCGAAATCATCGATCGCTTTGCCGAACTTCTGATTTTGCACATGATCATCGCCCAGTGCGCGAAAACAGAGAGCTAATCGAAAGCGGTTTTGTTGATCGGCTGGTTCTGTATCGATGACTTGCTCGAACGCCTTCGCAGCGTGTTCGTAGGCGTTGTGAATTGCTTGCCGGTCGTCTAAGACCTGTGCCAAATTGAACCATCCCTTGCCAAGATCGCAAGTGAGTTTGAATCGCTCTTCTGATGAGATTTCCAAGCCTTGTAACGCTTGCTTTCGGATATCTTGGGCCTGTTCATAATGCTCACGCGCCGTAGACAAGCCAGATTGATCTTCGGCATCTTGCTCGATGATCGCCAAATTCATGTACGCATTGGCCAACTCACGTTTTGACTCTGCCGACGCTTTCAAATCGTGGAGGCGGGTGCGGATCGCTAGCGCTTCAAGATACAATTCTCGCGCGTGTTCGACGTCAGCGTTACGAAACTGAACGCGTCCGAGAGCCGTCACAGTGGCCCCCAAGGCCTGAAGACGATCCACGTCGTTTGGGGTCTTGTCTAACAGCGTTTCTTGCAGAGTCCGCGCCGTTTGAAGGTTCACCAAGGCAGCTGCCGGCCCCTCCACAAGTTCCGTAATTAGTCCGATTCGATAATGCGTAGCGGCATATTCATCTTCGAGTTCTCCATCTGCTTGGCGATCCTTAAGGAACTCTTCGTAGTAGTCCAACGCCTGACGCAGCAACTCGTGCTGCAGCGGCTGCATTCCTGGCTGATTTAACAACGTGTTCGTGCTGACTCGGACGAAATAATCGTCGACCGCCGCCCGAGCCCGCTGGAAATGATGTTCCGCCTCACGAGCCCGTTTCGATGCTGCCACCGCGTAATACGATGAAACCGCCGTACCAGCGATCAACAGGACAAGCAATGCAACTCCCATGGCCGCGATCGTGGGGTTCCGATGACACCAACGCCATAGTCGTTGTGGGCGACTGAGCGGTCGGGCAATGACCGGCACACCGGTCAGGAACCGTTTCAAGTCGTCTGCGAACTCCAGTGCTGAGGCGTAGCGACGGGCCGGTTCCTTCGACAAACATTTCAGGCAAACAGTCTCCAAATCGATTGGCACATCCGAGTTCAATCGTCGCGGCGGAACGGGGTTGTCGTTGACAACTTGTTTCAAGGTTTGCATTAACGAAGCGGATTGAAACGGCGGCCGGCCCGTCACAAGACAGTACAGAATTGCTCCCAGCGAATAGACATCAGAGTGCGGGCCAATTTGTTCGGGTTGCCCCAACGCCTGTTCTGGAGGCATATAGCCGGGAGTGCCAATAATCTGCCCAGTCGCAGTCGTTTCCAATCCCCCAGCATCCGTTCTCTTGGCGAGCCCGAAATCCGTAATTCGCGGTTGTTCGGCTTCATCGAGCAATACGTTGGCAGGTTTCAAGTCGCGATGGATCACGCCTCGTCGATGAGCATACTCCACCGCCTCTGCAATCAGTCGACATAGCTCGGCCGCTCGCTTTGCTGGCATTGGCTGGTCGCGGACAACGCTCGACAGGCTCTCGCCATTCACCAATTTCATCGAAAAAAACGACTGGCCCGCATGTTCGCCGACTTCATAGATCGGCACAATGTTTGGGTGATCTAGGTGAGCCGCGATCTTGGCTTCCTGATGGAATCGACGCACATCGTCGGGACCCGCAAATTGACCGGCCAAGATCATCTTTAACGCGACTTCCCGGTTCAACTTCGTCTGGATCGCCCGATAAACGATCCCCATGCCACCCCGAGCGATCTCGTTCAACAGGAGATAGTCTCCAAAATGTCGTTCGAACGGCGTTTTCGGAATCCGAATCGACTTTGCCCCGGGAGCAGTCCTGTCACTGTCGAGTTTCGTCTTATCACTAACACCGAACGGTGGATCGATCGGCAAGGTCGCCTCATCGTTCGATTCCGCATCGGGAATCGCGCTGGCTTCATTGTTCGTCCACTCAGTCAGCGGCACCTGTAATTCGACCGTCGCCGCCGCATTGTCGATGGTCAAATCGGCCCGTGCGATTTCGTCCCAGAATTGCTTGGGGAAGTTCGGAAACCGACGCCGTAATTCCTCCAAATTAGATGCCAACCCGTGGGATTGCCGAGTCTGCAGATCACCCGCGACCAAGCGTTGAATCTGGTTTGTCTCGTCATGCAAGCTCGGGCGAAGTTGCAGATAATCGTCGATGTTGCGAGGCCGTTCAGCAGAAGCCCGAATCGACTGGTCAGCCAAAGCAACTTCGACATAGGCATCGTCAGAAAGATCAGGAAACCGCTCCAAGAACTCTGTTAAACTAGGAACTTCGCCCGCGACTCGGACGGACGCCAAGAATCGTGCGACCCAGTCTGCATCGGAAGGTGTCGAGTCTGCATCGGACATGATTGATCGGTCATCGTCGCGAGAAGTTCTTGAACCGCGAACGCCAAGCGGCACAACGTTGTCATGGCGAGGTCACATGCCTAGATAGTCCGGCCCCGAGTCATTGGAGCAACAAAGTGACTCAAGCCCCAAAAGATATCGCCGAACCCGCCACCATATATGGTGTCATCTTAAAGGGGGCATGACAACACCATAGCATAGGCTCTGTCAAAACTGCCGAACCCATGCTTCCAGACGTCGCCCGCAAGACTCAAATCCCAGGACTCAAAGGGCAAGAACTGCAAAAAGTTGCTGGCCGTTGACCGAATCTTCATACGGACTATAATACCGACCCACTCAATTTCGATTGCAGTGACACCTATCGGGGCGTGGCTCAGCTTGGTAGAGCGCTGCGTTCGGGACGCAGAGGTCGCTGGTTCAAATCCAGTCGCCCCGACTTGTAAACCCTTTTTAGAAAACGACTTACGGTGGCTCCTTGGTGAGCCGCTTTTTTCGTGTTTGCGGTGCGCCACTAAACGTCGCGATGAATTCCATTTCGCGCTGCCTCCTCGTTTCGCTCAAGCTGGTTCGACGCCTCCCACAATTCGGCCGTACGACTTCTTTATCAGTGCCTGAAAGCGTCACAAGTCGGTCCGCTTGGTTCATATTCACCGATCTTCACTTTGGCGTTGGTTGCGGATACCACAAAACTCTCGTGGCATTTCTTCAATAGCAACTGGTTCGATCTTGGAGGCTAATATCCGCGTCCTTTGCGTTCCTGTAGCTGCCTTCGAGTCTCAGGCCACCGCACTCAACGAACCACGTGGACAAGTAACGCGTGAGTGCCCGGCAATTGAATATTGTAAGCGATGCTGAGCCGTGCAGTGTTCTACTTCAGATAGGCTAGCTAGGCATTTGCGTTCGAACAGGAACAGCTTCGTGATCGTGGTGCGCGCTGACCCGAGAATTGCGGTTGCGCCGTTCGTCATCCCGAACGGATCGACGAAGATTCAGTCCATTGGGATGCTCAAAACCGCGAATGCTTCAGCGACATTCCATACAAATCACCATGCCGTTGACCGGCGTTATTTCGTCGCCTCGGCGATCGAGGCGTCCAACTCATTCACGACGTCTGGGTGCCTAGACGCGATATTGTTCGTTTCGCCGAGGTCGCTATTCAGATCATAGAGTTCCAACGGCTCGTTGGGGGCAAGGCGGACGCCCTTCCATTGTCCCTTGCGGACGGCCTCCTTCTTGCCATACTTCCAATAGAGGTAGTCGTGACTTTTCTGCTCGCCCTGACCGATGAGAGTTGGTGCGAATGAGACGCCATCGGTTTTGTGGGGAAGCGGGGCGTCGGCAAGTTCGCAAGCGGTGGGAACCCAATCATAGAAGGCGAGCGGTTCCGCGCAAGTCGAACCGGCTTGAATGACCCCAGGCCACCAGGCGATGGTCGGGACGCGGATCCCACCTTCGTAGAGGTCACGTTTATAGCCGCGTAGCGGACCGTTGGCGTCGAAATACTCGTGCTTGTGCCCACCCTCCGAGTGTGGGCCATTGTCGGACGTAAACACGATGAGCGTCTTCTTTTCAATGCCCAACTCCTTGAGTAGTGCGACAAGCCGGCCCACATCGCCGTCCATGCGGGTGATCATCGCGGCCTGGCCCTTTTCGACGTCGGGCCAATTCTCGTCCTCGTAAATGCCGTAGTCGGGAACTTCCATCCCGTTCTTGTTCTGGACGCGACCACCCTCATTGTTGGCATGCGGGATCGTCCAGTGAATGTGAAGTAAGAAGGGATTCCGCGCGTTGGTGCGGACGAAGCTAAGTGCTTCATTCGTCATGACGTCGTGCGAGTAGGTCTTACGGGCGTCCAGTCGGGCGACGCGACCGCGTGCCTTCGGGTCGTCGATGAGCACGTTGCCGTCGAGCGGCACCTTCTCCACGTTACGCCATAGATGGGTCGGGTAGTAGTTGTGGGCCTCACCCTGATCAAGATAACCCATCCAGAAATCAAAGCCCTGTTGGTTCGGATGTCCGCTTGTCCCGACCTTTCCCAATGCCCACTTGCCGACGCCACCGGTCGCGTAGCCCACGGCCTTGAGTCGCTCGGCAACGGTGACGTCCTCGGGCTCCAGCACGTAGGCAGCGTTCGAGTTGATGGCCGTGTGGCCGGCATGTAACCCCGTCCAAAGCACAAGACGCGACGGCCGACAGACGGTGTTGCCTGCGTAGTAATTGGTGAGCCGCATCCCCTCGTCGGCTAGTTTGTTCAGATGTGGCGTCTGGATGCGTTGTTGTCCGAAGCAGCCCAGGTCACCGTAGCCCAAGTCATCGCACATGATGTAGATCAAATTCGGCCTCTCCGCGTAGACAGGCTGAGCGTGAGAGAAGATGATCACGAAGAGGGCGGACAAAACAAAAACAATGGATCGCATATGAGCACTCTTCGGTTGTTTGGGTTTGGTGAGTGACCTCGGCGGTCCCCTCAGCAGGGCATGGACTTTCCGTTGCGCGGGCGGACACCTAACGAAAACTGCAGGCTCAGAAGCCATGGGCTGAATACAGTCTACGGGAAATGGCGGGGGTCGCAAACCTTCGCATTTGTTTGCAGAAATACGCGGTCATCGAGGGGGCGATTCGGTAATTATTCGCGAGATCACAATCGACCGCTGGAATGCCACATATCTGGAATCGGATGGCTTCGAGGTCGTGACAATGGGCCAGCATGACGAAGACGTCGCCACCCCCGAAATCTCAACACTGCCGCTTGCGTCGCGGCCAAGAGTGATTCCGCGCGTATCGCCGGTCAGTGACAATTTAAGGGTTCCACTCGGACCCTGGTTGGTCTCTCTCGAAAGGGAGAATCGAGGCGGGCGACTCGATCCGACGCAAATCGTTGCGTGAAAGGCGGAAACGCAAATACGCCCGGTTGCCGAAATCTCGACGCCGGGCGTTAACTGGATTGTGTCTTCTTTCCGCAGAAAGAAAACGAGCTCCCTGGGAGGGACCCTCTTCGAACTCTGGACAAAGTTGTTAACAGCCTCTTTGTCGAAACGCTGGCTGACCCGCCCCCTCTCTCGCGGGATCGCCAAGAGCGGCTAGGTTTCGACTGTCGGGCAACTTGCCTGTAATGTGCCCTGCTTCCCAGCCACTGCGGGAGTTGAGTTTGCTCCATGGCGTACTTCCCCTCGGCGACTGCCAGTCGTTGCTAGGGCGACCATTCTCCGCACAATGTTCGACCAGCCAAAGCAAATGAACCCGGGTGGCCCGTTGCGTTGATCAAATAGGAAGTGTTCTGCGAAGGATCTTGTCTGGTGTGGAACACGACGGATCGCAGTGTAATCCAATTCCGAGTTGGCGCTGCTGTCGGACTGCCGTATTCTGACATAAGTAACCCATCAATATTCTCCTTTATGAATCGACCCGCGAGTCCGACCATGCCCCGGCTATCACAACTCGTTGCCTTCGTCGTGGTTTTCGCTGTTGCAAGCCGCCTGCCCGCCGAGACTCCGCCGGAGCAGCAAGCTGCCATCGAGGCGTTGCGTGGTTGGCCTTCCAATCTGCAAAAGAATCGCGATGGTACGGTGCGATTCCTGCGTTTTAGCAAGACCGGCGTGACTGACGAGCACATGCAGCACGTCACAGCCTTCAAGCAACTCGACTACCTCGCTGTCGTGACGCCGACTGTCACCGACACAGGATTCCAGCATATTGCCAGCCTGACGAATCTCGACACGTTGTTCCTGTCGGACTCGCAACTGACCGACGCGGCCATGCCGTCATTCCGGAATCTGTCCAAGCTCGAACGACTCTATCTGGACCGCACGCGTGTGACCGACCAAGGCCTCGCAAACATTGCTGATTTACAAGCACTGACGACTTTGTCTCTGGACGGAACGGTCATCACGGATGCCAGCCTGACGCATATTGCGAAGCTGCAAAACCTGGAAGTCCTCATTCTGACCGGGACCAAAGTGACGGATGCCGGCCTGAAGTTGCTGGGAGCGTTGCCCCAACTCAAAACGCTACACCTCGACGAAACGGCTGTGACCGGAGGTGGGTTGATCCATTTGTGTGAACTCGAAAAGCTGCAGGTCCTCAGTCTCTGCAAGACAGCGATCACTGCCGAATCGCTGCTTCCGCTCTCGGCCTGTAAAACGTTAAGCGTGTTGTTGCTTGACGAGACCAATCTGACGACGGAGGACGTCGCGTCTTTAAGGGAACGATTGCCAAGGTTGCATGTGCGACTCAGCCCGGCGCCTAATGCTTCAAGCAACGCATTGCAGCGACTGCTCGCCGGGGAAGAACTTCGTGGCCCGCAGTCACCGCCCGGCTCGTCTGGTCTGCAACAAGCGAAAAGCAGAACAGAACATGATACAGCGCTGCAACCGGTCACGGTCGACGTTCGTCAGCAATTGAACGATGCCAACATGACGCCCGACTTTCAAGCCCATGTGTTGCCGCTGTTGGGTCGATTGGGGTGCAATGGTCGCTCGTGCCACGGTTCGTTTCAGGGGCAAGGCGGCTTTACGCTGTCAATGTTCGGTTACGACTTTTCCGCGGATCACAAATCCCTGACTGGTGGCGACGAGCCTCGCGTCAATTTGAAGAAGCCCGACGAAAGCCTGATTATCGTCAAGCCGACTCACAGGGATGAGCACGGCGGCGGACAACGTTTTGAGCCGGATGGCTGGGAACATCGTCTGCTGCGTCGCTGGATCGCCGCTGGTGCCAATGGACTGGCCGGCGGTCCCAATCGGATTGCTCGTTTCGAGGTGACGCCCGCCGAGATTGTTTTTGCCGAGGTTGGCGAAACGAAGCAATTAAAATGCGTGGCGGTTTGGGAAAACGGCACTCGTGAAGATGTCACACCGCTGACGCGATTTCGGTCGAATGACGATGTCATTGCGGACGTCTCGATCGACGGTGTCATCACCTGCAAATCACCCGGTGATACTCAAATCATTTCCTCTTACGACAACGCCATTTTTTCTACGCAAGTTCTGCTGCCCGTCAGCGAACAAACCGGTGATCGTTTCCCGCAAGTGGTCACGCCGACGGAAATTGATCGTCTCGTCACAACGAAGTTGTCGCGTCTGGGAATCGTGCCTTCGGAGTTATGCACCGACGAGGATTTTTTGCGGCGGGTTTCGCTGGACATGATCGGCACACTGCCGACTCCGTCCGAAATCACACAGTTTCTAGCTGACACCGACCCGGACAAACGAAAACGAAAGATCGACGAACTGCTCCAGTCACCCGCGTACGCTGACTGGTGGTCGGTGAAGTTCTGCGATCTGACCGGCAGCAACGCGCAATACCTGGGCACGACCGACATGAATAGTCCGGCAGCCGTGCAATGGAGCCAGTGGATGCGGCGGCGGCTGCAAGACAACGTTGGCTGGGACAAGATCGCCGCTGGAATCATCCTCGCGGAGAGTCGTCGTCCGGGTCAGTCCTATGAAGACTTCGCGGCCGAGCAAAGTCGGTTCCTGCGTAAGAAGCAGCCGGAAGATTTCACCGCACTCGATAACCCGATGCACTACTACTGGTTCCGCAGCAACAACCAGACGCCGACCGACCGAGCGTTATCGTTTGGGTATGTTTTTCTGGGCGTGCGGTTGCAGTGTGCCCAATGCCACAAACATCCGTTCGATCAATGGTCGCAGCAGGACTTTGAGCAGTTCACAGAATTCTTTACACGGGTCAAAGCCGGCATCGCGCCCGACGGGCGTGAAGCACAGACACAGCTCAAGATGAAACTCGGTGTTCCCGCAAAACTCGATACCGCCGCCCTTCGTCGCCAGATGTACTTGCGAGTTTCCGCCGAAGGATTGCCGATTCCCTGGAATGAAATCTGGATCGACAAACCCGGCAGCCAGCCGCACACGGCGAAACTGCTGGGAAGTGAAGTCGTCAACTTGAATGATTACCATGACCCCCGCGAACCGCTGATGGCCTGGCTGCTGCAACGCGACAACCCGTATTTTGCCCGCGCGTTCGTGAATCGAATTTGGCACCATTATTTTGGTGTGGGCATTGTCGATCCGCCGGATGATTTCAACCTTGCGAACCCGCCGAGCAACAAGGCTCTGCTGGAATGGCTTAGTGAGCAGTTCGTGGCCAACGACTACGACATCAAATGGCTGCACCGCACGATTACAAACAGCAGAACCTATCAACTCAGTTGGCAACCCAACGACACTAACCGCAACGATCAGCGGAATTTCAGTCACGCTCAAATTCGTCGTATGCCAGCGGAAGTGACGATCGACGCGATTCTACAAGCGACTGCCAACACCACGAGATCAAACAACTGGGCCACTGACACCGCACAACGCAAGATCACACAGCATCCCAAATCCATTCAAGCACGGGGCATCGATTTCTCACTACTCGTTTTCGGGAAACCACTGCGAACCACCAACTGTGACTGTGAACGACAGGAGCAACCGACGTTGTTGCAATCGCTGTATGTTCGCAACGACACCGAAATGCTTGGCTGGCTGGAGCGGCCCGACGGCTGGCTGGTCGAGACCGCCAAACAACTGGGCCAACCTCTGACTCCCGAAACCACAAACGCGAAGCCTGCTGCGAAGATAAGAACATCGTCAGCGGTCGTATCGGATGCGGTCATCGACAACCTAGTGACCGAAGCTTATCAGCGAACCGTGAGTCGCAGTCCGACGACGACGGAGCTTGCCCGCGGGCGGAACCATTTGAAGTCTAGCGAACACACCGTGGAAGGCCTACGCGATCTGCTGTGGGTTTTGCTGAATACGCAAGAGTTTTTGACCAACCACTGACCAACCCAAGTCGCGATTGATGGCTTTGCTGTTCGTAAACCGGAATCATAGGAGTCGAGCATGGCAGGTTCACACAGGCAATCTGTTTCACGTCGCAGTTTGTTACAAGCCGGTGTGCTGGGAGCGGCGGGACTCACTCTGTCCGACGCCCTTCGATTCGCAGACGCTGCGCCGACACACAAAACAACCGCGGATTCCGTGTTGTTTCTGAACCTGGCCGGCGGCCCGGCACATCTCGACACGTTGGACATGAAAGACAACCTGCCAGCGGAAACACGGAGCGAGTTCCAGGCGATTTCCTCGAAACTGCCGGGACTGAAAATCTGCGAGCATCTCCCGAAGCTTGCGACCGTCATTGATCACTTCACGCTGATTCGCGGCATCAGCCATACGAGCGGCGATCATCCGCAGGGGCAAGCCTACATTGCCAGCGGCAATCGGCCGAATCCCGCGGTGAAGTATCCGTCTTATGGTTCGGTCATCATGAAGGAGTTGCCGGGCGACCCGGATCTTCCGCCGTATGTGGCCATTCCTCAGACGGAATGGTCCGCCGGTTACATGGGTGATGCATTTGCCCCGTTCAAGACAAACGCCGTTCCCAGGCCGGGACAACCGTTTTCTGTCCGCGGGATCTCACCTGCCAAGGGCCTCACGGTCGACAAGATTGACCGTCGCGAGAAACTGCTGAAAGACCTTGATACACGCATGCGTGAAGTCGACACCAACAGTCAGTTGCTGGAAGCCCTGGACACGTTCGGCCAGCGAGCCTTCAGCATGATTACGTCGTCGCGCACACAGCAGGCGTTCGATGTGAACGCAGAACCGGAAAGCATTCGCAAGTTATTTGCGGCGGACGAAGTCAGTCAGAGTTTGCTGCTAGGAGTTCGGCTGCTGGAATCGGGATGCCGATTCGTCACAGTGACCAGCCAGGGATGGGACACGCATCTGGACAATTTCACGGGACATAAAAAGTTACTGCCTCCGCTGGATGCCGGTTTGACGGCGGCGATGACGGCGCTGAAAGAAAAGGGACTGCTCGACCGAACTCTAGTTGTTGCCATGGGCGAATTTGGTCGCACTCCCAAAATCAACCAGAATATGGGTCGCGATCACTATCCACGTGCCAACTGGTGCCTGATGGCTGGCGGTGGGGTACAACCGGGGCAACTCATCGGTGCGACCGACGCCAACGGCTCGGGACCAACTGAGGATACCGACATTCATCCCGACGACCTGGGGGCGTCCATCTTTCATGCCCTAGGCATTGACCACCACAAAGAGTACTACACAAAAACCGGCCGCCCGGTGAGTTTGATTCCCAACGGACGTGTGATCAAAAGTTTGTTCGGTTAGAGAAGTGAATTTCAGGGTTTGTCGCAACACATTGCGCTTGTTAGTTATACCTCGACGTGTCTCTCAGAGTCGCAGATGTGAATCGCACGTGCAAACTTTGCGGCATGACTTCTCTATCATTCATTACTTTTGACGGAATCCGATGGACGCGGCAGGCCAGCCTTCGTTTCTTGCAACCAGCGAATCAAGTGTGACTTCAGTTGTCGGGTCAGATCTGGTTGAGCTTGGGTCAGATCTTTGGTTTCACTGATGTCTTCGACTACGTCATACAACTCAGTGGAGTCGTCATCATATCGCAGAATCAACTTATGACGCCCCTGACGAATCGCTGAGCCAGGCCGGTTGGCTTTATGAAAAGCAAAATGAGGATAGTGGAAAAACAGCGCGTCGCGACGCGGCTTCGCACTTATCAATAGCGGCCTCAACGATTCGCCATCAGGCCGTTTACCTTGTGGCAGAGAAACACATGCTGCGTCCAAGATCGTCGCTGTGAGGTCCAGGCTTATGACCGGAGTGTCGTTCACGACGCCAGCGTTCTGATAGCCGCCACGGCCCATGCTGAATCTCCGAAGAGATTTACCGGTGAGGCGACCGACTGGCACGGTTTCGACCGGTTTGAATTTCTGATGGATGCCAATGATCTGTCGGTGACGCCGATCAGGGCATCTTCGGATGAAGGGACCGGTGCCCATCATCAGGTGGAAGGCAAGCTGCGGTGTATCGTGGTGGTACCAAAAGAAGCCGCAAAAGCGAATCCCTGGTCGTGGCGAGGGCGATTCCTCGATCATGAATCACAGACGGAGATCGCTCTGCTGAAGCGCGGTTACCACATCGGATTTATTCAATCCGACGACATGAAATATTGGCAGGCGTGGTTTGAATTCGTCACCAAAAAACATGGACTTTCCCACAAGCCGGCGTTGGTCGGAATGAGCGGTGGCGGTCGCAACGCCTTCAACTGGGCCACGATGAACCCCGACCATGTTTCCTGCATCTATGCCGACAATCCGCTGATCACGCGCGAAAGCCTCATGAAACTCGATCGGTTGATCGAACGCGACGTACCGCTGCTGCACGTCTGCGGCAGTCTTGACCCGCTTTCGGTGAATCACACCTATCCGATCGAAAGTATCTACCATCAATTGGGTGGCAGGATTTCCGTCATGATCAAGGACAGCGTCGGCCATGTAAGAGTGGCCTCACGAAGATCGTCCCGGCAAACGAATTCACCGGCGACCTCGGCCATTCAAGCTGGTTGATGAACGAAGACCTCGCGTTCATTTATCGAGCGTATTCCACATACAACAATCCGTTGACGATCACTTCACCGGGCAATTGCTGGCCCACCATGCCCGCTATGGAACCAGGAGCCGATGCAACGAGCGACTCCAGAAGCCATGGACCTCTCAGGCGAAACTGAGTCCACTCTGATGATGTACGGCCTGCAGCCGGGCCCGAAGACTGGCTTTGGCTGGCAGTGCCTGGTCGGTCGACGACTGGCGGAGCGCGGCGTTCGGTTCATTGAACTGATCGACGTTGGTTCGTCAAACAACTGGGACGCGCACGGCAACATGGCTACTCACGGTCCGCTGGCGAAGAACGTCGATCAGCCGATCGCCGCTCTGATCTGCGACCTCAAACAGCGCGACATTTTCGAGGACACCCTGGTCGTCTGGTCGACTGAGTTCGGTCGGACTCCTTATCACGAACGAGTCGATCATCCCGGCCCCGAGCATCATCAGGTGTTTTCGTCATGGCTGCCCGGCGGCGGTGTGAAAAACGGCATCGCCTTCGGCGACCTCGGATGAACACGGCATCGCTGTCGCGGAAAACCGCGTTCTCGTTCACGATTTTCACGCGACCATCCTGCACCTGGTTGGCCTCGACCACGAACGCCTGACGTTCCGCCACGCCGGCAGGGGTTATCGTCTGACCGATGTGCATGGTAATATAGTCACACCCGATCCTCGCTTAGATTCCTTGAAGGGCGACTGATGATGCGCAGCGTTGACTGGACCGCACGTTCGCTGTTTCTGTTGATTCTGTCTGTTGGTCTTCTAGCCGGCTGGCAGGCCGCCAGCGCTGTGGCTCAGGATGACGCGTTGACGACGGAATTCACGCAGACGGTCCAGCCACTGCTGGAAAGCTTCTGCTTCGATTGTCACGAAGGCACGACCACCGAAGCCGACATCGATTTTGGCGAGTTTCCAACTGTGGACTCGGCTCGAAAACAGACAAAGGTCTGGGTGAAGATCCGCACGATGCTCGAAACCGGGCAAATGCCACCAAAGGATTCTCCGAAGCCGAGCGACACCGAGTTGCAGACACTTCGTAGCTGGGTGAAAGACTTTCTGCTCAGCGAGGCCAGAAAGCACGCAGGCGACCCGGGCCCCGTTATTCTGCGGCGGCTTTCAAACGACGAATACAACTACACCGTCCGTGATCTGACCGGAATCGCCGCGCTTAACCCCACCCGCCAGTTCCCGGTTGACGGAGCCTCCGGCGAGGGCTTTATCAATTCGGGAGCCGGTCAGGCGATGTCGCCATCGCTTGTGACCAAGTATCTCGATGCCGCCAAAGAAGTTTCACAGCACGCCATGCTACTTCCTGACGGGATTCGTTTTTCTCCCAAAGCGACGAGACGGGACAAAACAGACCACCTGGTCCAACAAATTCAGTCGTTTTATCGTCGATTTACGACTGAGGGCCGTACGCAATCCGTGACGCTGCATGGCCTCACATTCGATGCAAACGAGGACGGACTGCTTCCCCTGAAGCCGTACCTGGTCGCAACTCTGGAGGAACGTGACGCACTTCGGAACCGAACGGAGACGATTGAGAAAGTCGCAAAAGCTCGCGGGCTTAATACAAAATATCTGACCCGGCTCTGGGGAACGCTGACTTCGGCTGGCAACTCCAGGTCTCTGGTAATTGACCAGATTCGTGAGCGATGGCACCGAGCCAGTCCGTCGGAAGTGGATGGACTCGTGACATTCATTTCCGAACATCAGAACGCACTCTTCAAGTACAACCCTATCGGACACATCGGAAATGACGGTCGTTCCAGAATCTGGATGGAGCCTTCGAATCCGGTTGCTTCCCGCCGCGATTTTCGAGTCAACCTGCCTGAAAGTCCGGATGGAGATGTCTCGATTTTTCTCTCGGCATCAGACATCGGAGACGGGAATGAGGATGACTATGTCGTCTGGCAGAACCCTCGACTTTCGATCGAAAACGGGCCGGACATCCTGCTGCGCGACCTGGCCGGCCTGCAGGAACGGATGCGGCAGACTCAGCAACAGACGCTCCAGGGAACGGCTGAGTATCTAGCAGCCGTTTCCGAACTCGAGGCGCTCGGCACAGAGGTGTCGACAGAACAGTTTGAGCATGTGGCGACAGTAAGAAAGCTCGATGTCAGTGCTCTGAAAGCGTGGGCCAGCTACCTTGGAGTTGGACCGTCCGAGCCAGTCATCGTGTCGGGACACTTTACGGAAAAGGAAACAAACGGCGAGTACAATTTCATCCGATCCTGGGGCACCGGGGCGACACCTGTGATCTCGGCAAATTCGTCAGATATGCAGGTCCGTGTTCCCGGAATCGTTCGCCCGCACGGTATCACGGCTCACCCGTCGCCGACTCTCTTTGCAGCGATCGGCTGGCAAAGTCCGATCAATGGGATGGTGAAGATCGAAGCTCAGATTTCGGACGCTCACCCGGAATGTGGTGATGGCCAGGAGTGGTACCTTCAGCATCGCACGGCGCGAAAGTTTGGCACACTCTGGAAAGGATCATTTGAGGCCGGTGGCTCGGCAAAGATGGAGCCTAAGCAGATTACTGTTCGGAAAGACGAGCTGATTTCATTCATCCTCGGCCCGGGTCCGAGCTACTTCTGCGACCTGACCGAGATGAACCTGACGATTACCGAAGTCGCCGGTGCGAAAAGGCAATGGGATCTGGCTAATGATGTGTCGAGTGACATTCAGGCAGGCAATCCTCACGTCGACAGCCATGGTTTCGCAAAGACGTGGCACTTCTACAAGGGCGAAATGAAATCGGTGAAAAAAGAACCCGGCACAATGGTCGCTGTGCCGGCCGGTTCTCTACTTTCGAAGTGGCAACAGGAGAAGGACGCAGATAAAAGAAACCAGCTTGCCACTGCGGTTCAGAAACTGGCAACCGGTAACCCGCCATCCGTCGCCGGTTCGCCTGACGAATTGCTTTATCGGCAGCTGATGGATTTAATGCTTTCTCCGCGCAGTCTTGAATCACTGTTGAAAGAAGTCGAAGCCGATGGCCGGTTCGGGAAACATCCCGGTGGTCACACCGTGTCTTCGGCCGATCTGCTTGTGAGGGCACCCTCGCTCGTTGAGTTCAAAGTGCCCGCGAAACTCGCAGCGGGGCGTAAATTCGTCACCGGCGCACTTCTCGATGCTCGAGCCGGCAAAGAAGGAACAGTACGGATCGAAGCCGGCCTGACCCGGATCGAACCGTCATCCATCGGAGCTTCAAGTCCGGTGGTCACGAACGCGGAAAGCCATGCTCGGCAGAATATCCTGCAAGCCTTCGATGCATTTCGCGAACTGTTCCCGGCGCACCTTTGTTACGCCCGAATCGTTCCCGTCGACGAGGTCGTCACAATGACCCTCTTCTACCGCCAGGATGTGGCTCTGCAGCGTCTGATGCTGAGCGAAGCGGAGGCGGCTGATCTGAACCGGATGTGGGACGAATTGTTCTTCGTTGCCCAGGAACCATTGCGATACGAGGTGGCGTTCGAGCAGATCCGTGAATTTGCCACACAGGATGCCCCGGACAAGGTCAAAGTCTGGGACCCGCTCAAAACCGGCATCGTTAAACGAGCCGACGAGTTTCGGAAACGACTGCTGGACACCGAACCGGTTCATCTGAATGCCGTCCATGACTTCGCAGCGCGAGCGTGGCGCCGACCGTTAACGACGACCGAACAAACCGACCTGCGAATCCTCTACCAGAAACTGCGCGAGACAGAAATTCCTCACGAAGACGCGATCCGCCTGACGCTTGCCCGAGTGCTGACGTCGCCCGCGTTTCTCTATCGACGCGAAAGACAGCCGGAGGGCTCGAACGCAGCACCCGTTTCAGACATCGAACTTGCGACCCGGCTGAGCTACTTCCTGTGGTCGTCTACTCCGGACGAGGAACTTGCGACGGCCGCAGTTTCCTCAGAACTGAATTCGGACGATCAGATCCGCCAGCAGGCGAAGCGGATGCTAAACGATCCTCGGACCCGCCGACTGGCCGTTCAGTTTGCCTGCCAGTGGCTGCACCTTCGCAACTTCGATCAGAACGACGAGAAGAACGAAAAGCTCTATCCCGAGTTCGAGAAGCTGCGCGGCGACATGTACGAAGAAACGGTTCGCTTCTTCGAAGACATGTTCCGTAACGACGGATCAATCCTTGATCTGCTGAATGCCGATCACACGTTTCTGAATGAGCAGCTGGCCAGCCACTATGGGATTAAGTTTCAGAAGGTTGCTGGGCAGGAGTGGCAGAAAGTGAGCGGAGTTCGCTCGATGGGCCGCGGAGGAATCCTTGCTCAGGCGACGTTCCTGGCAAGCCAGTCAGGAGCTTCTCGAACGAGCCCGATTCTTCGAGGCAACTGGATATCCGAGACACTCCTCGGCGAGAAACTTCCAAAACCACCTGCTGGTGTGCCAGTTCTTCCCGAGGAAGTTCCAGGTGGCCTCACAGCTCGCCAACTCATCGAGAAACACAGCTCCGTCCCTGAGTGCGCAAAATGTCACGCCCGCATTGATCCATACGGCTTTGCCTTGGAGCAGTTTGATGTTCTCGGTCGAGTGCGATCTCAGAAAGTTGACACAAAGACAACGTTACTGGGTGGAGAGAACGTAGACGGTCTCGCCGGACTGCGCGAGTACCTGTTGATGCAACGTAAAGACGATGTCGTGAGACAGTTCTGCAAAAAACTGCTTGGCTTCGCTCTGGGCCGCGAGGTGCAGCTTTCTGACGAACTTCTTCTGGCGAAAATGCAGAACAATCTGGAAGATAATGACTACCGTTTCAGTGTGGCGGTTGACGCGATCGTCACCAGCCACCAGTTTCGCAGCATTCGCGGCCGACATACGGTTGATGAGTGACCTGTCTAACTCGAATGCACATAAGGATTCAAAATGTCCTGGAATGTTTCTCGACGGACAATGCTTCGAGGTCTTGGCGTGAGTATGGCGTTGCCCTGGATGGAGTCCATGCGGGTGTGGGGGGACCAGCCGGACAGCAAAGAGCCGTCGAGCAAGGCACCCACACGGATGGCGATCCTCTTTTCCGGCTGTGGCTATCATTCCACAGAGTGGTGGGCCAGAGGACAGGGCCCGGACATGCAGCTCGGAAAAGTGCTCCACCCCTTGAACGACTTCCGCGACCGAATGGTCTTCGTTAATGGCCTGTACAACGCGGAAGCTCTCAAAGGAAATATCCACAGTTCTCAGACGGGAAATCTCCTCTCAGGTGCACCGCTTGCTGCCGGCGGCACAATCAAGTCCGGCACGAGTATCGATCAGGTCGTTGCCCAGCGGATCGGGCATCAGACGAAGCTGCCGAGTCTTGTGCTGGGATGCGAGAAGGCGAATCCTTCTGTCCACAAAAACTATTCGATGTTGTACAGCTCGCACATTTCGTGGAGCAGCCCGACAACGCCGACTCCTCTGGAAGTCTACCCGGCACTCGCATTCGATCAGCTGTTCAAAGACAAATCTCAGAAGGGTGATCGCAGCGTCCTGGATGCCGTGCTCGCGGATGCAAAAGACCTGCGGCGAGGAATCAGCCGACTCGATCAGCAGAAGCTGGACGAATACCTGAATTCGGTCCGCGAAGTCGAACACCGCATCGACAAAGCCGGACAGAGAGGTGAGCTGCAGGGCTGGCGACCGACACTTACGAAACCGAATTTCCCTCGTCCGGATGACGGCTATCCGCAGGACATCGTTGAGCACATGAAGCTGATGTGCGACATCCTGGTCCTGTCTTTCCAGACGGACACGACTCGGGTCTGCACGCTGAAGCTCAATAACGATCACGGCACGCTGCGATTTCCGCACATCGGCGTTGACTACATGATTCACCATCTCCTTTCGCACAGCGACACGGACGATTGGTTGAAAGTCAACCAGTTCTTTCTCGAACAGATGGCCTACATCGCCAGACGTCTGGATTCGATTCAGGAGGGGGATCGCACGGCTCTGGATAACTCCATGATCATGCTCTGTTCCAGCATGTTGACCGGAAGCCACGACGCCAGTCGGTTGCCGGTGGTGATGTTGGGCGGTGCAGGCGGTCAAATTCAGGGCGGCCTGAATCTGGATTACAGTGGCAAATCCGATCGGCAGATGTGCCGGCTGTATCTTAGCATGATGCAGAAAATGGGGGTACATCGGAACAGGTTCGGTGATGCCGACCAACCGCTGAGCGAGATTTAAGCAGAATTTGCAATGTCCAGAGCGTCAATTAAGCTAGAGGCGTTCTAAAAGAATTCACCAATATCGGAATACTCCGCCAGCCGCACATAGCACGGACTGCCTACGGATACGCGCACACCACGTTTCTTCTGAATCAATTCGCTCATGAGTCGAGTGGATGTACTGAGTTGCTCGTGCAGGATCCGCGATGTACTGCATGAGGCGCATTCGCGATGTCCCGGACGCTCGCGAATCCAGGTCGGCGAGCTGTTTTGGGAATGCACCTTCCGGCGGCACGGGAGCGTTCTCGCCACCCGTACGTTCCCAGCGATGAACCTTGGCCTCGGTGTGAAAGCCCGTTCGTTCGTAAACGGGAAACCCGTCTGGGCTGGCGTCGAGTTTGATGCAGTCGATGTTTCGGCTGTCGAGATAGTCCAGGCTGGCCTTCATCAAGGCGGTGGCGATCCCTCGTCGCCGATAAAGGAAATGGCTGCATCACGCCGATAGTGATGGCCAAGATCTTGCTTGAGTCCTGAAGCAGGCTAACTGGGGGGCTCGAATACCAATGTGCGACCTGAACCGGACAGCGCCATTGGCTTGCTTCCTGTACAATCACATTGGTTTGAGACGGGGCCGAAAAACATTCTTCGAAGGAATGCTCGCTTTTTGCCAGCCGAATCGAATGCTCTAGGCAAGAATATCCTTCGCGACGACGCCGTGGACGTCGGTCAGGCGGAAGTCGCGACCTGCATAGCGGTAAGTAAGCCGTTCGTGGTCGAGGCCCAGTAAATGCAGAATGGTGGCGTGCCAGTCGTGGATATGGCAATTGTTTTCGACGGTTTCGTAGCCGTATTCGTCAGTCGCTCCGTAGCTGAAACCACCTTTTACGCCACCACCAGCCATCCAGGTTGTGTAGCCCTTGTTGTTGTGGTTGCGGCCATCGCCAGCGGAACCCTGTGCCTCGGGCGAGCGACCAAACTCACCACCCCAAATCACAAGTGTATCTTTCAGCATGTCGCGCTGCTTCAGATCCTGCAGCAGTGCGGCAATCGGTTTGTCACAGGCCACGGCCCGAGCCTTATGGTCCGACTTCAGGTTCGTATGTTGATCCCACGGACCGAGTGTCACTTCAACAAAGCGGACGCCGGATTCCACCATTCGACGAGCCAACAGGCACTGCAGGCCAAATGACGCGGTCTCTTCTCTATTCACACCATACATCGCCAATGTCGTGGCAGTCTCCTTCGAAGTATCCATGACAGCTGGCATCGCATCCTGCATTCGGAAGGCGAGTTCATACGCCTCGATCACACCCTCAACCTGCGGTTGGACTTTGTCTCGCTCAAGCTTTTCGCGATTGAGCATCTGCAGCAAATCCAGTTGATCGCGTTGCTGTTTTCTTGAGAGCGACTTGTTGGTGATGTCTCGAACGCTTTCTTTGTTTCCTTGCCCGCCTGATTCAACTTTGGTGCCGCCATAGATCGCGGGAAGAAAAGCACTGCCGTAGTTTCGGGAGTTTCCGGAAATTGGATTCAGAGAGATGAAACCGGGAACGCTATCGTTCTCGGTACCTAAGCCGTAGAGCGTCCAGGCTCCTAACGAAGGTCGAATGAACCGGGAAGTCCCGGTGTGCATCTGCGTCATCGCGCTGGGATGAGCTGGCTGATCACACTGCATCGACCGAATCAGGCACAGATCATCTGCATGTTCGCCAACGTTGGGGAATAGATCGCTAATCCACAGGCCGCTTTGACCACGTTGACGAAACTTCCAGGGCGAACTTAAAAGCGTGCCTCCGTAATGTCCCGGCTTGCCATGATCTCTGATGAGTTGTGGCTTGTAGTCGAACGTGTCCACATGCGAAGGACCACCCGACATACACAGGAAGATGACATGTTTAGCAGTGCCGGGGAAGTGCGACGACTTGGGAGCAAGTGGGTCTTCCTTGGCGGCTTGAGCGTTGGCCAAGCCAGCAAACGCCAGATAGCCGAAACCGGCTGAAGCACTCTTTAGGATTTCACGTCGGGAATAGAACATCTTTCGCTCCCAGATAAATTGATTTGAAATAAGTTGTGGACCAGTGCTTCGCCCATTTTCCTGTGACGAGTCGTGGGATTCGCCAGAATTCCCCAGTGACAAGGAATTCTGGCGAATCCCACTACAGTTCAACCCGTCCATTGAAAACAGTTCATGCGCTAATCGATCAAACGAAACTCCGCCGCTCCAAAGAGGGTCTGGCACATGGCGACCAGCGAGGACGATCCTCGACTTGGCCGATAGTTTTGCAGGAACTTCGTCATTGCCGATCGTTCTCGTGAAGTTGGCGTTCGTCCAAAGGCCAGTAAAAACGCTTGCTCTACTTGTTTCACAGGCTGGGAATTCGACTCCGCCAAGCGACGCGCAAATGATTCACCCTGCTGCACAACGAACGGGTTATTCATCATGTAGAGAGCCTGGTTTGGGGTGTTGGAATCGTCGCGAGTCCCCGTGATCGTGCTGGCGTCGGGAAAGTCGAACACTGTCATCGAGTGTGGCAGCGCATCACGCACGACTGGCAGATAGACGCTTCGGAACTGAGCCGATTCCATATCAAATGGGCTCTTCTCAGAACCGTTCGACTGGCCGCTCATCCCGCCGCGACCGAACATGCCTCGTCCCGGACCACGCATGCCATTCATGCCGCGCATTCCACTCGGGGAATCCTGTTGTTCCGGCGGACGCCCCGAATCAAACTGCCCATCCTGGACTCGTGTGTGTCCCGCCTCGGCGACAATCGAAGCCCGCGGACGCTCTAGATCAAGCTCGCCGCTGATACTCAGCATCGCGTCGCGGATGGCCTCGGCATCCAATCGTCTTGGATTCGCTCGCCACACCAAAGTGTTGTCCGGGTCGTATTCGTGGTTCTTTTCATTAAAGGTCGACTGCATGCGATAAACGCGGGATGTGGTAATCTCTCGAATCAACGACTTCACCGACCATCCTGACTCGACGAATTGAATCGCCAGATAGTCCAGTAGTTCCGGATGCGTCGGCATTTCTCCAGTCACGCCAAAATTCTCCGTCGATCGCACAATGCCGTGGCCGATCAAGTGCTGCCAAATTCGGTTTGCCATGACACGCGCAGTCAAGGGGTTCTCGTCACTCCCGATCCATCGTGCTAACTCCAGTCGGCCACTCTTTTCGGAATTGATGTGGACGGGATTGTCGGTCAGCACTTGCGGAAAGCCGCGTTTCACGAGTTTACCCGGCTGATCGATTTCCCCTCGCACAAGGAGGCGAGCATTCGCTGGGTTCTCGGTCTCCTGCACTCCCATGCAGAAGCTAACCGGTTGGCCTTTGTCGTTGACTGTCGCAAGTTGGCTCGAAAGTGCAGACGCTTGCCGCAGCAACACGATCGTTTGTCGTTGTGCCGCGATGCTACGCTCGCCTGCGTTGCGACGTCGCTGCGTTCTCAACTGCTGCAGTTTCGCCTCCATTGCTTCTTTGAGACGCTGCAGTCGTGCAGGCGACTAACTCATGTCGAAAGGATTTGGGTCTTCGACAGGCATCACCAACAGCGTGCTGAGTTGCCGTTCCTGAACGGTGCTGATGAATTCGCCGTAGTCGGACTGGGGACGTCCGAAGTAGGTTTTCATGTTCTTGAAGATTCCAGCCAGAGCGTAATAGTCGGTCTGCGGAATAGCGTCGAACTTGTGATCGTGGCATCGGGCACACGACACTGACATGCCGAGGAATACTTGACTCGTCGCATCAATCTGTTCGTCAACGACGTCGGCAGCGAATTGCGAGCCGTTCTCTTCGTTGACGTTCTTCGACCCAATCGCCAGAAATGTCGTCGCCACCAGATTCTCAGTCCACTCTTCATCCGTCTTCGCAGGCAGCAGATCGCCCGCGAGCTGCTCCTGAACAAAGCGATCATAAGGTTTGTCGGCGTTGAATGAGTCGATGACGTAGTCGCGATACCGCCAGGCTTGCGGATAGGTCATGTTGACCTCACGGCCTGTTGATTCCGCGTACCTCGCAACATCCAACCAGTGCCGCCCCCAGCGTTCGCCGAATTGATCCATGCTCAACAAGCGATCCACAACATATTCCACTGCCTTGTCAGGATCCGTTTTCCACGCAGCTTCAAAGTATGCAAGTTGCTCAGGTGTCGGGGGCAGGCCGATGAGATCAAACGTCAGGCGACGCAGGATCTTATAGGGCTCAGCATCGTCGGACGGAGCCAATTCGGCCTGTTCAAGCTTTGCCAAGATATAGCGATCGATCGTCGTGCGTGGCCAATCGGTCCGCTCCACGTTGTGAGGTGGTGTGTACTGTGCCTTTTGATATGCCCAGAACGACTCCTTTGCTTGCTGAATATCTTTGGCCGTGATCGTTGAGTTTACCTTGGCGACTTCATTCACACGTGGATCGGGCGCGCCCATTTCGATCCAGGTTTTGAAATCGTTAATGATCTTCTGCGACAACTTCCGCTTAGGCGGCATGGCAAAGTCTTCATGCGTGATCGCGCTGTACAGCAAGCTTTCTTCAGGTTCACCCGGTACAATCGCCGGCCCCGATTCGCCACCCAGATGCATTAGCTGTTTCGTATCCAGTTTCAGACCGCCACGAGCATTGCCCGTCTTGTTCGAGTGGCAACTGTAGCACTCGCGAATGAGCACCGGGCGAATCTTGGCCTCGAAGAAGTTTAATTCTTCGGGCGTGAGTTCGTCTGCGATGATCGTGGTGGCAGTGAATAACAAACACAGTATCGCGGTGAGGATTCTCATCGTCAGATTGGTGCCCACTGGAAAGACAGCGGATATAATATTCATGGAGTCGTTGTTCCATTTGGGAAATGCTAATCAGTCTTCAACATCATCGAGTGAGGCGTCCACAATCACCCGCACGTGGTCACTGAACTGGTCAAACACCGCCAGTTTCAACGTCAATGTATGACGGTCTTCGCTCAATGAAACGACATCGGCAGTTCGTGATTGGCTCAGTTCCAGCCCACGAGCGAAAGGACGTATCGGGCCTCTGTTGAGCGAGAAGATCTCATCGGTCGCCTTCAATGTTTCACCATTCACGATCATTCCGATCACCGGGCGGTCGAATGTGATACTGCCTTCGATCCGCCGCATCCGGCTGCCAAGCTCGATGCTGGCTGCCTCTTGTCCGGTCGGGTCCACCGGGTTGAACTGCAGGAGATATGATCGAACCCGTTGTCCGGCGGGAATGCTGGACGTGTTCAGTTCAGATTCCGTCATGTCGATCGGGCATGGCTCCTCCAGCTTGCTCGCATAACCTTCGGGCAGAACAAAAATCTCAGTATCGCTCTGAATTCGACTCAGCCCACGCGGCCATGGCGGAGCAAATCGAAAGGCACCCGTCGAACCCGCAATCCCCGACGCGGTCGGCCAGAGTTTCTCGAATGGTTGCGAGTTAAACTCCACATCGCTCATACTGCCATCGGCGGCAAGCCGCACTGTTCTACCTTCGGTAAGCAAACGCTTGCCGCTGTCCTCCCCGCTGAGGATCTCGACCTCTCCGTCAAACACCGAAACAGTCGACGTTCCGTCAGCTCGCTGATCGATTCCAAACGCTGTCCCCAGATCAACCACCTGAGCCGAAGGCGTATCGACTCGAAAACCTTCCGCACCAGGTGGAACGGTCGCGGTCAACAAACCTGATCGAAGCCGGGTTACGTCGACTGACGTCACCTCGAACTCGACCGGTCCTTCCAATGTCACGCCCACCCCGTTGTCAAACTGAAGGTGAATGATCCCCGATTCCAGCTGAAGCACACCCGCTGAAACTCGATCTCCAATGGCCAGAGGCTTGCCATGCACCCATCTCGCGTCCGCCAACTGGATGACAGAGGCAAAGGCAGCGAAGTTGGCGCCTCGCACCGATTCCGCTGCGCCGCCATTCTCGTGTGCAACGTCGTTTGCATCTCCTCCTGCGTCCGTACCAAATTGCGACCAGAAAGCGATTGCCACGATCAGGCAGGCCGCCAGTGCCGCGATCATTTTCCAGTGAGTACGTTTGGTAACCAATGTGATCGCCGTCCTGTCATTTGGTTCAACGAACGTCACATGCTCCGCGTGACTTCCTGTATCAAAGTTCGCCACCTGACCTGACGCAGCGGCGATCCCGTCCAACTGAGCAATTTCCGACTCGGACAGCGCTGCCAGATCACCCAATGCCGCGTCGACATTCATGTACTCGATGAATTCGGTGCGCAACTTATCGTCTTCACGAAGCGCAGCCTCAAGATGTCGAAGTCGCACTTCAGAGATATCGCCACGCGCATACTCGGCAATCATGACTCGCAGTTCTTCGGAGTTTGTCATGTCAAGCCCTCCGTCTGGATTGTCCTCCGAGTGCATTCCAGCAGCCGAGCCCTCATTCGATGCAGCCATTGATAGAACGCAGCGACCGTCCGACCACTGCGATCGGCCACGTTCTGAATGCTGGCACCCGGCGCATACGCTGCCAAAACTAGCTCTCGTTGATCGCCAGGCAGTTTCTCCAGACAGTCGGCCAGCGCATCACGCTGAGCAGCCAGTCGAGGTTCCTGTTGTGACGATTCCTCGGCCACGACTTCAAGAACATCCTCGGCCAGCACCAGTCGATTGCGAGCCTTGTCGCGTAACCATCCCAGAGCCTCGTATCGTGCGATTCCAAACGCCCAGGGGCGGAATCCGTCCGGATCGTGTAGTTCTTCAAATTTCCGCCAAAGCACGAGCGCAATGCCCTGCATCACATCGGCCGAATCCTGCCGTGTGGGAACAAGTCTGCGTACATAAGCGCGAATCGCCGGCTCATTCGCCGTGAAGAGCGTCAAAAACGATGCGTGCGTCTGTGATTCTTTTTCGTCCATACAAGTACACTCCACTTCCTGGAGTGATTTTACGAAGAAAATGCCAGAGTCGCAGGATCGGTGGTTGGGTACGTTCATTCGATGCAATGTTGCATCGAAGATGGCCGGCCAGCAATATCTTCCCTGTACAAAACCAATCTGGAGCGAGTCGGCGGGTTTTGCAGGCTTTCTCGTGCTGAATACACTTTTTGTAATGCAATTGCCGTCCCTTTTGATCCGTCATCTGACGACCCAAATGCGAAATCTATGGGGGTCATTGCTGTCAACCAATGCTGCTTTTTCTCGCTTGTCTGCGAGTGGTTAACAGGGAGAGAGAATGTCGCCCGACGCAACTTTATCGATGGCAACCTGTGCCGGTTTTTCTGAACGGCGTCGGCGAACAATGAACGGCTAACCATTACCCATCCGGAACCGCAAAGAAACCGGCTGGGGCTACACCAAAATCGTTCAGGCTCCCAAATCAACTCGGTGGCTTTCCTTTTCCATAGTTGAAACCGGGACGCCCACCGGAACTCACGCAATTTCAGTTGTGGCCACATTTTAGTACCGCGCGCTGTGGCAACGTCTTTGTACCACGCGTCAGCTCGCGAGAGTCGTTCCTCGCTAATTCTGGAGTCATCATCTATTTTCCAGAACTGTGAAAAAGGATGTCCAGAAATTGGGCCGGGCTGCAGAGTACATGCATTATGCCTTCTGAAGACGAAGAATTTGCGAGCCACTCGCAACAGCAATTTATTCGATTGTTTCTGCAATCGGAGCGGGAGCTCGTTAGATACGTCATGGTGTTTGTACCCAATGTGGCTGATGCCCGGGATGTAATTCAAGAAACGGCCGCAGCGCTCTGGCAGAAATTCGATCAATACGATCCACAGAAACCTTTCGTGGCTTGGGCCTGCCGTTTTGCTTTGAATGAGGCCCGCATGTTCCTGCGTAAGCAATCGAATTACCAGAAGGTGCTGCCAGACGATGTTCTGGATGAATTGCAGGTGATCCGCGAACGGTCAACCGAGAGACTTGATGACCGTCGGGTTCATCTCGCTGATTGCCTGGAGAGACTGCGGGAAGGGCAGAAGGACCTGGTTCTGGCATATTACTTTGATGGCCTGACAATTGATGAGTTGAGCCGCAAACTTGGGCGAAACACTGAAGCCATCTACAAGTCTCTGCAACGCATTCGGCGTGGTCTGCATGACTGTATCAAGGGCAAACTGGCTGCCGAGGGCAAAGCATGAATCCAGCAAGCGGCGACCTTGGCGAATTAATTGACCTGTACCTGAGTGGGCGTGCCAGCGACCAGCAGGTCGACGTTCTGACCGAGCGAATGAGATCGGATGAAGCGGCCCGCGAACTATACGTTGAGATGGCGGACACCCATGCACAGCTGGCGGTTGATGAAACTCTGCATGCGTCTTCAGTCAAAACCGAGGCATCTGCAACCAGTTCGCGTCACAAACGGCGGAGTGCCTCGAGTGTTTCTCGGACAATGGTTGGCATTCTCGTATCGCTGGCGGCGGCCTTGCTGGTCGCCCTGGGATTGGGGGTTGGCCGCTGGATGAATCCATCGCCTGGTGAGGCTGAACATCCGAGACCGAGTATGGGCGTCGCAAGCTCTGACCCGACTAGCGAAGAGTCCGATGACGGAGTGGCCGTGCTGACGCATGTCGTGGATGCACGGTGGCCCGGTGACGATCCGCCACACGCTGGAAGGATCCTATCGCCTGGCACTCTGAAGTTGGCGAGCGGGTTGATAGAAATTGAGTTCTACAACGGAGTGCAGTTGCTGGTCGAAGGTCCGGCGGATCTGGAAATTCAATCCGTGGCAAGCGTCGTTTGTCGCGAAGGCAAGTTAAGGTCGCATGTGCCTCCGAACGCAACAGGTTTCAGCGTATTGACTCCGAAGTTTGAGCTGGTGGATCTCGGTACAGAGTTTGCCGTTGATGTCTCCAGCGATGGACGTTCCGACGTTCACGTCTTTGAGGGAGAAGTCGAGCTCTACCTAGCGGACGGAAAACGAGAGCCTAGTCACAAGGAGGTCCTTCTGGGCGGTAACGCTATGCTGTGGTCAGCGGAAGGAAAGAAAACGCCTCGTGCCGCCATACCTGAATCATTCACTTCGTTCGCAGCCATTCGTGATCGAGAACAATCAGCGTCTGAAAAACGCTTTGAAAACTGGCGTAGGCGAAATGAGCAAATGCGTAATGATCCGCGAGTCGTCGCGCACTACGACTTTCAGGCAGAAGACGCCATTTTGCCTGACGGCAGTGTGTCAGAGGCTCACGGAACCATTGTCGGTTGTGAGTGGACGACAGGGCGATGGCCCGGCAAGCAAGCTTTGGAATTCAAACGTCCGGGCGACCGAGTGCGAATCGATGTCCCCGGCAAATTTGACTCTTTGACCATCGCCGCCTGGGTGAGGGTTGATGCCCTTCCATCGCGGCTTCAGTCATTGCTGTTGACCGATGGATTTGAAGTGGGACACCTTCACTGGCAAATCGGCGGCCCTCGGGGTGATCTGCGGATCAGCGCCAGGATATCCCAGGCTGATCATCGGAACGCGCGGTACGTTTCTCCCCCGGTCTTCACGCCTCGACAGCTAGGCGTTTGGAATCACGTCTGTTCGACGTACGACCGAGCGACGCAAACGGTCACTCACTCATTCAATGGAAGACGCGTGTTTTCCAAACCGTTTCGGGTCGATCAACCGATTCAAATTGGCATGGCCGAGATCGGGAACTGGGTCGTCCCCAAACGCCCGAAGAGTCTGGCAATTCGTAACTTCGTTGGTCGAATGGATGAGCTGACAATCTGGAATGCTTCGCTCGACGAGCGCGAAATCGTGGATGTCTATGAGGCTTCACGCCCTTGATAGACGGAGCTCGCGGCATCACAGAAATAGCGACAACAAGAAACTTTCAAAGAATCGAGCAGCAAGAAGCATCTGGCCGTCTCAACTGATGCAGACCCTTGGAAATCGTTTTATGAAATACAAACAGACCATCTTCGTTTGCGCCACACTTATTTCATACGGCGCAGTTACAGCGGAATCTGCGGAAAGCGAACGCCCGCCGAAACCCAATGTCGTGCTCCTCGTTTCCGACGACCTCGGATGGCAGGATGTAAAGTGCTACGACGTCGATGAGGCCTCCGCGTATGATACGCCATACTTGGATGCGTTTGCCAAGAAGTCGGTCCTGTTCAGACAAGCGTATTCGCCTGCTCCGACATGCTCGCCGTCCCGCTGCGCGATCATGAGCGGCAACCACCCGGCACGCGCCCAAAAAACGCATGTCACGGGTGGGAAACCACCAGCGGCGCGGGGGACCAAGGGCAAAATGATGGAACCCTGGTATAGCGGACGTATGCCGGAAGGCACCTTCACCCTCGCGAAAGCAATGAAGGCAAACGGCTATGCCACGGGGCATGCCGGAAAATGGCACATTGCAATCAGTCATCATGCGTTCCCGCAGCCGGGTGACGTGGGTTTCGATTACACCCGCTCGAATCGCGGAGCTCACAGCACCAAGGGGATGGAGAATCGGCTCACAGGTTTTGCCACCACTGCGGCAGATGATCCATTTCGACTGGATGAGAATGGCTTTCCCTACCACCAAAATAGCGAAGATGCGCTGAACTTTCTGCGGAACAACAAACAGGAACCCTTCTTCTTGTACTACTGCACCTGGCTGGTCCACTCGCCAGTGCTCACGCGCTCCGAAGCACTACTCAATAAGTACGCTGAACGTATGGGAGTCGAGCCGAGCCACAAGCGAAATCCTGGCAAGGGTCAGAAGAATCCATTCTACGGAGCCATGGTTGAATCCCTCGATTATTACATGGGGAAAATCTTCACCTATTTGGAAACCACACCGGACCCACGTTGGCCGGGGCACATGTTGAGCGAGAACACCTATGTCATCTTCACCTCGGACAATGGTGGCAGCACGAAGTACACCGACAACACACCATTGGATCTCGGTAAGTCTTCTGCGAAAGAAGGCGGAACTCGCGTGCCATTGCTTATTGCCGGCCCTGGAATTCCGCAAGGCGTGGAAACCGACGTTCTTGCCAATGGCCTCGATTTCTTTCCGACAATCCTGTCGCTGACCGATTCCAAATGGCCGGAAGACAAGCATTTCGACGGGTGTGATCTCGCTCCACTGCTACTCGGTGACCCGACCGACTCGTCGCTCGTCAAGCACGCAGATGGTTCGGTGCGCGAGACCATGATGTGGCACTTTCCCCATGGCAATGATATGCGGAGCACCTTGATCGCTGGAGACTACAAGTTGATCCGCAATTACAACCATTTGGTGGTCGATGGCAGGCCGCAGTTCGAGCTTTACCAACTGAGCGATTCGACCGCAGGCAAACTGCGGCGAGTCGATCTCGAAGAGGCAAAGAACCTGGCCACAACGATGTCGGAAAAGACTCGCCAGCTAAATCAAATGCTTACCGAGCTTTTGGTCGAAATGGATGCGAGCTACCCGAGTTACAGCCCGGTATGTATTACAAATCTCCCGAACAAAGAGTTGGTTCCCACAGTGACCAAGGTGCAATCAAAGGGCGGCACCGTGCGCGTTGAATATCGAGAGAACGGTGCCAAGGTGCAGCGATGCCAATTGATATACACCCTCAACCCCGGCGACGAATACGAAGAGTGGTTTCGCGTCATTATGAAGCCCGCAGGCAAGGATGTCTTCACGTCTCAACTTCCCACGGGCACCACCCATTTCTTCATTAACCTGATCGACGAAAACCAGTTTCTTGTCAGTTACCCGGAAGTCGTCGCCAGAGGGAAGTCTTTTACCGAAGCCGCACTTCATGTTCAAACAGAATCACGAAACGCGAATTGAGAAGCAGAATGAAGACCAGAATCCAAACACTACTGCTGGCGATCATCATTCCGCTGGCGTCGACTCAGACATTCGGAAGTGACACACAGGCCGCCGCGAAAAGCGGCGAACGGACGACGACCGCAAAGTTAATCAACGTGAAAAGCCATGGCGCCATCGGGGACGGCGTCGCAATGGACACGAAAGCGATCCAGGACTCCATTGACGCTTGTCATGGTGCGGGCGGTGGGATCGTTCGCGTGCCTCCGGGAGACTTCCAAATCGGAACGGTCGAGCTGAAAAGCAACGTGACGCTCTCGCTGGACTATGGAGCCAAGTTGCTGGGGAGCACGAATGAATCCGACTATCGGACCGAAGGGGTTGATGATCCCAGGGAAGGCGGGCCGCATTGTTTGATTTATGCCAGGGGCGCGAGCAACATCGCCATCGAGGGGATGGGCGTCATCGATGGTCGAGGGACGCCTGAGAATTTCCCTCGACTCAGATCAGGCGGCAGAAACCGAGGTTTTCGTCCCCGTCTGCTACGCATGGTTGACTGCGACGGCTTGACGTTCTCTGGGCTCACCTGGAAGCGACCAGCCTTCTGGGGACTGCACCTGATCGACTGTAAAAACATTCGCTTCAATGCGGTCACCGTCCGATTTCGCAACAACAATTACAACAATGACGGACTCGACATCGATGGGTGTGAGAACGTCCTCATTGAAAACTGTGACATCAGTTCCGGGGATGACGCGATTTGCCTGAAGAGCTCGAAGAACGCTTGTCGGAACATTGTCGTGCGTGGATGCAAGGTCGACAGCAACACGGCGGCATTGAAATTCGGAACGTCGTCTCGAGGTGGGTTTATCGATGTTCGTGTCACCAATTGTTATTTCTTTGACTGCCCCATGGGGGCCATCAAGCTGCAGTCGGTAGACGGCGGACACCTGGAGAACATCGAAATCTCTCGAGTCGTGATGGAAGATGTCGGTTGTCCGATATTCCTTCGGTTAGGCGATCGGGGGAATTCGTACGATAGCGACAGTAGGAAGTCACCGGTTGGAACCTTGAAGAACATTCGCATCAGCGATGTGGTTGCCGAGGTAACGATAGAGGATCGAATGAAAGCGACTCGGGCGGCGTATAAGAATCTTAAAGTGGATACGACACCCGGCGTGACCGACTCCGAAAAGTCGAAAGCAGGTCCGATCATGATCACGGGAATTCCAGGGCACTACGTTGAAAACGTCGTCTTGGAGAATGTCGAAATCTCATACCCCGGCCACGGTACAAAGGAAGATGCACAGCGTGAGGTGGCCGAAGACATTGATCGCTATCCAGAGCAGTTCTTCTTCAGCGTATTGCCCGCTTGGGGAGCCTACGTTCGGCATGCCAGGAATATCGAATTCCATAACGTCGCGTTGACTCTCCGCGACACGGACGAAAGAAGGAAGACTGTGTTGGACGATGTCGAAGGTTTTGTGGAACGTTGAACGGTTCTTTTTAACAAAAGAATTGCCGGGGAGCTCTTGGATAGGGATTCCTCCCCACAACCCCACGATGATGTACTGCGACCGCAGCTTGGAGTGATTTAGAAAAGATATGAAAATGACCATGCTTGATAGTTTTGCGCGTTCATTCTCAAGCAAGCTCGCGTATGGCCTTATGTCTATGCTGTTGCTGCACACAGCGAAAACTGCGATCGCTGAGGATTCGCAGGCACGGCCCAAGCCGAATATCGTGCATATCCTGACGGACGATTTCGGATGGCAGGATCCAGTCTGCTTTGATGTCGACGGTGATACGCCCTTCGAGACGCCAAATCTGGATAAGTTGGCCGCGAACGGTCGCAAGTTCGTTCAGGCTTATGCTCCGGCTCCCACGTGTGCGCCCTCACGGGCCGCCTATATTTCCGGGATGTATCCCGCCCATACAGGGATTTATCACGTCTTGGGCGGCAAGGTTCCCAATGCGGGAGGGGGGAAAAGCTCACCCACTTATATTACGCCGTTTTATCGTTACCGATTGCCGCTGAGCGAGATGACGATTCCGAAGGAATTGAAGAAGGCCGGATATGTGACTGCGCATGTTGGGAAATGGCATGTGGGCGGTCGCAGCAATGGCTATCCGTTTCCGGGCAACTACGGCTTTGACATGAGTTACACCGAAGACGTCGATAAGCGGGCAATCTATTATCCGGATCCGGATATCTGGGGACCTAGGAAACAGATCCGTACTCAACACAATGGTCTTGCTGAAGCCATGAAGCCGGATCGATTGTCGGCTTTTGCGACGAACAGCCCCCACGATCCCTTTCAGTTGGATCAGGACGGGCGGCCTTTCGACAAGACACTGGACGTGGCGATGAAATGGCTGAAAAAGCACCACGATCAGCCCTTCTTCCTGAACTATTGCACTTACTACGTGCACTACCCGATTCAGACTCGCAACCGCAAGCTTCTTGAGTACTACTGTAAAAAGATGGGGCAGGAGTTCCCCACGGATCCGGGCCTGTACAACGTTGGCGCCGAGGGCAAAGTCAATCCCTATTACGCGGCGATGGTCGACACTCTCGATTGGATGATCGGCAAGGTGATCACCTCGCTGGAGGAAACCGATGACCCACGCAATCCCGGTCACAAGCTGATCGACAATACGTACATCATCGTTAGCTCAGACAACGGTGGCTTGAGAGAAAGACTCCGTGAGCCCATCACAGACAACTCGCCCCTGCGAGGTGGCAAGCACTACCTCTCTGAAGGAGGCGTACGCGTCCCTTTTATTGTCAGTGGGCCAACCATTCCCAGGGACACGGTTTGCGAAACACCGATTTCACTGGTCGATCTTTACCCCACTTTTGTCGACATGGTCGGACTTGAACCGTTCAAGAATCCAAAACTAGACGGTTGTAACATCTTGCCGTTGATGGAGGGCAAGGACTCGGTGGCTCGATTTGCCGATGGAAGCGAGCGAGAGAGTATTCACTTCTACTATCCCAACGGTCCCCACTCCAGCAGCGCGATGCGCAAAGGCAACTGGAAGGTCTATCGCAATCTGGCGCCGGGCTACAACAGATCTCCGACCGTTGCTCTGTACCGACTCTACCATGACGACGGCTCTTTCGCAGATATCGGTGAACAGAACAACCTGGTCGAGTCAATGCCGGAACTGGCCAATGAGTTGTTGGCGGAAATGGATGCGTTCAACAAGAGTGCGGGAGTCACGCTGCCGTACAAGAACCCGAACTCGTCCAAACCGTTGCCCGGGCAGGATCAAGTTCCGGCGGTAGTGCAGCGAGGGCAGGACGGCTCTCAGGTTTGGGTTACCTTGGAGACCGGGATGAACAAGTCACCGATTGCCGATGCCACGCTGCTATACACGGTCAATGGGGGCCCCTTTGACTACTCCGGCGGCCGTCGTGAAATGTGGTTTCAGCTACCGGCAGAGATCAACGGAAATCGCATCGAGGCGACCGTCCCGCCCGGCACCACGCATGCCGTCTTCTGCCTCGTCGACGCCCAAGGATTCCTGGTTGATTCCGCATTGAACGCTTCAAACGATTCTGCTGCCCGCTCGAATTCAGCGGCAATGAATGACAGTTTCGCATATCGGCCAGGTTTGTTCGCGTTGATTGAGTTGGGTCGAGACTGTATGGCTGAACTGAAACGCCAGGGCAAGTCTGATGCGAGATTAAAACAAAGTCTGGCTCAGGCTGTGAAGCGATATGACGCGGAAGATGTGACCGAGAAACAGTACCACCAGGCGATCCGTGGACTGCGACACTCGATACTGAACCTGAAGGGGACGATCCCTCATGCAGACAACGAGTATTTGAACCTGTTTCGCCAAGGTGACGCTTTCTGAAGAACAGGTGCACCTTATCTGAGACTAACAATGCGGCGAGGGTAGTGTTGTTGATGCTGGGCGCAACTGCTAATCACGTGAAAGCTAAACACAAACTCGGCCAGATCGCACCCTCGATTGTCGTCATGGCTCTCGAATTCAGCATTCAGTTCGCTGCACTTGGTCAGACTCTAGCCCACTTCGTATCTGCTGAGAAACATCTCGACCGTGCGTGCGACAATCTGATTTCGTTTGCGGCGTGAGGGCGGGGGTTCGCCGTGGACTATCGCTGGCCAGAATGCAAACGTCCGCAGCAGGCCGACGAATTGCATCGCCGCGAACTCCGCGTCGGCTTCGAGTAGACAGCCTGACGCCTGGGCCTTTTTCATCCAGGTTGTCACTCGCCGGATAAAGAATCGCGGATCGACTTGCTGACCGGCATTCGGCTCGCCCAGCACGCGGGACAATCCGGCTCGGGAAAGTGCCTGCACATCTTCCGATGTGAAAAAGTCAATTTCGGATTGGGCAAGTTCCGTCAACTGATCGACAAGATCACGCGAATCGTCGAACTCGCACTTCGGAAGTTGTTCGACGCGGACCTTCAACTCCTCAAGAATCGCGTCGAAGAGAGCTTCCTTGCTGTCAAAATGGTTGTACAGCGTCCGCTTACTGACCGAAGCGGCCTCAGCGATGCCGTTCATGCTGGCAGCGAAATAGCCATACTGCTGAAACGCCTCGACAGCCGCCTGCACGATCGACGCACGTTTACGATCGGTCAGTCGCTCCCGGGGCTCTGGCTCAGAAAGTACACTTTGCGGTTTACTTTTTTCTGACATGATATAAAGTATACCGTGCGGTTTACTTTCTTCAAGTCGCACAGGCTGCCTGTGCGACCTATGCTTAGAGCAAGTTATGCGATTTCAGAAGTACCATTTTATCGTCTTGGCACCTTTGTGCATATGTGGTCTTGCAATCACCGGGTGCACTCAGAAGAACGACGAATCCGTCTCGCCCGCAAAACCTCCTAAGCCCGTTGCGATCGCTGTGTTGCGGCGATCGTCCCCGACCAACGCGCAGTTCGTCACAGGTTCCGTTGTGCCGTGGAAATCCGAGCAGATCGGATTTGAGGTTGCCGGACGCGTCGCCGAAGTCATCGAACCAAACGAGCTGGTGACGCCACAAATCGGTAGTGAGGCCGATGAACAGGCACCTGATGCGACTCCGCTGGCCCGTCTCGATGATGAAGAATTGAAAATTGCCGTCGAATCGGCACAAGCCAGCGTCGAAGTTGCGAAGCTGAACCGCGATGCCAATCTGGTGATCATTGAGCAGCAGTTACCCGCCCAGATCGAATCCGCAAAGGCCGAGGCCGAACTCGCTGACATCGAGTTGAGCCGCGCGTTGAAGCTTTCCAACCGGAATGCAATTTCACGCTCGGAACTCGACGCGGCGCGAACCAACGCGGCGACCGCGAACTCGCGATTGGCCAGTTCCAATGCCGAGTTGGCTCAGGCGAAAGTCCGCCAGCTTGCTCTTGAAGCACAGATCCTACAGGCCCAGCAACAGCTTTCTGAAGCCCAACGCAGCCTCCGAAACGCTGTGCTGTTCAGCCCGTTTCCCGGTCAGGTTTCACAGATCCACGCGGTTCCGGGCACTTATGTCAAAGAAGGCGATCCGGTGGCGACCGTGCAGATGATGGATCCAATGACCATCGAATTTGAAGTCACTGCCCACGACTCTCGCCGCTACCGTCGCGGTGACATGTTGCCGGTTCACGTCACCGATGGCAGCGGAACGTCTCGACAGCTGAGTGGCATGGTTTATCGGGTCGACACTGTGGCTGACCCGGCAGCAAGAACGTTCACGGTGACGATGCACGTGCGAAACGAGATCGACGAATCCGCGGACAACTCGCCAGACACCAACGAACCGATTGCATGGACAGATCAAATCACACCGTTAAACATTGGCCCAATGATTACCGGCGACCGGCGACAACTTGTCGTTCGCGAAGCGGTTCATACGATCGACGGCGAGACGTTTGTCTGGAAAGTGACTAATCGTCGCTGGGGAACTCCGTCCCCGCCGGGCGATCGTTTGCTTTCGGTGATTAAAGTCCCCGTGCGAATCACCAGCGACGTGATCCCCTATCTCGGGCGATGGAAGTTTGTCGCGATCGAGTTCACCGATCCCAAAATGAAGATGGATCTCGAACATGACCTGATTACCGGCAAACTAGACTTCAAGTCGGAGGGTTCAACACCGTCCGGCGACGCGGTCAATCAACGTCCGGATTTGGAAAACTGGGCCGGCTGTCAGGTCATGCTTGACGAACAACGCTGGCTTTTGCGGTCGGGCGATGTCGCGAGGATTTCGCTGACTCCCGACGAACCGACCGGTGGTTACTTCGTTCCGATGAAGGCCGTCCGCGAAGAACAAGGTCAGACCTTCATCCACGTGATTGATGAAACTGCGGGACACATGACCGCGCGACGCGTCTTTGTTGATATCGCCGAAGGTGAATCGGTCCTCGGTCAAACAGTCTTGCTGCGGATCACGTCGACTTCGCCTGAGGAGTTGCGTGAGGGAATGCTGGTCATCGTCGAAGGGACGCACTACCTGAACGACGGAGATCGCGTTGTCGTCTCGCCACTTGTAGGAGGCCAGCCATGAGAGACCTTCCCGAATTCGCAGTACGTCGCCCGACGATCACGATCACGCTGGTGCTGTTGCTGGTCGCCTGGGGCAGCCTCAGTTACTTCACCATGCCGCGTCGCGAAGACCCTGAATTCACGCTCAAAATCGCCCTTGTGACCACTCGGTGGCAAGGTGCGTCGGCGGAGCAAATCGAAAAACTGGTCACCGATCCGCTGGAAGATGCGATCGACGGGTTGGAAGAAGTCCGCTTGATACGATCAACGTCCAGCAGCGAACAGTCCGTCATCTTTGTCGAACTCGAAGACAACGTGCCAGGCGCGAGAGTGGACGACGCCTGGGACCGCGTCCGCGCCCGGATTCGTAATGTACCGATGCCCGACGAAAGCATCTCGCCGTTTTTGTTCGATGAATTTGCTGACACCAGTGTCCTGCTGTATGCCGTCCACCAACGCCCGCTCGATGGGGACTCGACCGTTGATCCGAAGTACGCCTACTCGCCGCGACAACTCGATTTGTATTCAGAACGAATTCGTGATTCGCTGCGGTTGCTGCCTGGCATTTCGCAGGTCGGTCGGTTCGGAGTTCAGGAAGAAGCCATCTACATCGAGACGGATGAAGGGAACTGGTCAACACTGGACCTGACGACGGCTCAGATTGAAGCTCTCGCCCAGTCGCAAAACATTGTTGCTCCAGGCGGAAGAATCGACGGCGAAGATGGCCGCTTTTACGTCAAGCCCAGCGGAGACGTGAGCGCAGTGGAGGCGTTTGATTCGTTGGTCGTCGGTGTCGTGGCGACTGGAAACGAATCGAGCGATGTAGGCGTCAATCAGGTTCAGCTCAAGAACATGGGATTGAACGTTCGCCGCGGCTACATCGACCCGCCGCAGCGCATTTGCCGCTACGGAACGCCGGAGTTTGAGACGCCGGCCATCATGCTTGCGGTGTCGATGAAATCCGGTGCAAACATCATTGACATTTGCGACCGTTCCAAAGAGAGCGTCGCGCAATTGCAGACCACGGGTGTGCTGCCGCCCGATCTCGCGGTGTCGATCATCTCAGATCAGTCCGACAGCGTGAAGCAACGAATACGTGAAGTCGGCGTGAACATCATTCAGGCAATTCTGGTCGTGGTCGTCCTAGTGTATCTGGTCGTGGGCTTTCGCACAGCGGCCGTCATGGCGGCCAACATTCCATTCGTTGTGATTTCATCGCTGGCGATCATCACTCTGTTCGATGTGCAACTGGAACAGATGTCACTGGCGTCGATGATTATTTCGCTAGGATTGCTGGTCGACAATGCCGTTCAGGTCTGTGATCAGAGTCGCACGAACCAGATCGCCGGCATGAACCCGCGCGAAGCGTCGGTTGCGGGTGCGAAAATGCTTGGCCCGTCGATGCTGAGCGGAACCGCAACGACGGTTGCCGCTTTCATCCCAATGTTGATCGCGATGGACGGTGCCAATCGCGAATTCATTTACAGCCTGCCGATCACGCTGTCAGTCATGCTGGCCGTCAGTTGGGTTCTGGCGATGACTTTCTGCGTCATTCTTGCCGCGTGGTTCATTCGACCGCCCAAGGACTTAAGTCGCCCAACTGCGCCACTGCCCTGGTTGATGAGCAGACTAGGAAACACATGGCGAAAGCTTCGAAGAAAAGGAAGTGAGGCGTCGAAGCAAGCCGAATCACAACGCGGTGGCTTCTACCGACTTTACGCCAGCGCCGTTGGATGGGCGCTGCGTCATCGCTTTGTCACGATTTTCGCATCCATCAGCATGTTGCTGCTGGCGACTCAGCTTCCGGTTTCGAGCGAGTTCTTTCCACTGACGCAGCGTGACCAATTTGCCGTTGAAATCTATCTGCCCGAGTCGGCTTCGATCGAACAAACCAACGAGGTTGCTCGCCGAGTCGAAGAAATGATCCGTGCCCTCAGTCCTCATGTTGATGCTGAAGGAAAGTCGCACGAACGCTTGCTCAACATGCGAACGATCATCGGTGGAGGCGGATCGCGCTGGTACCTTGCCTGGGAACCAGAGACCCTGAAACCGAACTACGCGGAGATATTAATCCACACAACCAGAGGAGAATTCACACACGACTTCGCCGAACAACTGCGTGTGGTTGCCAGACAGGGAGACGAAGCGTTAGGGCTTGCGCCGATCGCCGGCGCACGAGTTGTTCCCGTTGAATTGGCGCTTGGACCACCGGCGGATCCTGTCGTGTTACGCGTCATGGGTAACGGACTCGCTGACGCAAACGAACTCAGACGCATCGCGAATCGCGTCAAGTCGATTGTGGAAGCCGAGCCTGATACGTGGGATGTCAACGATTCGTGGGGCGTGTCCGGCCAGCAGTTGTTCGTCGACGTGGATTCCAATCGGGCCAGCCTTTCGGGGATTCGCAACGCGGAAGTTGCCTCAACGCTGGATGCTTATTATTCCGGCAAGCTACTGACGACGTATCGCGAGAGTGACCGCCAAATCCCGGTCTACTTTCGGTTGAATCCCGAAAGCCGTCAGTCGCTTGGCGATGTCAACAGCTCTCACATCGAAAGCCGCGCCGGCAAGATATCGTTGGCAGCCGTCGCGAGCGTGAAACCGCAATGGCGTCTAGAGACGATTGATCGACGCGACGGAAATCGAACGATCGAAGTCCGATCACGGATCAACTATGGCGCGTCAGGCAACGACATCACGACACGCGTCTTCAACTCCGAGCCAATGCAACAGCTGAAAGCCGAATTGCCTCCCGGATATCGCATCGAGATCGGAGGAGCTCTTGAAGAGTCGATGAAGGCTCAGTGGAAAATGTTCCGTTCGTTTGGCATGTCATTCATCGCCATCATTCTGTTGCTGATCTTTCAGTTCAACAGCCTCGCCCGCACTGCAATCATCATGGTGACGCTGCCGCTTGCGTTGGTGGGGGCACTATTCGGGCTATGGGTGACTGGCAACGCGTTCGGATTCATGCCGCAACTTGGCGTACTGGCGCTGTTCGGAATCGTTTTGAATTCAGCCATTCTGTTCGTAGAATTCGCTGACATTGTCATGAAAGAACGAACATCCGGGACCGATCAGCCACTTTCGCGCGAGGCTTATCACGCTGCCATCATCGACGCTGCACGACAACGACTGATGCCGATTTTTCTAACAACCGCGACGACCGTTGGCGGACTTGTTCCTCTTGCACTTGGCGGTGGACCACTCTGGCAAGGTCTGGCCTGGCTACTGATCTTTGGCTTGACCTTCGCCACCCTGCTGACGTTGTTCGTCATTCCCGTCCTCTATTCCTTCCTATCGCCCGCCGCTGCTCGTCTTAGCATTGCCCAGATTTAGCCTCCACAAGAGTTAAAGTTTTAACAATGACTGCCAAAAACAAAATTGGATCAAGAGGCTGGACGCCTGAGCGTCTCGGCTCACTCAAGGGAAAAACTTATGTCATCACCGGTGCCAACGCCGGTGCGGGATACGAAGCGACGCGAGTGTTCCTGTCCAAAGGTGCCAACGTCGTGATGTTGAATCGCAACGCCGACAGGTCAAACGCCGCCATCGCGACATTGAAAGATGAATTTGGCAGTGACGCCGAGGTGACCTTTATTCGCATGGACTTGGCGGCGCTAGATTCCGTGCGAGAAGCGGCGGCGGAAGTACTGAAAAAAGTCCCACGAATCGACGCGTTGATTTGCAACGCTGCCATCGCGCAGGTGCCTACGCAGCAGTTCACCGATGACGGCTTCGAAAGCCAGCTCGGCACAAACCACTAGGGTCACTTCCTCCTCTGCGGGCTGCTTTACGAGCGTATCGAGGAATCGACAGGCCGCATCGTTGTGGTCAGCAGCCTGGGCTACAAGATGGGGCTCAAAACGATCCAGTTCGACGACATGAACTGGGACAAGAACTACCACCAGAACAGAACCTATTGTCACAGCAAGTTGGCACAGATGATGTTTGCTTACGAGCTACAGGATCGTCTGGAAGCGGCAAACAAGGACGTCAAGGTCTACGTCTGCCACCCCGGTTCGTCGCGGACATCGCTCATCACCACCAGCGGCAACCTGATGACGAGGGTGATGTTTCGTCTCATGTCCGTGTCGCCGGTGGTTCAATCGGCGGAAAAGGGATCTTACCCGGAAGTGATGTGCGCGACGGAAACCGGTCTCGAGCAGCGGGCGTTTTACGGTCCCACCGGTTTCATGGAGATGATCGGTCCCGTCGGCAAGGGCACGCTGCAACCCTACGCGCACTCTAAGCCGGTCATGCAGCGGCTTTGGGACCTCTCGAAAAAGGAAACCGGTTTCGAGTGGACGATTTAACGAATCGAGAACTAAAAAACTAAAATGTGACAACTAGAAATAGGACACAACACGAAAGTGGTTCGGAATTGCATCTCGCGTACTGAGAAAACTTTACCAACAGGACTACGAAATGCAACCAAGGAACAAATCATAAACCGAAATGCTCTCTCACTGATCGTGCTACTTGTCGTCACTCCTTCGGCAATTGCTCAGGATTCAGCCACTGAGCGATTGATGCGGCAGAACGAACAGTTCCAAGAACAGATTATCGAAGTCGCCGACAACGTTCATATTGCCGTTGGCTACAGCGTGTCGAACGTTTCCATGATTGTTGGCGATGACGGAGTCGTGCTCGTTGATATCGGACCCTCAGGCTGTCACTGATCGCTACGACCGGCAGTACCCGCAAGCTTCTTAAAGCGCCAGCGTTGCTTTTCCCAGTTTGGCTCTGCAGCGATGGGGCGGATTTGACGCTCGGTGATGGGCGCTCGGCCGTTGAAAAAGGACTTTAGGAAAAGCAGCTCTTCTTGAAGATCGGGGGCGAGGTTGCAGAGGTTCATGATCTGGCTCAGACGTGCTCGTGTGACTTGGCCGGCTCGCGCCAAGTCGGCTTGCGATCGGAGGCGGCCCGATGCCAAAGCGTGGTCGAAATGGATGGCGATCGCCATCAGCCGTGACAGTCTTGGCAGTTGGCCCGTTCTGGGCCGCGGTCTGTTGTTTACACACAACTTGAGTTGGGGCCGAAAGTGATCCAGGCGGTGGCGAAGTCGAGCATTCTTCGGAGGCCGATCCAGATCGGTTGGGGACCGGCGGGTCGTTCGGGGCTGCGGTTGTTGTATCCTCCCAATTCGCTCGCCGAGGGACGGAGCGGTCCTCGGCAACGGAGTTTTTCGCGTCACGCACCAGACGGGTTTCCATTCGTGCTCGGCGAAGAGGTCCGTGCAGGGGCGGTTTGGCTGGGTGCGGTTTTGCCTCGTCAGATACAGCACCCGCCAGGCGATCACGTTGTAGAACGCCAGACAATTCTCAAGCCGAGCTTTGGTTTCCAGTTGCAACTTTTCCACGTGACAACCGGTTTTGAGCGTCCGGAAATACACTTCGATGCTCCAGCGGGCTACATAATGCTCCAGCACACGCACCAAGTCGTCGGCGTTGGCAATCGCCAGGGTTGTCACCAACAGCCAGGACACGTCGGTGCCATCTTGGGGCCCGTCGACTTCCTCGGCTAACACGACGTGGTGCCGGATCTGCGGGAGATGCCCTCGTGCATTGGGCGGCTTGACGGTGACTTCGAGCGCCCGCACCTCCAGCGTCGCTGGCCGAGCGTGGCGGAAGGGCGTCCGGCTGAGCGTGATGGCATGCCGGGTTCGCACCGGCGAGCGTCGCACGGTTTCGAGCACCTTGTGATAGGTTCGCCGACTGGCCTCGCGATGGCGTTCGGGAGTGCTGCGGTCCTCGTGAGCTCGAATCAGATAATCAGCTCGGGGCCCCGCCAAGGCCGCCGTCTGGGCTTCGACAAAAATGTCGTAGATGTCGGCTTCGCGGTCGGCGATGGAGACAATTTGAGTCTCCGGACAGGCTACGGCGATCTCACAGGCTCGCCGATAGCCTTCGAGCCAACGGAAACTTTCCTTCGCTTCGATCGGCTCATGCTTTCTGCGGACGCGTTTTTTCGGCTGACCGAACGAGTCGGCCGGGCGATCGAAATTCTGCGTGCCTACCACGCCGAGCGGCAACTGCTCGGTCGTCATCGCCAGTTGCACGTGATGATACATTCCCAACCGCCCAGGGGAATTTAAGCACCCCGCATCCCGGGGCGGATGCCTTGAATAATCCAGTTCGGTCGTGTCCTGAGCGATCAGCACCACCGGCTGAGTGCGAATCCGTTTGAGAGTTGCCTGCTGATGCGGTTGCAGAATCCGTTCGGGGGTCACGTTGGGGTTGTTGAAGAACCGATACGCCGCCTGAGTTTCCGCCCAGCCAGCCATCGCCCCGTTGATACTCGCCTGCGGATCGGCCGCCAGGGCCTCGATCACCTGCAGGCTCCGCTGGTTGAGCCGCTCATCCCCCAGATCCACCCCCCGCAACTCCTCCCCGATACCCTGAACCATGACTCCCTCCTCAGAAAAATCGCCTCCAAACTCCCTCAAGACAATTATCACCACAATCCGCATCCCAGACAGTCGAAAGTTGTGTGTAGACAACAGTCTCAATGCGGAGGCCGTGTACGTGAGGGCGATCCATCTTGCACGAGCCTCCTTTCGGTGCCGATATGCCTATCTCGC
>NZ_CFHRBF010000029.1:0-54567 GCF_984380535.1 Thalassoroseus sp.
AACGGTGGGCATGCCACCCAAGTATAAACTGCATTACATGTTACGTAATATTGTCTTTAATACATGCAATTTCCTGCACTGCTGGCTTGTCCAGCAGTGTTTTAGCGACTCTCGGACGGCTGGTGACTCGCACTGCTAGACGAGCTAGCAGTGGCACACAACTTCTTTCTTTGTGATAGGTTGTGTCTCTCGTAATCTGACAAATGCACAATCGTACGTAACGCACCAGGTCTTCGCGCTTATTTTCGGCCAATGTAGGTCGCGTCGGGGGCGTTCGTCAAATGCGGTGCGTCTCGACGCACCCTACCGCTTCATTTTTGTTGACTTCGTCCGTTTGCTGCTGCGTTTCCGGGGCCAATCCGAGTAACAACGGCAACGCCGCCAACGAGACGCCACACATCACGAGGAAGGCGAGTGAGTAACCGGAGTCTGCGATGATTTGTCCGGCGGCGAATGTGGACCAGGATTCGCAGCCGTTGGTCATGCCCATGTAGGCGCTGAATTGGGTGGCGGCGATGGCGGGGTTCGTGATGTCCATGAACATCGCGTAACTGGATGACGTGAACAGGCCGATCCCAAATGCGGCGGCGGCGAGACAGATCAGCAGATGGTTGCCACGCATTTCGAGGTAGTAGCGATCGCTCCACGCGAGGGCGACAACGGCCACGCAAATCCACAGCATCGAAAATGCCACGAACGCCCGGCGACCGAATCGATCGGAAAGTCGTCCGCCGAGCAGGGCACCGAGCACCATCAATCCGATCATCGGCAACGCGGCGAACTCGCCGATCTCCGCTTCGGTGAAACCGCGATCGATCAGGAACGGTCCGTAAACAACCTCCAACGCTTTGAACGCTGCTCCGCCGAGAAACGCATAAAGCAAACCCAACCAAGTACGGAACTCACCTAAGGCGAGTCGCAACGAATCCCACATCCGCTTGAGTTGGTTCTCGGATTTTTGTGCGGACGAAGTCTTGGGGGCTGTCGGAGCAAGGAAAATTACGAGTGCCATGGAAAACGTGGTCGCGAGAATCAACAAACCGACGACGGCGTCATCGCCGATTCGGGGACTCAGCCACAAAGCACCACCACCGAGACCTGCCCGACCGAGCAACATGCCAAGTTGCATCCAACCGTTGATCTCGCCACGTTCCTGCGGTTCGGTGAGGGCGATACACAGGGAGTCAATCGCCACATCCTGCGTAGCGGCGGCGAAAGCGTGGATCAGTAATGCGGCGGCCATCCAGTGAAAATCCTGCACCGGGTCGAGGACCAACAGTGGAACCAGTGCGATCCCCATCACCGATTGTGCGGTCACGATCCAATGGCGACGTGTCCATCGACGAGATTGCAGCACGTCTAAGATTGGTGCCCAAAGAAACTTGAAGGTCCACGGAATCACCAAAACGGCTGTCAGCCAGGTGATCTGTTCGATGGGGACCTCTTCGCTGCGGAGTCGCGTGGGCAGGGCTAACCACAGAAAACCGATCGGCGCACCTTCGCTGAAATAAAGACAGGCGAATAATACTTTCCGACTGGCGGAGGATTTGAGAGAATGCACGACAATCAACAACCTCGCGGCAGGCAACGGACTTCGACGCGACCACAACTTATAGAGAAAACTTGAAGAACATGGAACCAGTCGATCTCAGTGATTACAAATGGGACGTTCGCATTCGGCAGATGACGATAGATGACTTTGACGAACTCATCGCCATGCAGACCCGCTGTTTTCCCAATATGTCGCTTTGGAAAAAGGATCAGATCGAAAGTCAGTTGTCGATCTTCCCCGAAGGGCAATTGGTCATCGAGATCGATGGGAAAATTGCGGCGTCGGCTTCGAGTTTGATCGTGAACTACGAACCGAATCTCGCATGGCACGACTGGAAAAAGATCGCCGACGGCGGATACATCCGGAATCACACGCCCGATGGCGACACGTTGTACGGTATCGAGATTATGGTCGATCCCGAGTATCGCGGGATGAAACTTTCGCGACGGTTGTACGACGCTCGCAAAGAGTTGTGTCACAAGAAGAATCTCGATCGGTTCATCGTCGCGGGTCGCATTCCGGGGTACCACAAACATGCGGATAAAATGGGGGCTCGCGAGTACGTCGAGCGGGTGATGAACAAAGAACTTCACGACCCCGTCTTGACCGCTCAATTGGCTAACCAATTCGCGGTCCAGGGCTTGATTCCGAGCTATTTCCCGGATGATGAAGCGTCGCGAGGGTATGCAACTTTCCTCGAATGGCGGAACCTCGATCGCACGCCGCCGGAAGGACGACGCAGCCATCGCGCGGTTCACTCCGTGCGTTTGGCCGCCGTACAGTATCAGATGCGTCGGATTAGCAGCTTCGAAGATTTCGCCCAACAGTGCGAGTACTTCGTGGATGCCGCGTCTGATTACCACTGTGACTTCGTCGTGTTCCCCGAGTTGTTCACAACGCAACTTCTGTCGTGCGTGAAAGCAAAACGCCCCGGACTAGCAGCCAGACAGTTAGCGGACTTTACTCCGCAGTACTTGGAATTTTTTGCTGAGTGTGCGGTGAAGTACAACGTCAATTTGATTGGCGGATCGCAGTTCATTCTCGAAGACGAACAGCTCTATAACGTCGCATTTTTCTTCGGTCGGGATGGTTCGATCGAGAAACAATACAAATTGCACATCACTCCCAGCGAACGGAAGTGGTGGGGGGTCTCACCGGGTCATCGAGTGAATGTCTTCGATACCGACTGTGGTCGGGTGGCCATGCTGATTTGCTATGACATCGAGTTCCCCGAGCTTGTGCGGATCGCGGCATCGAAGGGGGCACAGATTATTTTCGTGCCGTTTAATACGGACACGGTCAAAGGGTATCTCCGCGTGCGGATTTGTGCTCAGGCGCGGTGCATCGAAAACCACGTTTATGTGGTGATTGCCGGTTGCACGGGGAATCTGCCATTTGTGGAGAACGCGGACATCCACTATGCCCAGTCTGGCATATATACGCCGGCCGACGTCGGATTTCCTCGTGATGGCGTCGGAGCCGAATGTAACCCGAACATCGAAACGTTCGTGATGGACGACGTCGACTTGGAAGTGCTCCGACGTCACAAGATTTCCGGCAGCGTTCAGAATTGGAACGACCGTCTCACGAGCCTGTATCGTGTGGTCTACAATGAACTCGACGAGCAGCACGAAGTCTAAACAGCAAGGATGGAAAACGAAAAACGGAGGAACGCGAACAATCGACGCTTGTCCTCCGTTAGCTTTTATCTTGCGGTTGGTCTATTAATAACCCCATCCGAGGAATCGTTGAGCACCGTATCCGCCATAGGTGGAAAAGTATGGTGGCAGTGTATTGTAAGCTCCCGGGTAGCCAATTCCCCATGGTCGGTAGAACGGACCGCCGGCTCCAAGAACGGTGTATCCGTCACGGAACAGGCCATTGCCGTATAGACCGGTGCTGTAGAAGCTTCGGAACTGCGGCAAATACCGTGATGGAACCGGTGCGACCGTCCGCGACAGGTGCGACAACGACACGGGTTGCTTCACGTTCACTTGTGGTCGGAGTTGTCCAAAGAGGATTTCCATCGTCGCTTCATGACGGTAAGACGGATTCGCTTCGTACTCGCTGCGAATGAACGGAATCGTTCGGTAGATTCGCTTGTAGTTGCGGGCGTCAACATGGGTCGGAAGCGAAGCCAACGACTCATTCGGCACGATCGTCGGCAACTCAGATTCCGAGAGGACGGCTTCATCGCGCTCAACCGCTTCGGTTGCAGATGGTTCAGGAGCTTGGGCGATTGCGTCTGCTAAATCTTGTGCGACCGCCGGTTGCTTCTCGGTCGATATCCAAGTGAGTTCGCCCTTGATCTGTGGCAAACTCGCGGACTCTTCCGGTGCAGGGGCCATCGCTTTTGGAGTCTCGGGTTTTGCGTTGCCGGTGACGACGTTGAACACTCGCGGGACGATCAAAACTTTCCATGGTTCACCGTTGGCGTCACGAACGTGCTCGAAACGAGCTTGAGCGTGGGGAAGTTGCTCCACGCAATCAGATTCGCAAACTTCGCCACCGACGGCGGTGGAAGCTGTCCCGCCAATCAAAAACAGACACGCCCAAGCGAGAAATCGGTCACGATGAGGCAGAAACATGGTCGGCACCTTACGGTTCATCTAGGGTCGGAAAATCAGCGTGGCCCGCACGGCTCTTCTAATGCGAAAACTCAGCACTCTTTTCACCGTAGAGGTGCAGATCCCCCAGAGTCAATTTGCAAGTCACCGTTTTTCGAGCTATGCCGACGAGATGCCCGCGCAATGCATGTAATCCGGATAATCCGCAGAAACCCATCCAGAATGACATTCGGTTCGATCCTGCGTTTCCCGGAAGTTTTCGCAAGTTGGGAAAACCCTTCGATTCCGACTCATGAGATGAAGTCAAAACAACCGAAAGACTTGGCAGGATCCGTTAGCTTCATGTCCACCGGAGGAATCGGCACCTCATTCCATTGAGGAAATTTTCCCCATATGTCTACAATTTCCGCCGGAATCGGTCTCGTCAGTGGGATCGATACGAAAGCGATTATCGAAGCGCTCGTCTCTGCGCAGACTCGTAGCGTCGACATCATCGAAGCGCGTGTCGCCGGATTCCAAGAAACCGCAAGTGCCTACAATGCTTTGGAGGCCAGTGTCCTTTCGCTGAGTTTGTCGGGGACTCGGCTAAAGTCTGAAAGCACCTTCGGCTCGTTCACCACGACCAACTCCGACACGAGCCAACTGACAGTTCAGTCCGATCGGGAAGCCGTTTCCGCAGGAACTTACGGTTTTCGTACGGTGCGGACGGCGTCGGCTCACCAGTTACTGAGCGGTGGTTTCTCGAGTGCCAACCAGAAGTTAGACGCGGGCACTCTTGTCCTTGGCACTGGCGGTTCACTGAGTCCGCCGGCATCGCTCGACTTGCTCAACGAAGGCGAGGGAATCTCGCCGGGGAAGATCAAACTGACCGATCGGAGCGGAGCGACAGCTCAGGTCGATCTGAGTACAGCGACGACCGTCGAAGATGTGCTCTCGGCCGTCAACTCGGAATCCGATATTTCGATCACCGCCTCTGTTGCAAATGGACGGTTCGTCCTAACAGACACGTCCGGCGGTAGCGGTACGTTGGCAATTTCTGATGTCGGTCTAAGACAAACGGTTGCCGGTCTCGGTTTGGATGGGTCCGCCAGCGGCGATACTTTGACAGGTGCCGAAGTCTTCAACGTTTTCGAGGGGATGACTCTCGACTACATCAACGATGGAAACGGTTTGCGGCTTAGTTCCAAGGCTGCCGACTTCCGCATCCGGTTGACGGACGACTCGACTCTCGACATCAACCTCGATGATGCCACAACGATCGGCGATGTCGTTTCGCTGATCAACGATCACGAAGACAACGAAGGACGTGTGTCTGCGTCATTGGTCAACGGTCGCCTCCAACTCGAAGACCTCACTGGAGGCGGAGGCAGTAGCGAATTATCTGTGGAAAACCTGAGTTCCTCATCGGTTGTGAGACAACTCGGGCTCGATGCAACTGCCAGCGGGACAACGCTTACCGGAAATAGTTTGACCGCCGGTCCCGGTTCGGTGTTGCTGCGGAATCTTAACGGCGGCAATGGCGTGACGGCGGGAACCATCCAAATCACCGACCGCACCGGCACAACCGCCGACATTGATCTCAGCACAGCGGAATCGCTCGACGAAGTGCTTTCGGCCATCAACAATGCCAAAAGCACCGGAGATGTCGACCTCCAACTTCGCGCGGAAATCGACGCCGCCGGAACGGGCATCATCATCACCGATACTTCGGGAAGCACCGCGTCGAATCTGATTATCTCAGACCTGAACGGCAGCCTCGCCGCGGATCTGAAAATCAGCACGGATACCGACGGCACAACCGTCGAGTCGGCGCAACTCAATCTGCGGTCGGTCAATGAAGCCACGTCGCTCTCGACGTACGCACCCGACGGAAAATCGGTCGGGTTGGGTTCGATTTTGATTACTGACTCCGCCGGCAAAGAGGCAATCGTCAGTATCAACTCCACGGTCAAAACCATCGGCGATGTGATCGACCGGATCAACGCTGCCAAAGGAATTTCTGTTACAGCACGACTGAATGACACCGGCGACGGGTTCGTGATTGTCGATGATGCCGGTGGTGAAGGCACACTTTCCATCGAGCAATCCGGCGACGGGACAACCGCGGAAGACCTGCGGCTCACCGGCAGCGTGGGCGACGACGGCAACGGCAATCAAACGATTTCTAGTCGCAAGGCAGTTGTCATCGAATTGACTGGCGAAGAAACCGTTGCCGATCTGGTCGAGCAATTGAACACGTTTTCGGGGACCGTCACGGCGAGCTTGATCAATGATGGTTCCCCCTTCAACCCGGTGAGACTCGAAGTTCGCTCGGCGACGACCGGCGATTCATCCCGGTTACTGGTGAATTCCACCGGCATCGATATCGCTTTCCAAACCACGGCGGTTGGTCGTGATGCGTTATTGGCGGTCACTTCGGGGGCTGGCCAGGAATTTCTCGTCACGTCGGAAACGAACAAGTTTGAAGACGTGGTCACCGGGCTCGATGTCACTACAGTTGCCGCCTCGGAAACAAGCTCCACGATCAGCATCACCCGCGATGTGTCCCGTCCGGCGGAAGCGATTCAAAACTTCGTCGACACCTACAACAACCTTGTCACGATTCTCGGTGAACTGACGAAGTTCGAACCGTCGACGAACTCGCGTGGCGTGTTGCAAGGGAATTCGTTCGCGTTGCGGTTGCAACAACGATTGAGCAACTTGCTCAACGATCGCTTCAACAATGACGGAACAATCCGCCAATTGAATGACGTCGGCGTGCGAATTTCGACGGGCGGAAAACTTTCGTTCGACGTCGATGAGTTCCGTGAGGTGGCGACCGACGATCCCGACGGTGTGGCCGACTTCTTTCTGCGAGACGAAACGGGTTTCGGTGTTCAGGCCGAGGCGGCGTTGAAAGCGTTGACCGACCCTGTCGATGGCACGTTCAAAACGGCCACCGACGCCGTCCAAGCCAGTATCGACGCTGCCAATGAACGGATCGCCGATTTGAATGAAATTCTCGAAGTGAAACGGAATCGACTTCTGATTCAGTTTACGAATATGGAATCCATTCTGGGGACGTTGAACAATCAGCAACAGGCGTTAGCTGCGTTCCAACCGGTCGGGTTGCAACAGTCCTCCAATTCGTAGTTCTACTCAACATTTCCAATCTGCGAGTCATTAATGACCAACCAGTCTACCGAATATCTTTCGACGGAAGTTCTCACGGCATCTCCATATCGATTGCATCAGATGGTTGTCGATGCAGCGTTACGTTTTGCATACCAAGCCGAAGCCGCGATTTCGAAGCCGGATCGGGAAGTCGTTTCTGTCGCCTGCACACGGAGTCGGGAATTTGTCGCCGAGTTGATCAGTGGGTTGCGTGAGGACTCCGCTCCCGAACTGGTCGGATCGATGAAGGCATTGTTCGTTTTCGTGTTTCGCAACTTGGCCGAAGCTGAGCGGGATTGCGATGCCGAAAAGCTTCAGGCGGCCATTCGCGTGTTGTCGGAACACCGTCAAACTTGGCAGGAATTGGGCCAAGTCATGAGCAAGGCCGGGACTCCGACAGATGGTAACTCGGTGCGACTCAATCGCAGTGCATGAAGACCGATCACGAACAAGTCGTCAAAAACCGCCGAACGAAAACTCGGCGGTTTTTTCGTGCGCGGGTGTCGATTCTGAAAGTTGAGATGTGTCCAAACTGGACACGGCCGTGCGCAAAACGTAACCAATCTACTTGAAGTAGAGGTCACCCGCACGGGGCAACTCCGCAAGGCTGCCGAGTCCAAAGAGTTGCAGGAAGCGTGAGGTCGTTTCGTAATTGACGTTCGACTTATCTTCGGGATCGCGTTTGAGTTGGATCAACTCACGACGCAGCAGTTGGCTGAGCACTCCGTTCGGTCGGCTGCCGAGATGCTTTTCGACTTCCTCTTTGCTGATCGGTTGGTGATACGCGATCAACGAAAGCACTTGGATCGCTTCCTGCGAAAGACGAATTTCTTTCGGTCCATAGCCGTAAACTTTGTGTCGAATCGGTTCGTATTCGTGGCGGAGTTTCATGATCCACCCGCCTTCGACCAGCGTGATTTCGTACGGTCGTCGCTCTTGGTCATACAGCACATTGAGCTCGTGCAACGCATGTTCGACGTAATCCCGATCGAAACCATCGCCCAACACACCGACGAGTTTCTTCGAGGTCAGCGGTTCGCCCCCGACGAACAAAGCGGCTTCTAAAATTTGTTGAGCCTGCAACCGCGGACCGATCGGTATGACATCAGGAGTTTCCTCCGATTCCTCCTGCGACGAGTCCGGTTCTGCAGCGGATTCTTCCGACCCGGTTTCGACCGATGCCGGGGCCTGAAAACCGGGAAAATCATTGAGCGAGCCAACGTCATCCGCTTCGTCTTGTTCGTCGGACTCCAACCCCGGCAATTCCGCCTCGATGGTATCGATCGTTTCTACCGCGCGGAGATAGGCTTCATCCAATTCATCGACGGGGGAATCGTCGACGAAGTCTTCGTCGATATCAGCTTGGCTTGACTCGTCCATTGCGAAGTCCTTTTCGCAGATCGAGATTCATTGCACTCACCGGGTCGGCATCGCCGCCGTTAATGGGGCGGCAATATGCGTCCGGCTTGCGTGATTCTGATTGTCGCTTTCGATGAGTGGAACGTGAAAACCGGGGTGTTCTCGTTGCACATACTCGACGCACCGCGGACAACGCTTGAGGTGAACGACCATGCGCTGGTTAAATTGCTCGTCCAATTCACCGGCGACAAACTGGTTCGTCAACTCGCGAACTTCCCGACAGGCCAACTTAGGATGGGATTCCGACTGGAACCACCAACCGGCGATACCAATCATCAGGAGCAGTCCCGCAGTGATTCCCGCGGACTGTAACCAAATTTGTTTTTGGTGTCGACGTCGCAAATTGCGGACCAGTTGACCCACTTCGCCACGCGGACATTTGCTCCATTCACTCATGATATTGAATTCAGATAGACGGTGATTCTTCGGCGACTTGATCGATTTGGCAGGACTTGCCAGAAGTGATTTCAGAGTAACACTCGTAACAAGACTTGTCTGTAAGACAGATTACATTTTTAGCTCGGAAGAGCAGTTTACTTGAGAACGTTGCGGTTTGGGTTGATGGTCGGCAGACGACCGCGACATTTCCACGACGACCAATGACCCCGCAGAACACGCCAAGGTCTATCCGGATTGAGCACGGACTTGGTGATAAAGACAGGTTTCGAGATCGTCTCGCGATGGAAGTTCCGGCGGTACCGCTCCGATCGAATCCGCCAATCGTCGTAAGTTTCGGACGATGATTCGCCGTCGTTCGATGGTGATCATGCCTTCGCTCTGCAATTCGCCGAGCAGCATCGTAACGGACTCGCGAGTGGTGCCGATGATGTTCGCTAACTCTTGATGTGATAGCCGAATCGACAGTCGAACACCATCGGTTGTGGCCTGGCCGTATTTCTCGGCCAACTCTAAAAGCAGGCAGACGACGCGCTCGCGGTTGGAACGGAACAACAACGACTTCAACCGACGTTCGACCCGTCGTCGGCGGAGACCCATGAGTTTTGTGACACCCAACGTGACAGTCGGGTGGTCGTGCATGAGTTGGTGGACAATAGTGCTCGGGATGAGAACCGCCGTCGATTTCTCCATCGTTTCGGCAAACTCTTCACGCGGCCCGTTCTCGAAGACAGCCAATTCTCCGAACAGCTCGCCCGGGTCGATCAACCCGATCACGGCTTCTTTACCATCCGCAGTGAGGTGGTAAATCTTCACTCGGCCACTCGTCAGCAGCACGAGGGAATCGCTGGCATCCGAGGGAAGGTAGATCACTTCACCCCGTTGAAACTCGCGAACCCGCGAGCGAGACTCGACTTGCTCGATCTGCTCGGGCGAGAGGCGGCGGAACAAATCACAGTTCTTCAAGAACCAAAACTTCTGATCCATAAACGTGTCCCTGCGATCCGGCAACGCCGGTCGGGAATGCGGAATCCACCCGCACCTTAACCAACGCGTCGCATCTCGACAAGTAATTCCGACCGGTCGTCGGCTGATACGAATCCCATCTTGAGTCATTTTTTTCGAAACCCCACGGTGGGGAACGGGGTTTCATAGATGGCAATACGACCGATTTTCACAACTCGCCAGTCCCATTTGAAATTCTTCGGAAAGTCGATTTCATGACCAGGTTGTTCAACAACGACAGTTGGTTTTCTTCATGGCTGCTCGGGATTGCGATTGTGATTCCTGGCGGCATTCTCGCAGGGGAAACCGAAAGCCCTGATGCTGTGAGGACGGCAGCGGATGTCGATCGGTTACTGAACGCCGAGTTCGAACGGCAGGGGGTCGAAGTGGCTCCCCCGGTTTCGGATGAAGACTTCCTGCGTCGCGTGTCTTTCGATTTGGCGGGGAAACTTCCCACCGCTCGCGAAGTCACATTGTTCGGTCTCAATCCTGATAGCCAGAAGCGTCAGCGAGTTGTCGAGCAGCTTTTGAACTCGTCCGAGTATGCGGAGAACTGGTCGCGATATTGGCGTGATGTCGTCTTTAGCCGAGCCACGAATCAGCGAGCCAACTTGGCGCAAGCGGCGTTCACCGAGTGGATGGAATCGGAGTTGGCTCAGAACACCAGTTGGGATGAGATCGCCCGCGAGATCATCACGGCTACCGGCGACGTGCGAGAAAACGGAGCAACCGGGTTAATCTTCGCCCAAGAAGCGACGGCCGAAGAAGTGGCGTCGGAAGTTTCGCGGATTTTTCTCGGCATTCAAATTCAATGTGCGAACTGTCACGATCATCCAACGGACTCGTGGAAACGCGAACAATTCCATGAATTGGCGGCGTTCTTTCCCCGAATTCAACTCCGTCCAAAACGCGAAGGCGACCGTTTGGTTTCGTATGAAGTCGTGTCAGTCTCACCTCAGAACGACCGTCGGCGGGCATTCTTCGCCGAAAATCCCGAACGCATGTTTCGTTTCCTCGATCGCAATCGTGATGGAAAGTTGCAGAAATCGGAAGTGGAACGCTCTCCGTTGGGACGCAATTTTGATCGGTTGTTGAGTTTGGTCGACGCCGACAAAGACAAAGCCATCAACCTGACCGAGCTGAAAAGTTTCACGCCACCGCAAATGCCTGGGCGTGGTTCCAGCGAACACTACATGCCGAACCTGGATGACCCCGCTTCCCAGGGACAGAAAACCGACCCGGTCTTTTTCGTAAATGCTGAGGCGGTGCGACCGGGGGCGACAGATGAAATTCGTCGGGAATCACTCGCAGATTCCCTAACCGATGCCACAAAGAATCCGTGGCTGGCGAAGGCGATTGTGAACCGCATTTGGTCGGAACTTCTCGGCGAAGGGTTCTACATGCCGATCGACGATATCGGCCCAGAACGCTCCGCAACACATCCCGAAGCTTTGGAAATCTTGGCAAACGGCTTTGTCGAAAGCGATTACGACTTGCATTGGTTGTTCAAAACGATCACTGCGACGGAGGCCTATGCCCGACAGATTCGACCCGAGAACCCGGCCGATGCAGCGGTGCCGTTTGCTTCAGGACGTGCGACTCGCTTGCGGTCCGACCAGTTGTTCTCGGCGGTGCTGCAAGCGGTCGATGCCGCAGAACCGACGAATGATGCGTCTCGCGGAGGTGGAGGCGGATTGTATCAACGTCGCCGAACGCCACGAGACGGCTTCAACGATCTGTTCGGTTTCGATCCCTCGACACCCCAAGCGGATATGACAGGCGATGTTCCGCAAGCGTTGTATCTGATGAACTCCCCGCAGGTGAATCGTGCCGTTCGCGCCACTGGCGAGACGGGGCTCGGTCGTCTGCTGGAACGATTTCCCAATGACGACGACGCGTTGGCGGAGCTGTATTTGAAAGTGTTGGCTCGCGAACCGTCGGCCAACGAATTGAGCATCGGCAAACGCTATCTCGCGAAGGTTGCCAACCGCGCGGAAGCCTATGAAGACCTGCTATGGAGTTTGCTCAACTCGAGCGAATTTCTGACACGTCGTTAGTCCGGTTTGTCCGCGGAATTTTACATGTCAAACGGTGTGACTGGCATCCATCGTTGCACCTGTTTTCTTGAATACAAAACACACTCTTTAACGGGATCTGACGATCATGCTGACACAACTTCACGAACAGGTCTTGCGGGATCGCAAGCTCAATTTCAGTCGACGGAGGTTTCTACACACTGTTTCTGCAACCGCAGTGGCAGGTGGCGTGTTGAATCTTCGCGATTGGATGAGTCTCCAAGCTGGGGAACTCCAGAAGCAAAATCGCTCGATGATTTTGCTATGGATGGCCGGCGGACCGAGTCAATTTGAGACCTTCGATCCGAAACCAGGCACCGAAAACGGTGGACCGACAAAGGCGATTCGCACTGCCACCCAAGGCATTGAAATAGCCGAAGGCTGGGAGCAGACCGCGAAAATGATGGATGACATCGCGATCATTCGATCCATGACCAATCGCGAGGGCAGCCATCCCCGGGCGACTTATCAACTCCACACGGGTTATGTTCCCTCGGGCAGTGTTAAGCATCCGAGTTTATCCGCGAACATTGCCCATCAGCTTTCCCACCCCGATCTCGATTTGCCGGCGGTTGTGACCGTGGGCGGCGGGCGAAATATCGGTGGTGCTGGTGCGGGTTTTCTCGGAGTTCAGTACGAACCGTTCGCCGTGCCTCAACCCGGCCGATTGCCCGAAAACGTCGCCCTGCCCGTGACGCGGGATCGGTTCGATCGTCGACGCGGCTTACTCGATGAACTCGAAGAAGAATTCGCAGGTCGAGGCGGTGCAGACGTCGTCGAGAAGCATCGGCGGATCTATGACAAAACAGCGCAAATGGTCGTGAGTGAACAGACCAAAGCGTTCGATTTGTCTTCGGAACCGCAATCGCTCCGCGACAAGTACGGCAACACGCCGTTCGGTCAGGGGTGTTTGTTGGCACGTCGTTTGGTGGAATCTGGTGTGAGTTTCGTCGAGGTTGTCTCAGGCGGCTGGGACACACACCAAGACAACTTCGAACGTATCGGTGGGTTGGCTGGTCAAGTCGATCCAGCACTGGCAACGCTGATTGCCGACCTGAAAGACCGGGGGCGACTCGATTCCACCCTCATCGTATGGATGGGCGAGTTCGGTCGCACCCCACGAGTCAATCCCCGAACCGGACGCGATCACTATCCCCGCGTGTTCAATGCGGCGCTTGCCGGCGGCGGCGTTCGTGGCGGACAGGTGATCGGTTCCTCCTCGCCGGATGGTTCCTCGGTCGAAGACCGACCCGTCGAAGTGCCAGACTTGTTCTGCTCGATCTGTCACTCACTACAAATTGACCCACGTATCGAAAACATCAGCCCGCTCGGCCGACCGATGAAAATCGTCGATGGAGGCGAAACCGTTTCCGAACTCTTCTAGGACGTAACGCAAGCTGAACCCTTTCTTCAAACGTGAGAAGCCCGCCGATTCTATCTGCGGGCTTTTTGACGTTGGTCGCCTTCATTAATATGTGTTCAATACGTGATATGGGGCGATGTTGATTTGACAGCGGTTCGTTTGTCTGTCAGTATCCTACCGCGACCCATGTGGATTCGATCGAGTCCGCTTCGCAATCTCATCGTTTTTTCTTTGAACGATTTTTCTGGACTAATGTGTTTCGTGTTTTTGAGAAGGGTTTGAAATGACTTCGTCTCGTCGTGGGTTCACGTTGATTGAACTCCTGGTGGTGATTGCGATTATCGCAATTCTCATTGCATTGCTCCTGCCTGCTGTTCAACAGGCGCGAGAAGCGGCTCGCCGTACCGAGTGCAAAAACAATTTGAAGAACATCGGCCTGGCTTTGCATAACTATCATGACACCAATGGCGCGTTTCCAGCCGGAAACCTGACGAATTGGAACGGAAGCATGCACTACGGTTATGGCTGGACGTGGCATTCCAAGATTCTGCCTTTCTTGGAGCAGAACAATCTCTACGATGCCGTTTCGAACGTCATTGGCACCGACAGTGGCGGAACCGGGAACACCGAGCAACGTCTAGCGGGGCGAGACACGGTCCTGACCATGTTTCAGTGTCCGTCACACCCGACCGGCAATTTGAACTATTCCGGGCAAGGCGGCTACCAGATTAGCTGCTATAACGGTGTCTGCGGTTCAAACACGTTCAACGATGATCACACTGACGGCCAAAATGACATCGCTTATCGGGGCGATGGAATGTTCTTTTTGAACAGTGCAATCGGCATGCGACACGTGACCGATGGAACAACCAACACCTATTTCGTCGGTGAGGTGCAAACGAAATTGTCGGCCAGTATGCCTGGTGGCGATCGTCACTACTGTTTCTCAGCGGGTGGCGATAGCAATCCTCCGACCGATATTTCCGAGTACCTGATCGGCATGGAAACCGACCCCACTTGGGGCGACCCCATCAACTCTGGTGGCGCAGAAGCAGCAGGTAGCTATCATCCGGGCGGTTGTCACTTTCTGATGGTGGACGGCTCGACGCGGTTCGTCTCGGAGAACATCGACCTCAGAAACTACCGTGCCCATAGCACCCGCGATGGCGGCGAAGTGATCTCGAACTGATCACGTTTCATCTGCGAACGGTCAATTAATAAACGGCCCCGGGAAACACTTCCGGGGCCGTTTTCAATTGGAACGGGGTCTGTTCTTGTTTTCGGTCGGACTGAAACGAAGGCAACTCGGCGTCCTGACTCGGGGGCTTCTAAACAAGCCGCAGCCTATAAGGCGGGAACTTCCCCTTCGGATTTCAGGGGAATGTCGATGGTTTGCGAACCGGATTTGACTTCGATTGTGAGTTTCGACTCGGAATTGTAGCTCGCCGGGAGTTTCTCAAATTGCTTGGGTTGTTCGCCGTCTTGCTCTTCGGGTTGAACACGAGTGATGCGAATGGTGTGTTTGCCGACTTCGGCCCCGTCTCGCTCAGCATCGTAAATGAGAACGTAGGCACCAGATTCATCGGTATAACCGAGGGATGTTTTGCCACCGTCAACTGGTACGAATGCCACTTCCACATCGGAAAGAGGTCGGTCATCGAGCGTGATCGTACCGGAGACTTCACCAACCTCGCTCGCGGTGAACGCTCCGCAACCGGCGAAAATTGTGATGAATCCGTAACCAAGCACACTCCATACGAACCCGCGAAAGGCCATCGTCACTGTTCTCCTGTTGAGTTGTCGAGTCTTACCAATTACCGGCGACGTTAAAACGTCCGCCGCTGAAATGAAATTTATCCGCCGTGTCGGTCGACGTTTTGCGGTCGATCTGACGGTGACTTTTCTTCGGTCTTGTCCACCGCAGGTTCTGCTTTGGGGCGAAAGTAGTCCAGCGTTTGCTTGGCGACCATCTTTCGCGGAGCGAATCGGACTAGCAGCGAACGTATGTAGTTCATCTTCCCGGGGATCGCGTAGAGGCGTCGTTTTTCCATCGCGCGGAGGGCCTTGCGAACGACGGTATCCGGTGATTGCGAGGAGTGTTTCTTGAGCCAGTTCGGAACACCGGCGACATCGAAGAAACTCGTTTCGGTCACGCCGGGACATAACGCCATCACCGTGACCCCGCGATCCCGAACTTCCGCCCACAGCGATTCGCTGAAATGCAGCACATAGGCTTTGCTGGCGGCATAAGCTCCCATCCATGCGACAGGCTGAAATGCTGCAACTGACGACACGTTCACAATCGCTCCGTGTCCCCGCGACAACATGCCCGGTAGGAATCGATAGGTTAATTCCGTCACCGCTTGAATGTTGACGTCAACAAGATTTCGAACGGTCTGTGGATCGGTTCGTTCCACTTCCCCCACCGATGCAAAACCTGCGTTGTTGACGAGCAACTCGATTTGCATCTTGTGACTTCGCACCTGTTCGACCAGCTGCGCGATCTCATCGGCCTTCGAGAGATCACAGGGAATAACGATCGACCGGGTGCCGTGCTGAGTGTGGAGTTCGGCGGCCAATTGTTCCATCGCTTCTTGACGACGTGCCACGAGAACCAAGTGCATCCCGCGGGCCGCCAATCGCCGTGCAAACGCCGCTCCGATACCAGAGGACGCACCGGTCACCAAGGCCCAGCGATCTGCGTATGTGTCAAGCAAGCAGAGACTCCTTGTGGTGGTGCTCCCAATTGATTCCGGGCACATCCTAACACGGCAAGGATGCCTGCGGAACCGACAGAACGAGCCAACCTCAAATTGTCTCCACGATACGCGATGCAGAGTGAGTTTGGTACGATGGACACCTGGGAAGTCATTGGGTTTCGTGGAGGCGATGATGCAAGTACCACTCAGCCGCGAGCAAGTTCGAGCCGTCGATCGACGGGCAATCGAAGAATATGGCATGCCCGGCGTGGCGTTGATGGAGAACGCGGGACGGAACACAGCGGAGTGGCTATGGGAAACCGAACTAGCCAGGAATCCGACTGCGCGGGATGTTATTGTCTGTGCGGGAAAAGGGAACAACGGCGGCGATGGGTTCGTGATCGCTCGGCATCTGGAAAACCGTGGCCTTCTAGTTCGAGTCTTCTTGTTCGCCCGCCCGGAGGACATTCGGGGCGATGCCGCGATCAATCTCGACATCCTGCAGCGGTCAGGGACCCCGATCGAAGTCTGGGACGGGGAAATTGATCATGCGAAACTCGACGATGAACTTTCGGCGGCCAGTTGGGCTGTCGACGCATTGCTTGGGAATGGCATGCAGGGGGAGATTCGCGAGCCGTTTCGAAGCGTGATCCAAACCATCAACGGGTCAGGGGCGTCTGTATTGGCCGTCGATTTACCCTCGGGAATGGACTGCGATACCGGCGAACCGCTGGGCGAATGTGTGCGTGCGAACCGCACAGCCACATTCGTGGCACCAAAACTTGGTTTCACGCAGCCGGTTGCGAAACCGTATCTGGGGGAGGTTCGCGTGATCGACATCGGTGCCCCGAAAGCCGCCCTCCCTGCGTCGCTCTAACGATTCCACGCACGATGACACATTCCTCAGTTCGAACGCGTGATCAGATCGATCGTCCAGACATCCCGGATTTGTTTCGATGTTTGTCGGAACTCATACGCCAGGTGCCTGCCGGTCGCGTCACGACTTATGGAGACTTGGCCAATGCGTTAGGGGATCGCAAAGCGGCCCGTTGGGTTGGCGAGTTTCTGTTGAAACCGGAACGGGCGAGCGAACTCCCGGCACACCGCGTGGTGCTGGCCAGTGGAGAGCTCGGCCGGTACTACGTCGTTCCCGGCATTTCCACTGAAGACCGCACCGCTACGGAACACGCAGCCAAGTCACAGCGGCTGGAAAGTGAGGAGGTTGAAGTCCGCAACGGTATCGTTGACCTGGGTCGTTACCGATTCACCGAGTTCCAGACCGAATCGCCGCTGGCGAAACTGCGTGAGTTCCAAGAACAATTGCGGGGAGAGTTGGTTGAGGAACCGTACCATCAAACGCCCGATGAGATCGCAGCAGTCGATTTGTCCTACGTCGGCGATGGTCGAGCGGTGGCGTGTTACGCGGTTGTGGAAACGGCAACCGGTCAGCTCGTCTGGTCACATACGGTTTGCCAGCGAGTTCGGTTCCCCTATATCACCGGCTATCTCGCCTTCCGCGAGATTCCCGTCCTGTTGACGTTGTTGGACGAAGTCCGAAATCATCGTTCGATCGCAGATGTGGTCTTCGTCGATGGCAACGGACGCTTGCATCCCCGTCGAGCCGGTATCGCGTGTCAGCTCGGTGTGTGGGCGGGAATTCGTACCGTTGGTGTCGGGAAGAAACTGCTTTGTGGGCGGGTCAATCTCGACCACGTCACAAAGGAGTCAGCGCAACCGATTCTTGACGGAGACGAGCAAATCGGGCTAGCGATGCGAGCCACAGATGACAATCGCCCGGTCTTCGTGTCCGCCGGACATCGGATCGACCTCGCCAACGCCACTCGTCTTGCAGGTGCGTTATTCCATGGGCACCGTCTGCCAGAGCCGATCTATCAAGCCGATGCACTGAGCCGAGTGGAGGCAAAAAAACTTCAGTAGTCCGTGTCCGTGCTGACGTGATCCGCCTACAATCCCGTCATTGAAACAGAAGCGTTCAGGCTTGGAATGAATTGGTTGCAGTGTCATGGGTGTGGTGAATTGCTTCTCGGTGGAGTCGACGATCGAACCGGCTCTGGCTCCCGTGCGAACTCGCTTGCTGGAGCATCCCATTTATGAAGCGGTCAACGATTTGAGGGCGGTCCGCGTTTTCATGCGGAGTCACGTGTTCGCGGTCTGGGACTTTATGTCGTTGTTGAAGCGGTTGCAGGCCGACGTGACCCGTACCACCCTGCCCTGGCTTCCGCCCGCCGATCCGCAATTGGCCCGGTTCGTCAACGAGATCGTTCTCGGAGAAGAAACCGACGAGGACGGCGATGGTGGATACTGTAGCCATTTCGAACTCTACCAGTTCGCCATGCGGGAACTCGCGGCGGATACGCAACCGATTGACACCTTCACGTCGCGACTTCGATCTGGATGGTCGGCCTCGAAAGCGTTGGATGAGATCGACATTCCACATACGACCCGCGAGTTCACGCTGCGGAACTTGGAACTCGCTGAGACCGCCCGTCCTCATGAAGTCGCAGCTGCATTCTGCTTCGGACGGGAAGATGTCATCCCAGAGATGTTCGCTCGGTTGGTTCGTTCGTTGCCGGCGGGAAATCAATCGGTCCAACGGTTGGCTTACTACCTCGAACGGCACATCGAACTCGATGGCGACGAACACGGTCCCTTGGCCATTCGGCTTGTCAACCGCTTGTGCGGCGAAAGTGAGCAAGCATGGCGGGAAGCCACCGAGGCGGCGATTTCCGCGGTTCAACTCCGGATCGATTTATGGGATGGAGTACTCGCAGCTCTCGAAGGCCAGACAACGGGTTCTGAAACCCGGTGAAGTGGCTCTCTACTCGTTTCACGTGAAACAGAGTTCGCAAGCGGGCCAACCACTCCAAGCGGCCGACTCGGATGGTTTCACGTGAAACACCCCAGCTTGCCATCTTCTCTACGGGCAAGCAGACGGAAACGAAAAAAGTCCGCCTCCACGGGTCAGGTGGAGGCGGACTTTCGGGCAACCTGCTATGCGTCCGGGGTCAGCGGACGGCTCGGGTCAGCGAGCAGTAGCGGTGAGTGACGGGCAACGTCCAGTCAAAGCGGCGGTGAGATTCGAGTCAGTCCAACATGGGCGGCGGTGAGAATTCGAGCTGAGGGCATTCGACTTAGTAGCTCTTGCCGGAGCCTTTGGGACCTTCAGGACGTGGGCCGAAGTCGCAAGAGATATCGTGTTGGCCGTCGCCATCGTCTCGGTGGTCGCGGAACTTGCTGCCGACCAACTTGCCTTTCGTGCCGTGGAATCCGGCGAAGGTGTAGGATTGGTTGATGCTACCGATCGCGGCTCCCACGTCGTTCAATTCGCCGTTCACACTGTAGGCCACTTCGGACAGACCAACGACTAACCCAATCACCAGGATGGTTGCAATCAGGATCAGTTCTGCGGAGACAATGAATCCGGCTTCGTCGTTAAGTAGTGAGATGGCGAGGTTAATCATGGTGCTGCTTTCTGTCGGATGAGTCGGTTGCTCGAAGTTTTGATTTGTGTCAGCCGTTGCTTGGCTGATGATGAGATGTAAAGCAGACGAGATGCCAAACCTCGAGGATTGATAAGAATCTTGAACAAACACCGCAGACGCAGTGACGCAAACTCAGCGCGCAACGTAACTTGCGACATTCTCAGGAAATCACGGCGGTGTATTGATCCTTTAACGTGGTGATCGCGTCCATGTTGCCCTTTCACTACACGGTTTGGCCTCAATCGTGAGAGACTCGTCGTTAAGTGAATGGAGCGACGAGGTTCCGGGTAATGGTGCATCTTGGCATCATGATGTGTTTCCGCGACATCGCGAAAGCGGTGAGGAAATCCACGGGTCAAAAAAATTCCTCTGAAATCCGAGCCCGGACAGTTGACTCTCTGCGAGATTGAATCATAATCGGGCAACGCGGGGTGTGATCACCTCCACCACGCGGGTGTAGCTCAGTTGGTAGAGCGTCTGCTTGCCATGCAGAAGGCCGAGAGTTCGAGTCTCTTCACCCGCTCTTTGTCACACACTTCTAAACGGCCGCAACTGTGGGCCTAGTCAAAGCCGCCCGACTCGCTGAGTCGAGTGGTCTTTTTTGTTTGCGCACTCGTAGTAGGCAGCGATTCGGTTCCCTCACTGAATCTGACTCGAAAATACCGGCAGCGAAACGCGGCGGTACCATTGAAAGCCTGTGGGTGACTTAGCTACAGTCTGGCCAGAACTTTGAAGGAAACAGTTATGAGCGATTCAGACACCCCCACAGCCGATCAATCCGACGCGACGGAAACCACCGTCATCGACACCACAGCCAACCCGAACCGGTTGTCGCTCGATGTCGACATTACCGATGCCGGTCCGTGTCGGAAGCACGTCAGTGTGACCGTGCCTCGGCAAGACATTGAAAAGTTCTTCGAAGCCGCCACGGGCGACTTGTTGAAGTCGGCGACCGTTCCCGGGTTTCGTCCTGGCAATGCACCTCGGAAGTTGATCGAACGTCGCTTCCGTAAGGAGTTGGCCGACGAAGTCAAACGCAATGTGTTGCTACAAAGCTTGGAACAGTTGGAAGACGAGGATCAACTCGATCCGATCAACCAGCCCGATATCGATATCGAAAGCCTTGAGCTTCCTGAAGAAGGCCCGTTTACTTACGACTTTGAAGTGGAAGTGCGACCGTCCTTCGATCTGCCGGACTACTCCGGGTTCGTGATTGAACGACCCAGCGACGAAGTTTCCGACGAAGACGTCGACGCTTACTTGGAACAGTTCCTGGAACAATTCGCCAAGTTCGAAGACTCAGATGCCGCCGCTGAACCTGGCGACAGCATTCGAGCGGACATCGCTTTCGAGCATGACGGCCGACCGTTGCGGAAGAGTCCTGATCAGCGAATTCGCTTGCTCCCCACCTTGCGATTCCATGACGCGGAAGTGTCTGGCTTCGATGAGCTCATGAAGGGGGCTGCCGTCGGCGACGTTCGGGAAACCGAAACTACGGTCAGTCAGGAAGCTAGTTCGCTCGAGATGCGGGGCGAAACGGTTACGGTGAAGTTCACTGTCCGTAAGGTGGAGCGAATGGTTTCGCCAGAACTCAATGCCGCCTTCTTTGAGGAAGTCGGAGTTGAGTCGCTCGAGAAGCTCAAGGAGCTGATTCGTGGCACGCTCGAACGCCAGGTGACCTACCAGCAGCGACAACGAGTTCGCGAGCAGGTGCTCGAGAAGATTACCGAGTCCGCCGACTGGTCGTTGCCGGAAGACTTGGTTCGCAAACAGGTCGAGAACGCGATGCGACGCGAAATTCTCGAGATGCAACAAGCCGGGTTCACTCGGGCTCAGATTCAAAGTCGCGAAAACGAGTTGCGACAGAATGCAGTCAGTACAACTCGGCAAGCGTTGAAAGAGCACTTTGTGCTCGACAAGATCGCCGAGACCGAAGGCATCGAAGTGGCTCAATCGGAGATCGATTGGGAAATCCAAATGATGGCGATGCAGCAGGGCGAGAATGTTCGTCGACTGCGAACCCGCATGATTCGCTCTGGCATGATGGACAATCTCGAAGCCCAAATCCGTGAGCGGAAAGCTGTGGACGTTGTGCTGGAGAAAGCCCAGTTCAAGGATGTCGATTCGGAACCTGTCGCTGAACCATCCACTGTCGAAGCGATTCCAGTCGCAGTCTGTGGTCAGTTCAATGTGCCAAGCGAGGGTGGGATTCCGCAAACCACCGAAGCTGAGTCTGCTTTCCCGGGGTCGGCGTAAGCTCGCAGTTCTGTCAATTTGAACCGTCCGGAGGCCGTCAGTTTGCAGTCATATGCGGCCGGCTTCCTGGCGAGGAATATGAATCATTTCGCAGGAAGGACGTGTGGCGATGATGGAGCCTAAGAGCGGCCACTGGCCGATGCTATCGGGTGATGGTGCAATGTCGGGGGCGGAGTCGGTTGATCGGTTCAATCCGATGGCTCGGGCACGCGGCGACTACCAACGCCAACGGCAGATGGGCATCGGCGACTTGCTGTTGGAGAATCGGATCATTTTTCTCGACGGCGTGATCAACGACCCCGTCGCGAACTTGGTCGTGATGAAGCTGCTTTACCTGCAGAGTGAGAACCGTCACCAGGATGTCCATCTTTATGTCAATTCGCCGGGCGGTTCCGTAACCGCAACAATGGCGATGTACGACACGATGCAGTTTCTGGAATGCGACATTGCCACCTACTGCGTCGGATTGGCAGCGAGCGGTGGCGCAATCATTCTCGCCGGTGGCACCAAAGGCAAACGCTACGCCCTGCCCCATTCCAAAATGATGATCCACCAGCCATACGGTCAGGTGGGTGGGCAGGTCTCTGATATCGAGATTCAGGCCAAAGACATCATTGATACCCGTCAGATTCTCAATGAAGTCCTGGCTCATCACACCGGGCAACCGATCGATGTCATCGCACGCGATACCGACCGGGATCGATATCTGAAGGCGGATGAAGCCAAGGAGTACGGCTTGGTCGACGAGGTTCTGACCCGTTCAGAGAAGAACAAGAAAGACAGTGAATAATCGACGGCCGAGCGATGAATGCCATCGAGAATCGATGTTCGGTCTAGATGGTTTGTCGTTTCAGGTTCAGCCGTTTTTGTCCGCGGATGCATGAATCGATCCGCGTGAAATTTGCATTTCCATTCCGGCAAGTCCGGTACGGGAGGAGCCCCAGTGACCGTTCTCGTTCCTTACGTGATTGAAAAAAGTGGCCGCGAAGAGCGGGCCATGGATATTTACAGCCGGCTCCTCAAGGACCGGATCATCATTCTAGGAAGCCAAGTCAACGACCAAGTTGCCAATAGCTTGGTGGCTCAGATGTTGTTCTTGCAGTTCGAGGATGACAAGGCTGACATCCACTTGTACGTCAACTCGCCCGGTGGTGCGATCACCGCTGGTATGGCGATTTACGACACCATGCAGTACATCACCTGTGATGTGAATACCTACTGCATCGGGCAAGCTGCAAGTATGGGCGCCGTCTTGCTGACCGCGGGTGCCTCCGGGAAACGGAACGCATTGCCCAACAGCCGCATCATGATTCACCAACCGCTCGCGGGGATGGAAGGAACCGCGGCGGAACTGGAGATTCACGCCAAAGAAGTTCTCCGCGTGAAACGTCGGATGAACGAGATCCTCCAACGGCATACCGGTCGGGATCTGGAAGAACTTGAACGCGACACCGACCGCGATCGCTTCATGACCAGTGAAGAGGCCAAAGAGTACGGCCTGATCGACAATGTGCTCGAGCACCTCGAAGTTCCACCGCCAAGCGACGGGTAATCAAAAGCGTATTGTTGGTGTCCCAAATCTGCGGTTGATTGAATCTTTGAAATTCGATATTTAGCTCACGCCGATCACTCTCTCTTGTTCGGCGTTCTCCGAATTTCCAATTTCAACCACAGACTGGCGCGACATGAGGTACGCTCTGTACGTCTTGCTGCACGGACTCCTGCTGGCGTTTTGCGGATGCGCCTCACGGGGCAACGTGGAACTCTTGGAGTCCGAGTTGCGGCAACAAGAAGACCGGTATTATGCTCTGCAGCATGAACTGCGAGCCGTCCGCTCGGAGTTAGCCGTTGCCCGTGAGGAAACGGAGTTGCTGCGGACTCGGCATGTCAATCACTCCGGAACAGCACTTCTTCCGGAACAGACACGACCGCTCGTGCGGATGTCGGAACTCGGGATCAGCAAGCTCTTCACGGGTGGGCTTGACCGCGACAACCAACCCGGTGATGAAGCGTTTGTCGTTCTGCTTAACCCCCTCGATAGTGACGGGGAAGTGATCAAGCTGCCCGGCCAAGTTGACATTGTGCTACTGGACTTTGCTCGGAATGAGGACGGTGAGCCGATCGGTCGATGGAGTTTCACCGCAGAGCAAACTCGGGAACGTTGGCACGCAGGGCTTTCCCAGGGATTTCTTTTTCGGTTGCCGTGGCAAGAAACTCCGGTGGGTAGCAAGCTGATCGTGCACGCGCGACTCACAACAGTAGATGGTCGCGACTTTTTAGCGTCTCATCAGTTTGAAATCACACCGCCATCAGGCTCGGCGGCGCCACGAACTCAATTGGCTTTGCCACCGGTTCCACCAGCCGAGTTGCCGGAACAAGCGGCTGACGAGCCCGAACTGATGCCATTCCCTCTCAATGCGCCAGTGAAAGAAGTTGCAATTGTCGATCCCGAATTGCAACCGACATCCGCTTTCAGTGAACCCAAGACCATAGAACTTGTCGCGGAGCTTCCGGTAGAGATCCATCAAACCGACTCAGAATTTTCAGAGCCGAAAGACACAAGCGAAGAAACGGAACTTGAAGAGGAGGAGACTGCAACGGAATCGGCACCTCCATTCCCCGTCCACTTGGACGCGTTGGAGAAAGCAAAACTGCCGAGCGAAGCGGTTGAACTTCCGTTCGCTCCGATGCCAACCGAGACACCGGATCCGTTCGGAACCGCCTCTGTCGAATTGACGGTTTCCAACCCGAAAGACAACAAACCAGCCGTGTCCGCGGATTGGAAACCGACTTCGCAAAAGACATCCGAGTCCGAAGATGAGGAACGACAGACTCAGTGAGGTCCGCCGCCACCTTGGATCGCATGTGCTCTGGCCATCGCGTCCTCGGCCTCTTGGATTCGACCGCAGCGTTGGCAAATCACCGAAAGTTGCGTGAACGAAAACGGATCGTTGGGTTCCAATTCCGTCACTCGCGTGGCGTGTCGAATAGCGTCGTCGAATTGCCCGAGACGTTGTAAATTGACACCCAACGCCATGTGGGTCAGCGAGTGATCTTCCTGAATCTCCAAGATCTCTTTCCAGCGATTCACGGCGGCTTCCAAATCGCCGGCGGCTTTCAACGCGTTACCGTCGTCATACATCGCGGAAACCAAAGCCCGGCGAGTGTCGGCATGAGCGGGGTCTTGTTCTAAGCCGGATTTCCAATCGGCGATTGCGGCTTGCCGATCGCCGTCATTCAATTTCTGTTGGCCGGATTCGTACAACTCGTTCGCGGTAGACATAAGAAAGGACCGTCGTCAAATGTTTGGTGGTTTGTCTGCGTCCGGTGGTCATCATAGTGAGAGACTCTGGCGTTTCCAACTTACCGTCATGAATACACCGGCTTTCGAGGTTCGTTCCCAATCGGGGTAGCCTACCTATCCTTCCTGTTTCACGTGAAACGCGAGCTTTAACTCACCTTGTCCCTGAAGTGGGAACGAATGTAGAATTCGCAACCCGAGCTAGAGAATGCTGCCTCGCTGGTTCGATGAAGTTGGTAACCATTCTGCGAGGTGTAACATCGGTAACGATTCGATGTTTCGATGATGGGGGCACCGAGGTTGGCTTCGCATGAATTTTTTATATTCCCATTCGACAATTAGGCACTGAGATCATGGACGATCAATCGACTCAACAACCGATGCGCCGCCGCTTGGGTCGCGGCTTGAACGCCTTGCTAGGGGGCAACGAGCAGGAGTCACAGACGCTCGGCAACTTGGTTGGCGATGGCGGCGGACACGACGGCGAATCCGATCCAACCGAGCGAGTGACAGTTCGCCCGGTCGCGGTGGATCAGATCGAGCGGAACCCGTATCAGCCCCGCAAAGAGTTCGATAAAGAAACTTTGCATGAGCTTGCAGAGAGCCTCATCACTCACGGCGTGTTGCAGCCGTTGATCGTGCGGCCATCGAACGGAAAGTTTCAGTTGATTGCCGGGGAACGCCGTTGGCTGGCCGCGCGGGAAGCCGGCATCGAAACGGTCCCGTGTCGCGTGATGGAACTTGAAGACAAAGCCGTCTGCGAAGTCGCGATTGTCGAGAACGTGCAGCGGAAGGATCTCAGTGATCTGGAAAAGGCGCAAGCGTTCCAAGGCTACCTGGATCAATTTGGCGGCACTGCTGCCGACCTGGCCAAGCAACTTGGTCTGAACCGTTCGACCGTGGCGAATTTTATTCGGCTATTGAGTTTGGCCGAACCGGTCAAAGTCGCGTTGAACTCCGGCAAGATTTCCAACGGTCACGCGCGGGCCATGCTCTCACTCGAGACCGATGCGCAAATCGAAGTTTGCGAACAAGTCCAACGGGAATCGTTGACGGTTCGCAAGACTGAGGAAGCCGTCAAAGAACGACTCGGACGAAGCACTCCGTCATCCGAGACCTCCGAGCACACCGAGAATTCGGAGAGCACAGAAGCGGACGAAACGCCCGATACGGTTCCATTCTCAACGCTCGCCAACGAAGCGGCTAACTCCGAAGAACCGGAAGTGAGCGACGAAGAGACCAACGAGACCGAAGGCAAAACGAATCACGTTCTCTCGCTGGAATCGCAACTTCGGGAAACGCTTGGTGCGAAAGTCGACATCCGAGTGACCGGTAAAGACGAAGGGAAAATTACCGTGCATTTTGGGTCGAACGAGGAGTTCGAACGATTGGTTCGTGCCCTTCGATCGGCCGGCCCAGACCAGCGTCAAGAAGCGGCCTAATCGGCTACGGATTGACAAAATTTGATCGGACAAGAGAGTTCGATGAGTTCCGAGGTTTCTCGGAAAGGCGGTGGCAGTCACTTCCTTCGTTTGCTAGGTTGAACCTGAGGATCACGTTTCTGTGTTCAAACCAACAAGCGAAATTAAAGGATTATGGCACAACTGCATCGAATTCAATTTCCTCCCGCGGATGGAAACGAACTCAGTCAGGACGAGGCGTTCTTCTATCTTGTCGAGGATGAAGGAAAACGACGCCTTCGGTTTCACGACTACGATCAAATCTATCTTCGTCCGGGACTGTACGAACAGATTTTTTACGAACGGTTGAAGTGCTCGTCTCCGCAGAAGGTCGGTGAGTTGCTTCGGCGGACATTGGAGGCGAGCGACCGTTCCGTCAGCGAGCTCCGCGTGCTGGATCTCGGGGCAGGCAATGGGTTGATGGGCGAAGTCTTGAAGGGGTATGGTGTCGCTCGTTTAGTCGGCGTGGATATCATTCAGGAGGCAAAGGTCGCCACGTTTCGAGACCGGCCGGGAGTCTACGATGAATATTACGTCGCGGATTTCACGAACCTATCCGACGATCTCATCGAGGAAATTTCGGACTGGTCGATCGACTGTCTCACCTCGGTTGCAGCCCTCGGATTCGGCGATATCCCGACGTCGGCATTTCTGCAAGCAATGCGGTTCGTCAAGGAGGGGGGCTATGTTGCATTCAACATCAAAGAGACCTTTCTCGACCAGTCGGATACATCCGGGTTCTCACGTTTTATTCGACAGTTGATTTGGTCGGAATACTTGAAGGTGAGTCACCTCGAACGGTATCACCATCGGCTTTCTATGGAAGGGACACCGCTGTCCTACTACGCACTCGTGGGGCAGAAGACGGTTGAAATTCCCGACGACTTCCTCGAGAAGTATGAGATTCTGTAGCAAGACGTTTCGCTGCGTTAGTTACATGACGAGGTCGCTGAGTCGATGAGACTGAGCGACCTCTTTGAGTTTCCGAACCACGTAAGATTTGTGATTCGCAACGGCTTGCTCACTAATGTTCAACCGCTGTGCGACTGACTGATTCGAGAGGCCAGCGACAAACAAAAGCTCGATGCACTTGAGTCGTTCGTATTGCCCGGTTGCTCGCCAATGAGAAACCAATTCTCGCATGGCATTTGCCAACACGGTTTCTTCAGTCTGCCGTCGCTCGTGACTTCTCAACAGGCTGGAGGCTTGGCGGTAATCTCCTGGCAATTCCCGTGTCTGGCCTGGCGGCGTCAATGGAATTGTCGGCCGACGACCTTCGCGACGAAGGTAATCGGTCAACTTGTGAGCCGTAATCGTGAAGAGCCACGACTCGATGGGAGTCGCGTCGTTGTAATTCGGTAGGCTGACGAGAAACCCAAGAAACGTTTCTTGCACAATGTCTTCGGCCACGCTGCGATCGCCAATCCGACTCACAACGAACGCGAGAAGTCGACCTTCATATTGGTCGATCAGTTCTCGCCAAGCCTCACCGTTACCGCTGCGGATACGCGAGATCAAATCCGTTTGGAAGCTAGTGTGAGCCGAGGAAGTCACGAGCGTACCGTCGAACTAAGTTGTCGTAGAGATAGATGGTGCAGAATCAAGTCGGTCCACATGCTTCATGGCTTTGACTTGCAACGCCGACTGCAACAGGTTGCTCGCGAAATTGCGATCGCGTTTTTGAGTTCGAAGTTGGATGATTCCACAATCATGCCCTGGAATGTTGCGGGCGACTCGTAGCGTGGAGACCCGAATCTGAACCAAATCGAATCGCCAGCCCGGGGTCAGTGTGAGTTCGTCAACTTCGATCAACGGCAGCCGTACGGTTTTCAATTCGGAACGCAACAAACCCAATGTGCGGTCGGTGAGTTCGTACTCTAGCAGCAGTGAGCGTCCTTCCAGCCGAAGCAGCCCGACAGCTTTTGCAACGCCGAGTAACAGGGGGATTGTAAATGGCAGACTCGTGTTCAATGCGGATCCTCAAACTATGACAAGTGGCAAGCAGATTGTAACGCATTGTCATTGGCGTATGCTGAAAAAAACGAGGAACCGCCCCGCACGAGTGCAAAGCGATTCCCGATCCGCTTGAACGTCAATTGATCCCACCGAAAAACTGGGTTGATTTCCCCGTTTCCGTTTAGAGGAAGAAACCACGCATTGGGTTCATTTCGATGATGTTCAGGACTTGCAAGAAACCGAGCCCACCGGCTATTGCCAGGCAGAGCAATCCAAGTTTCAGCCGACCGCGATACTGTCCGTTGGTGCGGGTATCGACCCGCAAGAACATGGCCAACAAGCCGAAGAGGAATGTTACGAACCCCACCGTCCCTGCTAGTAGTCCTGCACGAGTCGAAACAATTTCGGTCTTCCACACGTTGTGCACGAGTTCCCGAACTTCCGAATCGAGTTCTACCACCCACCGAATTTGCGTCGTCTCAAACGTTCGACCCGAGTCCGGCAACTGATGGGAGGTTTTCGTCAGCGACTCATCGACGACACATTTCTCACGGACCAACGATTGCGAGATTTCAGGATTTCCAATCTCTGGATGGTCGCGAAGCAGGTCGATCGTGGCGAGTTCCAAAACCGTTTCCGTCAGTTCCTTGCGAGCATCTTCGGGGGTTGTATGTTGTTCACTTTCGATGACAAACCGCCATGCGGTTTGTCCGTGTTCGGTTTTCTTCTGCACTGTCGCGATGTCCATTTCCTCAACTGGACCCCACGATTCAACAGATTCGATTTTCCAGACCGCCTCTTCCTCCCAGGGAAACTGAGCCGCTGCTTCGGAATTCGCGACCACATTTGGGGGAGCAAAAAACGGAAACAGTCGCGTTCCCAAAACGGCCAACAATGCCAGAATCGGGCTGAGCCACAACAATGCTGACGCACTCGTTTTGATTGATGGCCATTGGAACTGTCGTTCCTTGACCATTACCGTCAACACCGAAGCTGTTCCCAACAGTAACAGCAACGCAATCAATACGCCCGTTGGTTGAGACAACACATCGGTTCGCAACCAGTTGATTATCTCATGCAACATGGTGTTGCCCTTCTATCAGTTGAACACGTTCCATTGGCGAGACCCAAGCGGCCGTCAGTTGAACGACACTTGAAATCGCGGCGGCCCATGTCACACCGAGAACGATTGGAAATCCGACACTCATTGCCCAGAGCCAAGCCACGAACGCGGTGAACAGGACGGAGACCAGCCGAAACTGCTTCGGCCGAAATGCGTCTGCATGCCACCACCACCGACGTAGTGCAAACAATCCGCCGAAGAAGATTGCGTACCCCCATGCGGTCGGTTGACGAGCCTTGTCGGTTAACACGATCTCACGATAACCAAACAGGTCGGTGGGTCTGCTAACGCCGTCTTGTCCGGTGTACTCGATCATCAAGGATTGATCGAGCGTCCAAATTAATGCTCCGAACGCCAAGCCCATCAGCAACATTAAGCCACGACGATGCCAAGTGCTCCGGTCGGTGCCTTCAACGAACTTTGCTGAAAGAAGTACGCCCCAACTTCCAAGAATGGTCGCGGTTCCGAAGAGGACAATCTCTGGCCATCCCTGAATCGTCTTGGTAATCACTGCCAACCCGGCTGTGATCAACGCCCCACAAATGCCCGCTGCCGTGAAAGAGCCCGTGAGTTGCGTCGCTCGCTCTCTCAAACTGACCTTGCGGGTGGTGAATGGACTGTAACCATAGGCAACCCGACGTTTCGCATAAACACGCCGCCGCTGTTCCCAACGCTGGGCAGCCGACTCAGCTTTCGGGGATTGACGATAGACCTGAGCATACTGGCGATGCACCGGTTCTCGCGCTGGGATGGTCTTCGCGAGTCCGTCTGAATCACGCCGATTGCGATGTCGTTTCGGCAGAAACGCTCCCACGATTGTCGAGGAAAAATACCAGAGACCAGTTCCAAGCAGGATGAGGAACCACAGTCGGCCTGGCAATCGCCAAAAGCCGCCGGGCAGGCAAATCCATACCACAAACCCGATGAGAATCCACTTCCAAACACCCAACCCTTCCGATGGTCGTTCGCCAGGGGCGACATATCGCGCAGCTCTGTGATATGCCCCCTGGCCCTGCGGATTCGATGGCCGATGCAGCGTTGGTTGTTCAGACGTCGGAACACGACGATGATTCGCCGGCCTCGCCTGTTCATTGATAAAGTTCTCGGCAGGGATGTCGACGACATTTCTTCCATCGACCGCGCGTTCGAACTCTTCAAGCAACCGAGCCGCACTGGGTGTGCGGACTTCGGGGTCCTTCTCGAGAGCCCGAGCCACCACAGGACGTAAACGTGTCGGCAGGGCTGAAAGATCGGGTTGTTGGGTGAGGTGCTTCATCAAAATCTCAGCTTGAGATTCCCCATCGAACGGCACATCACCGGTGAGCATCTCGTATAGAATGATGCCCAACGCATACACGTCGACTTCTTTGCCATATCGTCCATGCCCAACTTCTGGGGCCATGTAATAGACAGTGCCGACACTTTGCGTTTGGGCGCTACGTTGACTTTGTGAAATGAATTTGGACAGTCCCACATCGCCGAGTTTCACGGCGGTTTCGTCCTGAAACACATTGGCCGGTTTCAGATCGCGGTGGACCAATCCTTGATCGTGGAGATACGTCAACCCGGCGGTCAAGCCGGTGAGCCAACGCCTCACCATCTCGATTGGCATGCCTCCGGGATACTGGTCGAGAACCGACGCCAACGTCGAGCCAGACACATACTCCATAATAATCCAGTGTTGTCCCTGCGCATCGGTGCGGACGTCGTGAATCGACACCAAATTCGGATGGCTTAGATTCAGGCACAACGAAACGCCACGCAGTTCCACGTCGAGATTTTCGCGGATCAACTTCAGCGCGACCTCTTTGCCGGCATCGCTGATCGCATAATAGACCTCGCCAAAACCACCACGTTTGATGGCACGCTTGATGGTATACCCATCAAGGGGACGTGAGTCGGGGGGGTAACTATATTTCATAATTCGGCTGCCTGACTTCGTCGCAGAGGAGTTTGCATTCGGCAGTTCGGTTTCGAGTTGAACAAGTCAGTGAATTGCTCAGTACTCTTCTAGCAATACGTTTGTCAGTAAAAAGAGATCAATCGACTTTGGAAAATTCCAAATTTTCCAGTCGAATTTGAACCTCGTCGGAATTCGAATACTTCAGGGTCAGTGTTTCGTCGATCGGCAACCGTTGTTTCGATAAGGTTTGCGAGCCGGGACGGACGTCAGCAAGTCGGTGCCATTGGAATTCCGTCATCGTTCGAGAGAGCACAATAGTCTCGGTCCAGTCGCGACATTGAATATGGCAGTCAGCAGTCGGGCCGATCAAGCATTCCCGAGACATCAAGACGCAACCATCGACGCCGAGTTGTGATCGATGTGAAGATCGCAAATCGAGAAATGCTGTCTGACTCCACGGATGGGGTTGGGAGAAGCCGAGAGCAACTCCATGATTCAATTGCAATTCCTGGAAGTCGCGAGTCAGAATTTGTGTCGTGCGAGTTGGATCGTGGAGTTGCCACCAGACCCAGTGGTCGTCCGCGAATTCTAACGTGGCATGGTGTCGAGAGATCGGGGCTCGAATGGCAAAGTCCACCGCGTCGCCACTACCAATCGCAATCGTTGGTTTCGTGCACAGCAAGAACCCGCCAACTCCGTCAATCCACAACTGATGATTCATCGAAGTTTGAATTTTATGGGGCGATTGCGGGTCAATCATGAGCAGACCTGCTCGGAACAAAAGCTGGAATCGGAACACGAGGCGGCAAGATCGTGCGTTTCGCCACTCTGCCGCCTCGCTCTGTCCCAATCAGTAACTACATCGTCAAGAAAACTTGACTCAGACGTGACTAGCGGATGTTGATCAACTCGCCATCTTTGCCACGCACGGCTTCGTCAGCACGACGAGCATCGATTTCTTCGAGCACGTCTTGTTCGTCAGCTTCCGGTGTAACTTGAATTTCACCGTAGGCATTGGCTTCGTGTTCAAGCATCTTTTCTTTCTCAGCGATCCGGCGTTGAACCTTCTTGGTCAACTCTTTGATCTCGTCAACCTTGGCATTGTCGACGTCTTCGCTGACTTCCACTTGCTTTGCTTGAACCAAGGTCAATCGAGCTTTGAGTTGTTCGATCTCACCGGTCAATTCCGATTTCAGGTCCAGCAAGTTTTCAAGATGCTTTTGCTTGGCGGTCAAAGTTTCTTCACGTTTGCCGAGCAAATCTTGCTTGGCGTTAACAGAACTTTCAACGCCTTTGAAGCGAGTCAACTTGCGACGCAAGTCGTTGGTAACTTTGTCGCGGCTGTATTCCTTGCCGTTGACCGAAACGAATTCGGTGTCAGACTCTTCCGGAATCGCTTGCCGAAGGGCAACGATTTCACTCCACTGTTGATCCATACCCGCAGTGATTTGCGTAATTTCGTCTTGCAGTTCGTTGACCGAAACCTCTTGTCGCACAACCGATAATTGTGCACTTTTGATTTCCGGGTCCAAATCCTTCAATGCCATTTCCAACTGACGAAGTTGGACATCGACCGGAATGGCTTCGTCGATCGTGCTTTGGACATGATCCACTCCGAGCCGGGTCATCGAACACATGCGATTGAAGCCAATCAATGCTCCGGCGACTAACGTGAGTGCTAACCCACCAAGGAAAAACTTCTTCATCTTCACACTCCTTAGAACCTTTTGGGACAGTTTCGACGGTTGGTCCGTCGCAATTTCACGAGGTTATTCGCTGTAATGTTTACGATCTTGAACAGAATTTGGAAATTTCTGACTCTTTTCCGCTTTTCGTCTACGATTCCTAACGCAAATCGGACGGTGAAAGATCACGGAAATGGCCCGCAATAGCCAATTTTACCGCAACTTGAGTGGATGTTTGTCTTTTTTTCCCCGAAAGACAGGAAAATTCGTTCGAGCCTGCATAGCCGGCAGAGATCGGGTCTCAATCGGCATCTTTCCGAAGAAAGACTAATCCAACACAACCCAATTGCCGGAAGCTGCGGACTCGTAACCTTTTAAAATAGCTTCGAGTGCGTGGAAACCAACCTTCGCGCAAACATCGCTGGATGTGTTCTGGTCGAGACAATCGAGAAAAAAAGCGGCGTCACTTTGGACGGTCGGATCGATGGGCCGCCAACCGAGCTTGGGAGGAATCGCATTCTCGGCTTGAGTACTTGACCAAAAACCCATGGGGTCTTCGGGGTGTGGAATCGGCGGGGGCGACCAGGTTTCGGAGTTCCAGACTTCGAGTCGTGGGCGGAACGCATCGAGCGTGACGGTCCGTCGACTGCCAACGAGGTGAATTTGATGTACGCCGTAATTGGGGTGACTCGTCCAACCGGTTCGCCCCACAAATAGCGATGTCTGCACACCGTTGCCGAGTGTGAGCATCATCGACGCGAAATCTTCGACGTTGTGTTGTTGGTGCGACTCGAAGAAGTAGTTTGCGGTGCTCGCGAAGAGTTGTCGGTATCGCTCGCCGGTCAACCATTGGAACAGCACAAGCGGATACAGCCCGACGCAAAACAATTCCCGTTTTGCGTCGAGAAAAGTGAAGCGGTCCGCATGCTCGGATTCCGTTCGCGGACGGGTTAGGTCCGCTGTTCCCGAATGCCCTTTCGCAAAACAGAGTTCACAGTCGATGGCCAGCAGTTCGCCGATTTGGCCGGACTGCAGCACGTGTCTGGCTCGCTGTGCAACCGGTGACCGAACGAGGCTAAACATCTGGCTCTTTACGCCCGCTTGTTCGATGGCTCGTAACATGCGTTGGCCGTCTTCCAGATTCGTGCCGATCGGTTTGTCGATGTAGACGTGTTTCCCTGCGTTCGCTGCTCGTTCCACCAAGCGTGCTCGGCGTTCCGGTTCGGGACACAAGCAGACGATCTGAACGTCATCTCTGGATAGAGCGGCATCGATATCATCGAAGTACGGAATGTCCAATTCTGCAGCGAGTCGCAAGTTGAGAGACTTTCGCCGTAGCGGCACATCGCCCTCATCGGTCAAACCAATCAGCTTGCACCGCGGATCGGCTGCAAACGCCCGAGCGTAGTTTTCCTGATGCGTATGCGAACCGCCGATGAGAAGAACACCGTATCGGGCGGGCGAATGCAAATCGGTCATCGCTTATCCGCGTCCGAGGTAAAGTTGATCTTGTGGGAGCACGATCGCTTCGAGGAAATTGACATCCGGAGGCAATGTGAGCATAGCAAGTGCCGCTGAGGCGATCGTCTCCATGCTCATCATAGGTTCGTCGTCGGACTCGCTTCCCGAGTCGATGCGGCGTTCCACACGAACGTTGCCGGGGTGCAGACAACTACATTTGATGCCGAACGGACGCCCGTCGATCGCGGTGGCCTGTGTCAGTCCCCACACGCCGAATTTGGCTGCTGCGTAAGGCGTGCTATTCTCCCGAGGTCGCTGCGCGGAAATGGAGCCGATGTTCAAAATCCGTCCGCCGCCCTGCTCTTTCATGATCGCAAACGCCGCCCGACTGCAGAGAAAACTGCCGGTCAGACATGCACCGATCACGTTGTTCCAGGCATCGAGCGAGACTTCATCGATCCGTCCGCCATCGAATGCGCCGGCATTGTTGACAAGGATGTCGAGTCGGCGGTACTTGTTCCTAGTCTGTTCGAACAAACTCGCCACGCCGGACTCATCGGTGACATCGGTGGCCACCGCGAGGACTTCGAAGCCATCGGCTTGCAGCTCTTTCGAAGTCGCCGACAGCTTGCTTTCATTGCGGGCACATAGCACCAGTTTGGCACCCGCTTCGGCAAGTGCCCGTGCAATCGCTTTGCCGATTCCTTGATTGCCACCCGTGATGAGAGCAACTTGTCCGTCGAGCGATTTGGTCATGATGTTGTCTAGGGTTTGGGATTTAGGGGTTATGATTTAGGGGGGAAAACGGGGACTGTAAGCTTTCTAGCGAAATTTCAATTCCTGTCCGCTAAATCCTATCGTATAACGATCGGTTCTTTGCAGCTAAGAAACATCATTGGTCAGAGATGGCGGGTGCCACTGCTGGAAATTGCCTGTATTTGAGACAATATTGCGTGACATTCAATGCAGTTAATACTTGGGTGGCATGCCCACCGTTTGGTGTGGGCATGGGCCAGCGATGTTTGAATGTCCAATCATGCCCACGTAAAACCGTGGGCATGCCACCCACGTGGCTAAACACATGCAATTTCCTATGCAACGCACCCCACTAGTAGCGATCTTCAAGTTACCAACCGACGCGGTGATTGAGGGGGTCGATTAGCCAAAGCCAATCGTCGAAGAGGAATTCGAAGCGGATTGCGAGCAACGCGATTCGGCCCATCACGGTGAAGCCGAAAGCGGCTCCGAAGGTGATCATCAAGACCCAAATTCCGACCCGAGCGACCTTGCCGACCACACCCTTATGTTCGATCGAAAAGAAGAAGTACACCAGACACGACAACACGCTCAGCAGCATGACAATGTTGCGAATTGTCACGTCCCATTGAATGTCGCCGTTGATCACCACCAACGGCACAATTGTGTTGCGGACTTGGTTTAAGAAGTCGGCTTGGATGAAACCAATCAGCCGCAACCCTGCGGTCGCGCCGATGATCAACGCCAACGGCCAACGAGCGACCCAACTGCCTTTCGGCGAAAGTCGCATCAACAGCATCACACCGAGAATCAACGGAACCACGTAAAGTAGGTCACCCGATTCCCGCACTGGCGAAATCCCCGGCATGGCCCAAGATTGAATCCACGCGGGAAACAATTTGCCCAGCAGGTTCGGGACAATGGTTGTCCAAAAGCCGACGACCATCCAATATGCCGCCGACACACCGACAACGATGGCCTCAGCGACCTTATAGAAGGGGTTGTCCCCATACAGGAACGAGAAAATACACAAGGTCATGATGGCTGCGACCCAGATTCCGACCGTCCGCGAGAGACTGAAGTCGGCGATTCCGGCGGCGGCATCGGAGGCATTCGCGGCAACGTAGGTGTCGCCGGATCGCTGGGCGTAAGCGTATCCCATCCCGCCGGTGGCGAGACGAATCACAATGTACAACCCGGCACACCCGAGCAAGATGGTCGATATCAAAGCGTTGCGAGTCATCAGTTGAGATCTCCCCGCCGACGGCCTGCGAAGTAAACATAATTCCCTGCCACAATGAGGGCGATCATCAGAACATGGGCGATCAACTGCGGACCCATGCGGCGTTGGGCTTCGGTGTATTTCGAGTCAGGATCATCCCCGCCGTATTCTTCGAGAACCAGCTTCTCATACTCCGCTGCCCCCTTGATCGCTGCGAGCAATCCTAATAGTTGATCAGGATAGTACGGGTAAACCAGCGGCGATTGCACACCCGTGCAACCGGCGACGATGCGGATGTCATCGGGGTACGGCGTCGCGGCGTACTGCACCCATTCCTTCGTGCCCGGGTAACCCGCACTGACGTTGCAAACGAGGTCAAAATCCTGCACGTTCTGAATGGTGCGACACATCGGGATTTCATCGATGTTCGTGCCGCGATCGTCGGTGGTGTAGAGTTGTCGAATGTCGGTGACAATCACCTTGATCACACCCTCGTAACCAGGTTTGAATCCGAGATTCACGTAGTCTTCGCCGTAGATCAGATGTGGAAAGTCGGGTTTGATGACGGTGTCGATGGACTGGTTGATCATCTGCGGACCGACCGGCCACAACGTGAGGAAGTACATTTTGACTCCCTTTTCGCAGCAATGCCGTACGAACGAAGTCGCCATTGGCCCGAGTTCACCTTCGCTGGCGGGGTCGAAGTCGAACGCGAGCAGGACTTTGTCGCCGGGTTTCAATTCGTCGACGCGTTCAAAGACGGCTAGTGCCAACCCCGTCGGTTTTTCCGGGAACTGCAATTGCAGCAGAATCGGAATTCCGACGGCGAGAGCCATCATCAGAAAGACGTGTCGGCGGTCGAGTTTTTTCAGCAGTTGATACACGGTTGAATCCAAGTTTCGATTCGCTGGTGATTCTTCACAGTCTCAGTTAAAAACTAATCATCCGACGAGCCCAGATACGAGCGGTCGATTCCAAGTAGCACTTTCAGCGATGTCGACACCACCCCCAGGGCGATGCCGATCATGATGGCTCGCATGCCGGCGGTGTTGAAGACCTGGCCGATGAATACACTCATGTTTTCGGTGCGAAATGGCGAGGTCTCCGGCAGCCATTGGGTCAGCCACACGCCGGCGTATGTCCGACCGAGCAAAATGATGAATGCCGTTCCTAATAGCAGTGCGGCCTCCACATTCTTTGCCCGAAACGCGCGGAACGCCGCGGAGGCAATGTAGAACGCCAGTAACGCAAACATCGTTGCGGTTAGCGGTTTGAAGAGGTACTCGTAACACCACCAGAACGGACTTCCCGAGGCGGTGTAGTCCCCCGACCACGGGTATTTCGTTTGATGAGCAGCGTAGAAAACGTCGGCAATCGCGTTTTCCCAATTCACTTCTGCGCGAGAGTCCGCGGTGAGGAGTTGTTTCTGTTCGGGCGTGAGTTCGCCTTCGGCCGCGAGGGCTTTGAATAGCACGACATTACGTTCCCCAACCGTCGGCGCGGATTGCCAGAACGATTGGATCGCCCCACGCTGTGCGTCGGTCAATTCGCCGAGCGATGCGAGCGAATCGATGAAAGCGTCGATGTCTTGCGAATCGGAAGAGGCGAAGTCACGAATGGCGGCGAGTTGCTCGTCGTTAAGTTCGACATCTTCCGGTTTCTCTTTCTTCGGATTCACCGCGAGTGCGTCGCCGAGCTGCATTTCATCCAGCAGTTCACACGCGGTCTTCTCCGGCGCTTTCCCAATCCCCGCTTGATTGATGGCTGCTGCAAATTGCTCAACCGTCCAAGCCGTGTCCATGACCTTGTCGAATGCGATCCGTTGTTCTTCGCTAAGTCCATCTCCCTGAGCTTCGATTTCCGCCACAAACGCCTCTCGCCCGGCTTCGTCCAGCGGTTTGATTCGTGCGAACCGATCGGTCAGCGTGTCGCGTTGACCGGGTGTCATCGGTCCCGTCCAGGTCAATTGCCGAGTTTCGGAGTTGTACTCCGCGACTGCGGTCATGGCTTCGGGAAGTTCATAGGATTCCGGAGCGGTGACAAGGAACGCAACCGTCTGTTTGTGCGTTCGTTCGTCGAGTGTCGTAACGGCCTCTTGCCATTCGGGGGCGTCACTCAAAGCGAGAAGTGCCTCACGGTCCTCGTCGCTCATCACGCCTTCGAACGACAACGCTTCATGATCGCTACGGAAGCGGACTTTGCCACGCAGCGACTCCGGCGGCTGGGCCTTCTCGGCGAGTTCATCGATGCGGCATTTCCAGGCGAGACTGGGGTCGTAATCGAGCAAGTCTTGCTTTTGGTTTGGCTGCATCCAACCGGTAAACTCGATCGTACCATTCACTTCGCGTAATTGGTTGCGGACCGAGGGCGGGAGTTCGTTGAATTCCTCGTCGACATGTTCGGGGATTTCGCCATCGACGCTGAAAACCTGTGATTCAGGAAATGCAGAGAACGGCAGTTCGACGAAGACTTCACCGTAGAATTCCTGATTCGTGGACGGCGGTGCTCCGAACTTGGCTAAACCGACGACGAGCGTGATGATGAACGCCACCAGCGTGACAGCTGCATATCCCCATCCAGCTTGGCGATTGCTGATCTTCTTCAGGTTATGCATCAGCAGGTTGCCACCGCCGAGCACGAAGGCAATCGCCGCGAGAATGTCGAACCACACTGCCGCCGTCTCACCCCAACTGACCGTCGCAGGAATGAACGACGCGACGATCAGCACGAAGCCGGTCGTGGCGGTAATGAGTAGTGGAACCGTGTTTTTCAGCATGGGTTCGTAATCAGTTCAACAATGGTTTGAAGTTCACAGTCGCACGGAAATTCGCATCACTTCAGTATCACATCCCGCAAGTGCTCGACCGCGTCGGCGAAGACCTGCGAGCCCGTGATCTGAGCCAGCGTCGCAAGCAGACAGCCAATCAGCAGTGTGATACCAGTTAATACTTTGCCAAAGTCTTGCCCCTTCAGACTGCCTAACTGGTCGGGATCGCCCGACAAATACGCTGAGGCCGCGAAGAATTCTTCCCCGATCAACGTGTAGTCGCAAGCCGCCACGAAGAACGGCAACTGAGCGGGCATGGCGGTTCCGGCGACTTGAATGGCACCGATGCTGTTGCCCATCTCGGCGAGAATCAGCGACTCCGCGTAGAACACACCGAAGTAAAAGCAGGCGGCCGGTTCCTCACGGACCATGTGTCCGGAAAGATAAGCGGCGTACCCGAATTGCTCGTCGGTCACGTAGTAGATCACATCGGGGTTGAAACCATCCGGCCGACCGGCGGCAAGATACGCAGACTCCACGGTTTCGCGGGCGGCCGTCATCACCAGTGAACGGCTGGTCGGGACTTCGACTTGCACATCGTACTCAGCAGAAGTCTTCGCCACGTGCGAGAGCACCGTCAGACCCGCGATGGTTTGAATGTCGTTGATGTCTTGAACGCCGGGCACGAACAGGCATGACTTGCCCATTTCGCAGGCTCGGCCGACGGCTTCGTCGACGGCTTCCAAACCGGCAATGCGGCGAACTTTGAGCGGTCGCCCCGACCGAGCCCAGGCGATGAACCCCACGACTGCCCCGCAAATCACAAACGTAATAAACGCCAGCCAACGACGATCGGCGAGGAAAAACTCCTGAGTCGGAATCGTGGGTTGATCCTCGGGAGTGTAAACGAACTCGGAGCGGGTTCCGTCCGTGCCGACCGCTTGCACGCGGAACCAATACGATTCGCCGCGACGATTTTTGCCGATCATGATCGAAGCTTTGCCGGCTTCGTATTCGTCTTCGGTCGGAATCACGCCACCGACGTCTTCGTAGAGTCCGCCCCACTCGGCGGTTCGCTGAACCGAATACAACGCCACCGGCGAGGCGTCCGCTTCGTCGTCGGCGAATTCGTCATCGGGCGAAAGCGCGAACGTCACGACGATGCTCGACCCGTCATCCCCACTGTAGTCCTCGGCTTGCACCTCGGTCGGTGGAGCGGGAGCGGCCCACGCGACGGTTCCCCAAAGCGTGACGATTCCCATAACCAGAGTTTTCAAGACGACACGGTTCATAGTTCGATCAATTCCACATTCGCTCGGGGGACGCGGACTTGTTCGCCGTCGGCCAGTTTGACATCCAGCACACGGGCTTTCGATCCAGACCCGAGAATCGCCGGTTCCGACGGCATATCGGCGACTTCACCGAGTCGTCCGAAATACGGATCGCGAATGATTCGCACAGGCCGACCGACTTCCAATGTTCCGCCAAAATGGGCGGGTTCGGGCACGTTTGATAGATCGCCCGTCGCTAACGGAATCAGAATTTCCGGCCGCATCACACCGGCGCGAATTTGTGTGGCTCCGTTGATGGCGGCCGGTTGCCCGATGTGGCTGCGTAACAAATCGAATGTGCGACCTGCCATCGCGATGTCGCCGAAGCCTTCGGTGACGACCACAGTTGTGCCCACCTGTTCCGATCCGGTGACGGCGACACCGAGATCATAACCGAGGATGTCTTTCAAATCGGAATCGTCCATCCCGCCGGATATGATGGCGGCGGCTCCGACTTCGATGGCCTTTCGGACGGCATCACCCGTCATACGGGCACCACCAATGACGATTTTGTCTTTGAGATCGTCGGTAATTCGATCCGCGGTGACTTCGTCGTTCGGTGAATCGCACACGCTGGCCAGTACTCCGTAGGCTTCACCGCCGATTCCGAAGATACCCTGCACATAGCAGATTTCGGCCTCGATCACACATCCTTCGCCGGGGAGGACTTCGACGACTTGACCCGTGAGGTATGCGAGCACCTGAATCGGTCGCGGTTCGCCCCGCAGAATGACTTGCCCAGTGACACCGGAAATCGACTCGACTGTGCCGCTGGCTTTGGCTTGGTATTCGCTTTTGAAGAAACCGAAAATTCCCTCGGACCGGGCAATTGTCTGGCCGACTTCAACGGAATCGCCCTCTTTCACTAACAGCGATTTCGGGACATCACCCGGCGAGATCGCTAACACGTTGGCCAAGTTCACTGGAAAGATATCGCCCGGCATATCCGTCTGCGCGACGACATCTTCGGCTTGCACTTGGTCGCCGGTGCTGACCAGTACATCGCCAGGAAGCGGCAAGATTCGCCGGACCTGATGGCGAATCCGCGGGGTGACTTTTAATCCAGGGGTGTAGGCTTGGGACATACTCAAATTCTGCCGAATGCTAGTTGCTTCACGTTTTTGCCACGGAGAGCCACTGAGTTTGGATTCAACTTTCGTAAAGCTTCATCGCTTCAATCCACTTTGTCACGGTTTCACGTGGTTGGTCCGGCAACGCGAGCGGACGGCCGCGAGCGTCGAGGATAAGACCAACTTCTCCGCCGCGAACGTCGGCCTGGTATTCTTTTCCGGGTCCTGCACCGACATCGAACCCGCGAGCCGGTTGAATGCGAATGCTCGCAGTTTCACCCGGGGGCAATGGAAACAGGCGGATGTCGCCGTATGATATTTCGCCGTGTTCGTTGATATTCGAGCCTTGCAGGTCGTAACTGAAGCAGCGTTTCCCGACTTTGCCCTGTCCTTTCGGGGCGACGCAGGTGCCAAGGTAGATCAAACAGTCTTTCTCGAAGACTTCCAGAGCCGCCTGTGGATGAACTTGCGCGAGCACGCCAAGGTGTGGCATCATGAAGATGCTGTCTTTCGCCAGGCGAGTCACGCCTTCCGGTTCAAAAGCATCGATCAGCATGGCGGCCGTCTGATGCATTCGCGGGGCGTGCGATAACACACCGCCGGATGCAACGAGCAAGTGAAGTTTCATATTGTCGACGATGGTTTCCCCGCCGCCGGATTGCGTGAATGTGTCGCCGACGGTGCGTTGTTGTTGCACGCCTTGCAACGTCGTCGCGAATTCCTTGTGCTGCAGATACGCCAACCGCAACGCCTCCCGCGAGACCGCCTGTTCGAAGACGAGGGCTTCCAGCGTTTGTGGGATGGTCGTGGGGCGGATCATCTTGTTCTTCACGCGATTCCGCAATTCGCGTTCGTCCATGTCGAGATGCACCCAACGCAATACGGAATCGAGCGTGGCTTCCGCGACCACATTCGAGATGGAATAACTCATCCCCAGGTTCGCGGAGACCGTGCGGTTGAAAACGGGTTCGCCATCGGGCCCGGGAAACACGCTAAAGACGTCGGTCGTGGCCCCGCCAATATCCACCGCGACCGCGTTTACTCCCTGACGCTTTGCAATCGTACCGAGAATGTCACCGACGGCCCCCGGTGTCGGCATGATCGGGGCGTCAGTCCACTCAATGAGTTTGTTGTAACCGGGGGCGTGAGCCATGACGTGTTCGAGGAACAGGTCGTGAATGGCATCACGGGCCGGAGCGAGGTTTTCGCGTTCCAATACCGGGCGGAGATTCGGCACGATCTTTAGTTCGACATTGTCATCGAACACATCTTCCACCAGCGGAGCGGCTTCCGAATTACCAGCGTAAATTAGAGGCATGCGGTATTGGCTGCCGAACCGTGGTTGTGGGCGTGCAGGAGCGATGAGTTCGGCGATCTCGACGACTTTCCGCGAGTTCCCGCCGTCGGTTCCGCCGGAGAGCAGAATCATGTCCGGGCGAAGTTCGCGAATGCGTTGAATCTGTTCGTGCGGCAGGCGTTTGTCGTTGGCGGCGATCATGTCCATCACGATCGCACCGGCTCCGAGTGCCGCTCGCTTCGCGCTCGCACCGGTCATCTGCCGAACTAAACCGGCGACCATCATCTGCAACCCGCCGCCGGCACTCGATGTCGAGATGTAGATATCACAGCCAACATCGCCGTTCGCGGGGCGAATGATTTGGCCGTTCTCATCGACCAATTTTTTTCCAGCGAGTTCCCCGACTTCCGTGACCGCGTTGATGACCCCCGCTGTCACGTCGGCGACCGGTTCTTCCACCGTCGTCGGCGCTTCGCCACGGTAGGTCTGCCGATAGTGACCGTCGATCTTTTCGATCAGAATCGCCTTGGTCGTCGTGCTGCCACAGTCGGTGGCGAGAATGACTTGGATATCGTCGGGGTTGGGCATGGGGATTGTTAGTTGTCAGTGGTCCGTTGTGGGTTGTCAGCGGCTACCGGTTCTCGCTCCGCGTTTTCAAGCTCTTGGATTAAGTATTCGATGGAGCCGCGGTGTTCGAGCATTTCAGCGAGGTGTGCGGACGACTTGGAATTCGTGATAGCACTGATCATCGGGTTGAAGAAATGCAGTGCTTGCGAACTCAGGAAATTGAGCGGTCGAGACATCTCCAAGGTGACGAGCGCCGGTGCGACCAGGTGTCGTCGTCGAACTTCGTGAATCAACTTCTCGACAAGTTCCCGTTGTTCGGGAGTCGGTTCGAAATCCTCGGCCTTTTCCACGGCAAACGCGTGTCGCAGCCATTCGGGAATACGGGGTTTCATGCGATGGTTCCTTCCTCGATCTGCGAAGAAACCTGACCGGCATTGGCAATTTGCTGGCGATCTTCGATAGCGACTTCAGGAGCCAACCGACGAACAGATTCCACAAGAGCGGTTCGATTTCCCGCAAACCGAAGCGTGAGTTCTCGCGGTTCCAAGAATCGACGTTGCTGACGCTGCAAACGAACGAGTCCGCCGTGTTCATCGACAGTCAATCGAACGACTTCCGACCAAGTGACAGAGGTATCGGCCAGACCCATGCGGATGTGTAAACCGTCGCGGTCGATGACGTAGTTCGTCGGCCACCAGAACTGTTGCAACGTCCACGCGAACACGGTGGCGGCAAATATGCCCCATGCCCAGTGACCGCCCCAAACGGCGATGGAATAGGAACAGACGAGGAGCGAACCAAGCACGGCAACCGTGGTCCACGGTTGTTCGCGGGCGGGGTGAATTGTCCAGGTGTAATCGGGCTCAGCCGTCAACGAAACAATCCTTGCAGGCGACCGAAATTGAGCGTGCTACGACAATAACAACCCGGTACAGAAATTGCGACAATGACAGCGAATTCGAGTTGATTTGGTCAGCGTACCCAGTCAAAAAAAATCGACGGCTGAGATCCAAATGGCTCGAAGCTACGTATTCCAGGACGTGTGAAGGATATTATGCCCACACAAACGACCAAAAATACGTAGAACAATCCAGACAAGCACCGAGAAAATTAGGAGCTGAGGAGTTCCTCATCATGTTTTTCGACCCCCTCTATTTCATCTTCATCGCCCCTGCCGTCTTACTGATGATCTGGGCGCAGTTCCGTATCAAGTCGACCTATCACGCGGCGATGCAAGTGGATGCCCGGCTGACCGGTGCGGCAGCAGCCCGGTACATTTTGGACCAAGCTGGTCTCCATAACGTCGGTATCGAGCAGACACCGGGCCAACTCTCTGACCATTACGACCCGCGGGCAAAAGTTTTGCGACTGAGTCCGGACGTGTTCAACAGTCGATCTGCAGCGGCCGTCGGAATTGCGGCTCACGAAGCGGGGCACGCATTGCAGGATGCGAAGAATTATGCGCCGCTCATGATCCGAAATTTGGCGGTTCCTGCGGCCATGGTTGGTCCGACAGCGTCGATCATCTTGATCATGATCGGTGCAGCGATGCAGAGTGCCGGGTTAATTCTGCTTGGAATCATTGCCTACGCTGGCGTTGTGTTCTTCCAAGTCGTCAATTTGCCGGTGGAGTTCGATGCCAGCAATCGAGCGAAGAAAATCTTGACCGATTACCAGATCGTGGATGACGCCGGAGCGGTTGCGGTGAGAAAAGTGCTAAATGCAGCCGGTTGGACGTATGTGGCTGCGACGTTACAGAGTGTGCTAATTCTGCTCTATTATATCGTGCGGTTCACCGGTGGGTCGGACGACTAAACAGCAGTCGATAGCCAAACACCGCCCGCGATTTCCTATCGCGGGCGGTGTTTTTATTCCATATGACTCGCGCACAACGGGCTGGACTCATCGTAAATGCCGAAGCGTTTGAAGATCAATCGGGCCATTTCTCGATGACCGGCACGATTCGGTGATCGACCATCCTCACTTCGCCATTCAGGTCTGCCGTGTGTTTCTGCCGCGATGTCTTTCCAGTGTCGCCAGTGGTCGACGCAGGGGATATTCAATTTCTGAGCCACTTCCCGCACGACTCGCACGTAGGATCGAATTGATGCGAACTCCGGAAATGCGGAGTGGTCGAAACGTGGGGGCGTTTGTAACACAACCGCGGAACCCCGTTCACGGATTTTGCCGATGACCTCGGTCAATGACCCGCGAAATTCGTCGAGTTGGCTACGTCCCCGTCGACAATCCCCATAACCGACCATCAGCGTGACCACTTCCGGGCGGAAGCGAAACACACGAAACTGCAGGTTCGCAAGTAACTCGTCGATGGTTCCGCCGACCGTACTCGTCGTGATCACCACGTCTTGCGAACGTCCCATCTCTCGACGAACTCGCTCGCCGAATTGTTCGGAGTAGTCTTGCCAACCGGCGGAGAATTCGCCTTCACAAAGCCGATCTCCCGTGAAGACCCAGGTGACTGGTTTGGCATCGTCGACCAAACGTTTCAAGGTCCGGAAAGTCGGAACATACCAAGATGGGAACCGGGGCTGAGCGTTGTCGCTGTCTTCGACAGGGAATGCGTTTGACTGGAGTTCCTCGGCGAGGTCGTCCCATCGCAGGATTTGCGATTGTCCGCCAGACCGTTTGGCTTGCTCTTCCAAGAGGTCGAAAATTTGCGGGTTGTCGTCTCTAGGAGAATGATGAATGCTCTCGGCATCATCGAGCACGCTATCGCTCGCCAACCCGCTTTGCAGCTGTTCGTTGCGATGTTCGGACGGTTCGAAGACCTCATCGGCGAACGCACGAATATCGATGAATTCATCGGTCGCGAGCGTTTCGAGATTGTCATCGTCGAATTCTTCGGAATCGTGACCGGCCCAGAAGCGATCGAGGGTTTCCTCATCGGCGATGGAGTCGTCATCGTCTTCGACTTCCAATTCCGGATGAGGAACGACACCGAAGTCGGGAATCAGTAGCAAGCGTCGGCGAGTGCGTGAACTGCGAGCCAACGGAAACGAGGACGCCGAGTAGGAACGCCACGGCATGAACCACTCCTTCTTGATTTTGGCAGGCCGAGTTTCGGCTTTCCGACACACAGGCCGAAACGGCAAGGCGGGGGAAACGCCTTGGGAGGTTACCTAAAGTTTAGCTCAGAGAAGTACAAGAAGCGAAACAATTCCTGATTCGAGCCCAGGATCCGAAAGATTGGCTTTTAAGCCTCACAATTTGTAGTGGTTTTTCCGCACACGACGGAAAAATCTGGTCAATCCATCGTTTTTCCCTGGTCAGCGGTTGGTTTCGGTACAGCCGAATGATGGAAAGCGCTCGGCATTCGGTGTAGGATGCTCGCCAACCATCCGGGTCCGCGGGACGCTCGTCATGCGTGTGATCCGGCTTTCACTCATCCCGATTGACCTCCTGAGGAGAATTTTGCCATGTCCGATGCCGGAAGCGCCGCGGCTTCGCCCACCCCATCGGTGGCCACCAAAGAACCCGATTACACCCTGTTCTGGGGCTGTTTTATCGCCTTGATCACCACCGCTTTCGGGTTCATCACTCGGATGTTTCTGCTAGGTGAATGGGAAACCGAATTTGGTTTGGACAAGGCCCAAGTCGGTCGTTTGGCCGGGATCGGGATTTGGCCGTTTGCGGTCAGTATCATTGGTTTTAGCTTATTCATCGACAAAATCGGCTACAAAGTCGCGATGATCATGGCGTTCCTGGGGCACCTTATCTGGGCCTGCATGGGCGTGTATGCATTCACGCTGTCCACCGGCGAAAGTCCTGACAAAGAAACGGCGTTCGCGTTGCTGTACTGGGGCAGTCTGATTCTCGGTTTGGCCAACGGAACTGTGGAAGCCTTTATCAATCCCGTGGTGGCGACGATGTTCAACCGCGAGAAAACCAAATGGTTGAACATTCTTCATGCCGGTTGGCCAGGCGGATTGGTGATCGCCGGGATCATCGTGATCTTCATGGGCGACTTAGCGTGGGGTTACAAAGTGGGCATCATCGCCGCCCCGGCGTTGGTGTACTTCTTGATGCTCATCACCCGAACCTTCCCCGCGCAAGAACGCGTGGCTTCTGGCGTGACCTACAAAGACATGCTCGCCGAGTTCGGAATTCTCGGTGCGATGGTTGTCGGGCTTCTGGTTACCCTCCAACTGATCGACTTCGCCACCGTGGGTGGTACCGTCGCGATTTCTGATAGCCTGAAGTACACATTTGTGGGAATCGGCGTGGCGATCGTCGTCGGCTTCGGACTCTACACCCAAGCTGTCGGCCGACTGCTGTTGTTCTTCCTTGTGCTGATCATGATGCCATTGGCGACGACGGAAATCGGAACCGATGGTTGGATCACCGGGATTATGGAAGGCACCTTCGAAATGAGCCCGGCGGACGTCGAAGCCGCTGGCGGAATGGACAACGTCCTCACGATCAACGGCAAGCCGTACTCGATGCATCCTGGTTGGGTGTTGATTTACACCTCCGCGATCATGATGGTCTTGCGATTCTTCGCTGGTCCGATTGTGCACACGCTTTCGCCGCTGGGGCTTCTCTGCGGCAGCTGCGTGTTGGCGATTGCTGGTTTGTATTGGCTGTCGATTGCCGAAGCCGCCATCATTTTTGCGGCTGCAACGCTGTACGCCTTCGGAAAAACATTCTTCTGGCCCACGATGCTGGGGGTCGTCGCTGAGCAAACGCCGCGAGGTGGTGCATTGACTCTCAACGCCATCAGCGGCATCGGCATGCTCGCAGTGGGAACGCTCGGCTTCCCGTACATTGGGGCTTTGCAAGCCGAGAACCAAATCGAAGCGGTAAGTGCTTCCGAAGCCGCTCAGAAAGTTCCTGGCCTGGTCGAAGACGGCAAGCTGACGACGACATCGGAAGGCAGCGTCTACGAGATCATCAAGTTCACCCAGATCTCCGATAAGGAACTCGACGCAGTTCTCGATGAAAACGCCGACGAGGAGACGAAAGAAGAGATTGCCATCGTTCGCGAAAAGGCGAATCAACGCTCTTTGGCTGACATGACGACCTTCCCGATCATCATGCTGGTTGCGTATCTTATTCTGATCGGTTACTTCAAGAGTCGTGGTGGATACCAGGCGGAAGTCCTCACCGGACACGCTGCCCATGATGCGGAATTCACCGGCGGCGTCGAAGGACCGGCGGATATGTAGGGCCAGTAGACGCTGGAACTGTTTGAAATTGAATTTATCTCGAGGGTGTGTCTGATACCGCCCTCGAGTCTTTTGCGAGCCTCCAGTTTGAGTTCAACGCAACCAAGTCCCCCAAAAGAACAGGTCACAGAAACTCGTAGCCGCGTCACTTGGATGGCGATGGTTATCCTGACAGTGATCGTCTTTTTGCTGGACTTGGTCTTTCCGCTCGGTGTTGCAGCGGGGGTGCCCTATATCACCGTCGTGTTCTTGGCGTTATGGTTGCCAGAGCGGCGTAGCGTCGTCATTGCCGCCATCGTCACCACGATATGCACGATCGTGGGCTTCACAATCCCCTGGCCGACCGGAACGACGACGTTCTGGCTAGGGCTGGAGAACCGTTTTATTGCACTGTTGGCTCAGTGGACGATCGCGGTACTCGGTCTTCAACTCGCCAAGCGAACCGAAGAACTTCAGTCTGCCAGACAGCGATCCTTCCGAATTGAACGTCTAGCGGCCATCGGTGAAACGCTTGCGGTGCTCTCCCACGAAAGCCGAAACGAATTGAACACAATTCAAGTCGGCATGGCCTTGCTCAAGAAACAGACGTCCGATCAGCCCGAAGTTCGAAGTACGCTCAACTCCATCCAAACGAGCGCGAATCGGCTGCAGGTGTTGTTTGAAGATGTGCGATCGTTTGCCGCCCCTATCACGTTGAATCTCGTGAAAGTCAATCTCCACGAGATTTGGCAACGGGCATGGGAATCCATTCAACGGGCCCATCCCAATCGGGCAATCGAGCTGGTTACGAGTCCCGGGAACCCCATTGAGTGCAACGTCGATTCCTTCCGGATCGAGCAGGTCTTTCGCAACTTATTCGAAAACGCAATTGCCGCCGGTAGCGATCCCGTTGTGTTGACGCTGACCACCAGTTTCAGTCGCTTTGAAGGCCAGCGGGCTGTGATTGTCTCTGTTCAGGATAACGGTCCCGGGTTACCACCAGAAATTCAATCGCGGGTTTTTGAACCGTTCTTTACCACCAAATCGAAGGGCACTGGGCTTGGCCTGTCGATTAGTCAGCGAATCGTTGAGGCACACGGTGGCATCATGACGCTGGAGAAGTCAGACGAGGGAGCGAACTTCGTGATTACACTCCCTGTCCTTGTTTGATCGCGTTATTTCGTCTCGAACTGATCCGGTTCAAGCAGTTTCTGGAACTTTTCCTCGTTCATGTTTTCCGGCGTGACGAGATACACGCCGGTGTCGATTCGATCTTCGACTTCCTCACCCTCCAATTTGGCGACCATCGTTTTGACGGCAAGGTAGCCCATGTTGACAGGGTCTTGCAGAATCACGCCGTCGACAGAACCGTTCTTCAGGCCCTCGACGATTCGCGGATCGGAATCAAACGCGATGAACTTGACATCGTTGGTCATTTGTAGATTCTCTAGTGCTTGCAGCATGCCTTTGTTGTTCGGTTCGCAAACCGTAAACACGCCAGTGACTTTGCCCTTGTGGTTCCGTAACAATTGCTCGGCGATCTTGAGTGCTTCCTCGGCGGCGGAGTTCACACGCTGACTCTCGGAAAGTACAGCCACATTGCTGGCGGCTTCGATTTCTTCGAGAAAACCTTCTTCACGTTGTTCGGTGCTTTCGCTACCGGCTTGATAACGCAGCAGAATCACTCCGCCCTTCCCGCCCATCAGCTCGACCATCTTCTGACCGGCGAGACGGCCGCCCCGCAGGTTGTCCGTCGCGACATAACTCACGACATCGCTCAAATCTTGGAGTCCGCTGTCAAAGACCACTACCGGAATGTCCCGTTGTTTCGCCCGTTTGACGACCGGGACGAAGGCGTCTCGATCAATCGGTGCGAGGACGATGCCGTCGACTTTTTGCCCGACGAACGTATCGACGATTTTGATCTGACCTTCCTTGTCCGTCTCGTCAGACGTGCCCTGCCAGACAATTTTGACATTCCCCAATTCTTTCGCAGCCTTCTCGGCCCCAAAGTGCACGGACTTCCAAAAGTCGTGACTGGTTCCCTTCGGGATGACGGCAATGCGGTACTTCTTCGTACCACCCTCGGCCGCTTCGTCCGTGTCGGACTTCGATGAGCAACCGAAACCACAAAGAATTAGCAGAACCATGAGTAAGCGCAAGTGCATGGCGGCATCTTTCGATCGTATGGGGAATAGGAGTTGAAGCTACGTGCTAGAAAATGAAGATGTTCGAACTTCGTTTTCGAGGATTGAGAATGAAAGATGGAGGATAGCGATGCATCCGCACGTTTTCCGATTCGATCCGCGATCCTCCATCTTCGTTCCTCCCGGAGCAAATATGGCGGACGACGATTTTCGAAAACTTCGTCTGTCAATTTTTGATAAGTGACTAGGCTTTGCGAATTTTGTCTCGTCCTTCAGTCACCGACTTGGTGGCATTGCGAGTATCCAGGACGAGCGACGCATGCTGAACGATGTGTGCGTAATCGTAAGCGGAATGGTCGGTCGCAATCAACACGCAGTCTTGCTTCGCCAGAAACTCCGGGGTGAGTTCTTGGCTGGTCATTTCCGGAACATTGTAATGTCGCATGCGGGGGAGCTTCGGAATATGTGGATCGTTGTAACTGACATCCGCTCCGCGTGCGATGAGCAATTCGAGGAGTTCGAACGACGGACTTTCCCGCGGGTCGTCCACATCTTTCTTATACGCCATTCCAAGCAGGCAAATTTTACTGTCACGGATGGGTTTGCCGACATCGTTTAGAAACTCGGCTAGACGGAGAATTACGTATTCCGGCATGGTCCGATTCACTTCGCCGGCGAGTTCGATGAAACGCGTGGACAATCCCTGCTTGCGGGCGAGCCAGGTGAGATAGAAGGGATCGATTGGGATACAGTGCCCGCCCAATCCCGGTCCCGGATAGAACGCCTGAAAGCCAAACGGTTTCGTTTTTGCCGCGTCGATCACTTCCCAGACATCAAGCCCCATACGGTCGAAGAGCACCTTCAACTCGTTGACCAACGCAATGTTGACCGCTCGATACGTGTTTTCCAGAATCTTACACGCTTCCGCTGCCTCCGGGCTGGAGACCGGCACAACCTCGACGATCGCGTGTCGATACAACGCAGCAGCTAATTCGCCGCTTTGCTCGTCGATTCCCCCGACAACTTTCGGAATGTTCTTCGCGCTGTACTGCGGGTTGCCAGGGTCTTCGCGTTCGGGACTGTACGCCAGGAAGAAGTCGCTACCGATGGATAAACCACTTTCTTCTAGGATCGGCAGGACGACATCGCGAGTTGTCGTCGGATAAGTCGTACTCTCAAGCACGACCAGTTGACCGGGACGCAACGTCTTGGCAATGGCTCGCGTGGTGCCCTCGACGTAGCGAAGATCCGGGTCGCGTGCCTCATTGAGCGGAGTCGGCACACAAATCAACAGCACATCGGCTTCACCCAGACGAGACATGTCAGCGGTTGGGTCGAGTTCCTTGTTCTCGATCCAAGTCGCCACGGTTTCCGACGGAATATGCTTGATATAACTCTTGCCGGCAACCAGTTGGTCGACCTTGTGCTGATCGACATCATAGCCAATGCAGCGAAAGCCCGCCGATGTGAAGGCATGGATAAGCGGCAGCCCGACATAGCCCAAACCAATCACACCAACGAGGGCGGATCGGTCGGCAATTTTCGCGGCGAGATCGTGTGACATCTTCGTCCCTGCTGATGAGTCTTTGAAACGGCAACAGCGGGCGATGCTAACGCCGGTTATACGGGACGGTCAAGATTATGGCCGATAGACATCCGCCGGAAACTGTCCACGCCACAACGCCAACGCACGACCGACGTGTGTCAGAAACGGGTAAGATCGACTGAGCTGCGATGGAGTTAACTCCTCGACGCCCTGCACCAACCATTGCCCTGCTCGCTCGATAACCTCCGCAGGCGGCAAACATTCCGGTGGCGCAAACGCCCACCATTCGAGAGCATGACCCGTCGCCAAGAGTCGATCTGCCTGCACCCCCATCGGCGAACTCACACCTTCGGGTTGCGGACCGTCAACTTCCTCGCCGGGCCAACCGCCGTCCCAATAACCTTCCGGCGATTGTGTTTCGACGAGCCGACGTGTGACGTCTTGAAGATGAGCGATGACCTTGGCACGACCGGTTTCACTCAACAACTCGAACTCCTCATCCGCCTGCAACATCAACGCCAATGCGTGCAGCCGATGGTTCCCGAAACACACACCTTGTGCGAGCCGTTGTCGCATCAGGCGATCGGCTAACCGATCCCACGTGATTTCTTGCCCTTCCTGAGTCCGAAAGCTCTTCGCATGCGGAAGATAGTGCAAATACGCAAGCGTCGACCATTCATATTCAACCTGATTCAAGCTGAACTGATCGAGCGATTGAGCCAATCCCGCCCGTAGCGTTGTTTCGCCCTTCGGGGTGATCACGGGGAAATCCAATGGCGTGCCGACTTCCGCCAAACCGGCGAGAGTATGATCGACGTGACTCGCCGACGCTTTACCTTCCATCGTACGGAACTTCAGACCATCCCCGGTGGTGTCCGGAACGAGAAACGGTTTCTGTTCGTCACCCCAAGCGGCTGCAAAGCGACGATGATCGAGCAACAACTCACGCATCTCAATTCCAGAGAGGCTACGTGGGTCGCTAAACACCGACTCCACTCCCCAAAACCGCAATGCATGGTCGACGTGATTAATTTGCGGATTCCGACCGCGGAATCGAGGTTCCAGCAATTGCAGCACACGTTGGAGTTGCTCGCTAGATACAACTTCGGGACGATCGTACCTTGGGGTAAATCGCAGCGGCTCATTTCGGGGAACCGGGGGCAAACTCGGCTTGGTCAATTCTTGATATCGCCAAGCCGCCAACGCACCGACACCCACTAAAAACACAGTCTGCACGACAGCAAACGCGATCGTGCGGCGACTGATTGCAGACTTCGATTGCTCTGATTCAGACATCAACTCAAGACTTTCGAACTGAGAATTAAGGTTTCTCGGCGACGGCTGGCGTGGGAATCGCGGGGATGAAGTCGGGTTCGGGCGTTTTTTCTCCACCACGAACGGCGACGAACGCCAAGTCGTCTTCATACACAAGCGTCCAACCAGGCAGACGACGAACCGCGCGATCAAGTCCCTGTTGAAGCTCTTTGTGCACGACGAGCGTGTTAATTCGATACTTATCCAATCGACGCGTCAGTCCGGCATCCCCGTTGGCGACACGCAGGTAATCTTGCCAAACTTGCGGGGGAGCGACGTGAACTGCGTTGGTCGTCATCATCAATTGGATGTCTTCCGGCCCGTCCCACGCTAACCAGTCCCCCCACCACTGGGGACCGGCCACTAAACCGGTTGGCGGGTTGTTGCGAAGGAATTCGGTCACACCAAGCGGAGTGTCACTGTGATACAAGGCTGAATCGGCTCGGGCATTCCCCCCCAACACAAACATGCTGAGCGGCGAAAACGTGAACGCCAGCCAAACGATGAG